>CAZGMX010000030.1:0-22324 GCA_964526865.1 uncultured Actinomycetota bacterium | reverse complement strand
GCCGGTCTTGCCTCGTGGCTTGATGAGGCAGTCGAGTGCGTCAAATCCAAGCCGCCGAAGAAAAAAAAAAAAAAAATGTTCAGGAAGCCTCGGAAGTAGCGCTGTGAGCCCTTGCGGCGTTTCGCCGAAGTGCACGTGCCGGAATCAAGAGACCATACGTCTAGGGAGAGTGCCGCAGAAGTCAGCCAGATATTAGAGGACATCAGAAGGTCTGAGCAAAATATAGACCTTGTTGTCAGTCACACTCCCTTCTATGATGTCGGCGGTGCGGTCAACTGGTTCGGCAAAGACAGTGCAGTTCCCGTGATTCAGACCTTTCACGGAGGTCCGTGGGCAATCCTTGACAGTGTTCCAGAAGAACTTGCCCGCCAAGGTTATGTTTCACCCAATGCCATTCATCACCTCAAAGGCGCCGATGCCGCGGTTACGGTCAGCAGAAATGCAGCGGAAAGATTTCAAAAGCCTGTTTCTGAAGGAGGGTACGGGCTTAAGGACATGGGATACCTCTATCCCGTGATAGACCTGAGTTTTTACAATCCGGACAATGTAGCAGAACAAGACATCGACAGAATTCGAGAGCAATATGCAATATCGAAAGAAAAGAAGGTTGTCCTGATGGCAGGCCGTCCTATTGAAGAGAAGGGGTATGATGTCGTGATAGACGCCGTGGCTGGATTGCCTCCCGAGATACAAAAAAATGTTGTCATCGCGATAGCGGGACGCGCTCTTGCCGACCCCGATGATCCCTATGCCAAAATGATAAGGGAAAAAATCGAAATGCTTCGTGGCAATGGAGCCCATGTGCTCTTGTTAGGCGGTTTAACTGCCAAAGAGATGAGAGACTGGTACTGCCTGTCTGATCTTGTCGCCATGCCGAGCCGAAGGCACAAAGATGTTCTTGCCGAGGAAACCTTCGGTCTGGTTTCTGTGGAGGCGCAGTGCATGGGAAAACCGGTTGTTGTCTCGGACAGCGGCGGGTTGCCCGAAACATTGGCGGACGACCAGTCGGGATTTGTTGTCAGAGAAGACGATGTGGAAGGCTTTAGGGAAACGATAGGGGAGCTGTTAACCCATCCGGACTTGGCGGCGCGCGTTGGAGCCCATGCGAAACAGACCGTAAATAGGAGATTCTCTGTGGCAGCCAATTTGATAGATCATTTGAAGCTGTATTTATCAGTGATGAGGATTCATGCGGCCAAGGCGCGTGAGATAACGCGTGAGGGCGCAGTGGTTGAGAAAGCGGCGTAAGAGGGTGCATCCAGGCGGATATGAAAAAAAATATGCGTGCGATACCAGTCATTACGAGGAGTCCCGGCGTGTATCAAGCCGGGACGACGAAGCTGCAAGTCCGCCGATGTTTCAATGGCGGGCAATCCCATTGTACGGTCGAGATTGCTTCGCCAATGGATTGCAATGGTTTTTTTGGCGACTTTTTGACTTCCAGAAAAACCCATCCCTGATTTAGGCTATGGATACTGCTGGACAAAATCTAGGGGCATGATTGTCCCCGTTTATTATGAAACACTTATCCTTGATCAAGAGAATCAAACAAAAGGTCATAGGGGAAGCTCGCGATCTCTTGGATCGCAGGGTGTTTCACCATCTTTCTCTCATCGCGTTTTTTGCCTGGGTGGGGTTGGGTGCGGACGGCCTCTCCTCCTCCTGTTACGGTCCGGAAGAGGCCTTCCTGGCCTTGCAGGGCCATACACACCTGGCCGTATTTGTCGCATTGGGATCTGCTCTCACCGTTTTTTTTGATCAGCGCCAGTTACTCGCAAATCATCGAGTTGTTTCCGACGGGCGGGGGAGGATATTTGGTCGCCAGCAAATTGCTCTCTCCCAGCGTGGGAATGGTTTCCGGATGCGCGCTTTTGATAGACTACATCCTCACGATCGCGATATCGATCGCTGCGGGGGCGGATGCTGTCTTCAGCTTTCTTCCATCATGTTGGGTCCCCTTCAAACTCTATTTTGGCATGGCCGGCATTCTCCTGTTGACCGTGATGAATCTCCGGGGCATAAAGGAGTCTGTTGTTCCTCTGGTTCCGGTATTCCTGCTTTTTATCATCACCCATTTCTTCGCCGTTCCCACTGCGCTGATTTCCCATGCCGGGCAATTTGACGATGTGGCCGCCGGAACCAGCCAAAGCATTCACTCCACACTCAGGGAAATGGGCCTGTTTGGGATGATGGCGTTGATCCTGAGGGCCTACAGCATGGGGGCTGGAACCTTTACGGGAATCGAGGCCGTGAGCAATGGACTGCAAATCCTGCGGGAACCCAAAGTGCGGACGGGAAAGCGCACGATGTTGTACATGGCTGTTTCACTGGCCTTCACCGCGACGGGCTTGATGCTTGCCTATCTCCTGCTCGGAGTGACACACCGGCCGGGCAAAACACTGAACGCGGTCTTGTTTGAAACGATCGCCCAATCCTGGGGAACCCCGGGCCAGGCTTTTATCCTGCTCACGCTGGTTTCGGATGCCATGCTCCTGCTCATCGCCGTGCAGGCGGGTTTTCTGGACGGGCCGCGGGTCATGGCCAACATTGCCATCGACCGGTGGCTGCGTCCCGTTTTTCCATCTTGAGCGACAGGCCGGTAACGCAGAACGGAATTATCGTGATGGGAACCGCGGGGCCTTTGATAATGCTCTTGTCGGGCGGCTCCGTGCGTTGCCTCGTGGTGCTCTACAGCATCAATGTCTTCATCACGTTTTGCTTGTCACAATTGGGGATGGTTCGGCACTGGTGGATGGTTCGTTCTCAAGAAAAGCGCTGGCTGGCCCGGCTGGCCGTCAACGGATTGGGGCTTGCGGTTACCACCTTCATTTTGATATCCGTCGTCGTCACGAAATTTTATGAAGGAGGATGGATCACAATCGTCATCACCGGCTCTTTGACTGCCCTGGCTTTCCGCATACGCAATCATTACCGGCGCACAAACCATCTGCTGGAGCGCTTAAACGATTTGCTGAAGGAGGCAGCTTCCGCGGACAAAGGCCTTGTCAGTTCTCCCCTCCCGTTCGACAGGAGCGCAAAAACTGCCGTCTTGCTGGTCAACGGGTTCAATGGCCTTGGCCTGCACACCCTGTTCAATATCATCCGCTTTTTTGGGAAGGAATTCCGGAATTTTGTTTTTGTTCAGATCGGCGTAGTGGACGCGGGAAATTTCAAGGGAACCACAGAAATAGAACGCCTCCAGAAGGCCGTAAAAACCGATTTGGACAAGTACGTCACATTCATGAGAGCGCAGGGGTATTTCGCGGAAAGACTCTCTTTCACCGGGGTGGACGTCATCACGGAAGCGGAGGAAAGCGCTCCCGTCATTTTGAAACAATTCCCCCATGCCATATTTTTCGGCGGGCAGCTTGTCTTTCCCAGAGAAACCTTCTGGAACCGCTGGCTTCACAACTACACGGTCTTTTCGCTCCAGCGAATTTTCTACCAAAAGGGCATCCCCTTCATCATCCTGCCGATCCGTGTTTGATCTCGGCAACGGGAACTTTTTATTGAAAATTACCACAGCAATGGTATTCATATATAGGGTCCACACCTGGAGAGGATAAAAAATGAACGCACACGTCTTGCAGCATGTCCCGTTTGAGGACATCGGCAGCATGGGGGCGTGGCTTAAGGCCCGCAAGGCCGCGGTGCATTACACGCGGTTCTTCGAGGACCCGGCGCTCCCGCAGTCAGCCGGTCTTGACCTCATCGTTGTGATGGGAGGACCAATGAGCGTTCGCGACGAACATTCTTTTCCGTGGCTTCGAGCCGAAAAACAATTTCTTCGCGACGCAATCCATTGCGGTATTCCGGTGCTCGGCGTTTGTCTTGGGGCACAACTCATCGCCTGCGCACTGGGCGCGGACGTCTATCCAAATCCGCAAAAGGAGATCGGGTGGTTTCCGATCGAGCCGGCGCCCGGCGCGGGGGACGCGTTCCAATTCCCCAAGGGGTGCATGGTTTTTCACTGGCACGGCGAAACGTTCGATCTTCCCGCCGGGGCCGTTCGTCTGGCCGAAAGCGCGGCCTGCAAAAACCAGGCGTTCCAGATCGGACGCCGTGTCATCGGCCTGCAGTTTCATCTGGAGACGACGCCGCAGAGCGTCCGGGCGCTGTTGAACCATTGCGGGGACGATGTGACGGCAGGACCTTATGTTCAACCCAAGGCCGGCCTGGAAAACGCCGGGACGGCCGCGTATCAGAAAATCAATGGCCTCATGGACGCGCTGCTTTCGTACCTCACACGCGTGCCGCGCGGAGCAGAGAGGACATCCCCATGAACAAGAAAATCGCATTTTTTGACGCCAAACCGTTCGACAAAACATCTTTCGATGAAATAAAAAAAGATTTTGGGTTCGATCTATTCTATTTTGACGCGCACCTCAATTTGCAGACCGTGGAGTTGACTGCCGGATTTGACGCCGTATGCGCTTTTGTCAACGACACGCTGGACGGCGGCGTCATCCACCACCTTGTGGAGCACGGCGTTCAGATCATTGGCCTTCGCTGCGCGGGATACAACAACGTCGATTTTAAGGCGGCCTACGGCAAGATCCACGTCGTCCGGGTCCCGGCCTATTCCCCGTACGCCGTCGCGGAACACGCCGCGGCGCTCATGATGTCTTTGAATAGAAAGACGCACAAGGCGTACCACCGCACCCGTGACGGAAATTTTTCCATCCACGGCCTTCTCGGTTTCGACATGCACGGAAAAACGGCCGGCATTGTGGGAACGGGAAAAATCGGCCGCTGCCTCATCTCGATTCTCAAAGGGTTCGGCATGCAGATCCTGGCCTATGAATCGGCTCCCGATGAGGCATACGCCAAAGAGGCAGGAATCGCCTATGTGCCGCTGGAAGAATTATACCGGCGCTCCGACATCCTTTCCCTGCACTGCCCGCTCACCAAAGATACGGAACACATGATCGATGAAAGGGCAATCCGCCGGATGAAAAAGGGCGTCATGGTCATCAATACCGGCAGGGGAAAACTCATCGACACCCAGGCATTGATCAACGGCCTGAAATCAGGGACGGTGGGATACGCCGGGCTCGATGTGTACGAGGAGGAGAGTGAATATTTCTTTGAGGACAAGTCCACCGAGATGATCACCGACGATATCCTCGCGCGGCTGCTGACGTTCCCCAATGTGCTGGTTACGTCGCATCAGGCATTTTTCACACAAGAGGCCCTTCACAACATCGCACAAACAACCCTGAACAATTTTAAAGAATTCTTTGACGGGGGATTCCTGCCAAACGAGGTGTGTTACCGGTGCGATGTCCCTTGCCTGAAGAAACAAGGGAAGCGGTGTTTTTGAGGAGGCGGGAGACGGTTTAGATCGAATGTGGCACTGCGGCGCCATGCCCCCCGGTTTTATGCCGCTTGTCCGACAAGAGGTTCTGCGCCCAATGGGGCCATGGGTTCCGGCGCATAGGGATTCCTGACCAATACAGTGATGGATCCGTCGGGTATTTGCAGCAGCGGCGGAGGAACAACTGCGGACGCCCTGTCCAGGGATCAGAAAGCAGGCGAAAAAATCGGGGCATCATTGTAGCAAATGATTACCGGGGCCGATGCGCTTGACCCAACCTACACCTCACACACTCTCAAACCAAAACTTTAACTAATAATGGTGCTAGGATTCGTGGTATAATATCCTCCCTATTATGAAATCCAGAATTCAGCGGGCAGTTCTCGTCCTCATCTTATCCATTGCTTCAAGTTGTGCGATTCAACTTGCAGGATCACTCTGCGTTGCATCGATGACGCCGATGGATGAAGAAGGGCGGGCTTTCTTCCAGGGCAAAGATATTTTTGACGACGGTTTCTATCCGGAGGCGGCGGTTCAATTCAAGACGATCCTCCAAAAATATCCCGATTCAAGGTTCAAGATGGAGATTTTTTTCCTTTTGGGGCAGTGTGCCTTTCAAGGAGGGGATCTGGAGCGCGCCCGCGTTCATTTTCACCGGGTTTTAAAGGCAAAAGAGAATCCCTTTCAGGAACGCGCGTTGTACCATCTGGGACTGGTGGAATACGGCTTGCGCAATGACGCTCAGGTTCTGAAACGGATGCAGGAGGTTCTGGACAAATATCCCCTGGGCGGCTACGGCGGGATGGCCCGTCTCTATCGGGGTAAGTCGATGCTGCGAATGGGGCGCGGAACCCAGGCGCGGGACGTCTTTGAAAAACTCATCCAGGAACGGCCGGACAAGCAGTCCGCCGGGTGGGCAGCGGTGGAATTGGCCAAGACGGCTCAGGCGCATGGGCGGATGGATCAAACCGCGAAAATCTTAAAAGGGCTTACGGCGTCGGGAAATAATCCGCTGGGCGCCGGGCAGTTGGAGTTGTGGATGGCGACTGTTTTGGCCGCAATCAACCAATACAAGGAAGCGATTCCCTGGTACGACAGCGCCCTGACTGCTGGTGGCGCCAAAGAGTCCCTCCGGGAGCGCGCCCTCTTGGGTCGCGCGAAGATGTTGTTCTTGACGGGAGACGCGGGTGCGTCGGCCACGGCATACGAGGATTTCTTGAAGCAGTATCCCGCCAGCCGCCGGCGGGGGTGGGCTCAGATGGGGCTTGCCCTGCTGAGGCTGGAATCAGGCGATACACAGGGTGCGCGGAAAAGCATGGAGGGGGTTTTTCGATCGGGCGATTCCCTCCGGATCGAAGAGTCGCTGGCCTTTTTGGGGTGCCGGCTGACCCTCAAAGAAAAGGATTTTGCCCGCGCAGTGGAGTTGTGCCGGCAATTCCTGGTGAAGTACCCGAAGAGCGCGCACCGGTACGCGGCGCGGTACGATGCCGCGTTTGCGCTTTTTTCTTTAAAAAAATACCCGGAGACATTGGCGGCGCTGGATCAGCTTTTGTCGGCCGGGTCTCCGGCTGGATTGCGGCGCGAGGTCTTTCTGTTAAAAGGGGATGCCCAGCGGCTCGGAGGGAACAAAGAAGGCGCGGTGGGCACATATCGGCAAATGGCCAAAGAGTTTCCCGGGGATCCACGGGGGGATGAGGTCCTGCATCGGCTGATGTTTATGTTTTATCAGGGCAGACAGTGGCAGGAGGCGGCAGACGCTGCCGAAGAAATTTTGCGGATGTATCCGGCGAGTGCGTGGGGGGAGGAGTCTCTGTATCGCGCGGGGATGTCGCGGTTTCATCGGGCGGAATATGGTGCGGCTGCTGTAAAATTTCGGCAGGCAGTGGAAAAATATCCCAAGGGGCCGTACGCCCAGCAGGCGATGTACCAGGAAGCCGTTTGTTGGTATCAATTAGGGCGCTTCGACGAGGCGCTGGGTGCCTATCGTCTGTGCCGGGAGAATATTCCCGGCGGTCCGTTGAAAGAGATGGCGACAGTGGAGATGGGCTGGACGTATACCGCGGCCCGCAGGAGTGAAGAAGCTGCTGCGGTCTTTGATGAATTTTTGAGAAAACATCCCGCCAGCGCCCATGTCCCCGCTGTGTTGTTTTGGATGGGGCAGAACACGCTGGCTCAGGGCAAGTTTGCTCAGTCCCTGCTGTATTTTGATAAACTCGTGACGGACCACCCCAAGCATGATTTGTCGGACGACGCGATGTTGTGCGGTGCTATCGCAATGGCGCGCGGCGGTTCACACGAAGAGTCCAATCGCCGGCTGCAAAAACTTTTGAGCGATCATCCTGCCACGGATCTGCGATTGGATGTCCTGATGGTGCAGGCGGACAATGAGGCGTCGCGAAAAAAATACCGCAGGGCCGTTTTGCTGTTCGCACAAATTCTACAGCAGTATCCCTCGGATATCAGGGCCCCCCTGGTGCAGTTGAGGATGGCGGATTGCTACGCGGCGTGGGGAGAGTATCGTGCGGCGATGGTGTTGTATGAAAAATTGGCGGAGTCGTTGGATGGGAATCTGCGTGCACATGCCTCGTTTAAGAAAGCCCTCTGTCTGGAGTCTCTGGGGGATTTGGAAGGGGCAAAAAGCGAATTGATGCGTTTGCTGTATTCTTCGGAGGCGCCGCGGACGTGGATGGGCAAGGCCGCGCTTATGCTGGGTGGAATTTTTGAACGGGAAGACCGGTATGTGGACGCCATGGCCCTGTACCAAAAGTTGTCGCGGCAACAAAGTGAAGAAGGTGCGATCGCGCGTCAGCACATGGAGCGCATCAAGAAGTTTCAGGCGGATGAGGAAATAAGAAGAGTGGAAGCAGGCGGTGTTTAGGCGGGAGTGGGGATTTTGTTAATAATATGTCATCGCGAGTCCGCCGACGCTTCAGTGGCGGACGTGGCGATCTCGTTGTTAGGCAGCCTGCGAGATTGCCAACCCCGCCATAGGCGGGGGACCTTCTCGCAAAAGAGAGGATAATAAGCATATGATCACACTGTTTTTAAGAGGCGGTCCGTTGATGATTTTGATCGGATTGTGTTCCGTTATCGCGGTGGCGGTGTTCCTGGAGAGGATTTTCCATTTTCGAAGAGCGCAGATCGACACGGAAAAGTTCATGGGGGGCATGCGCAATCTGCTCAAGCGCAAGAGCTACATCGAGGCTCTCTCCATCTGCGAGGAGACCCCTGGCCCTGTGGCGGCAGTGGTTAAAGCGGGTATCCTCAAGCACGAACGGTCCAAGGAGCAAATCAAGGAGGCGATGGAAAATACGTCCCGCTATGAAATCCCGCGCCTGGAAAAAAATCTGGTGATTCTGGCGACCATCGCCCAAATTTCCCCTCTCATCGGATTGCTGGGGACGGTGACGGGAATGATCAAGGCCTTCATGACCATTCAGGCCAAGGCAGGGTTTGTGAACCCCGGGGATCTGGCCCAGGGGATTTGGGAGGCGTTGATCACGACGGCAGCCGGTTTGGTGGTGGCCATTCCCGCGTTTGTCGCCTACAACTACCTGGTGAACCGTGTGAATTATTTCGTCCTGGACATGGAGAAGACGGCCGCGGAGGCTGTGGATTTGTTGTCCGCTCAGGAAGAAGAAGCGGATGTCTTTTTGGGCGGTCCGAAGCGAAGAGGATGACGGAACTGCCGTGACAATGAAATTCAAGACGCACGTCAAAATGGAAGCCGTCCGGCTGGACTTGATTTCTCTGATCAATTGCCTGTTTCTGCTCAATATCTTTTTTTTGTTGAGTTCTTCCGTGATCTTTCAGCCCGGGGTGCGGGTCAATCTGCCATCGGTTTCGATGCGCACGATGCAGGGTCGGGAAGCCAACGAACTGTTTATCACGTTGACAAGAGACGGAAGAGTGTACCTGGCGGAAAAGGCCTGTACGTGGATCGGGTTGAAACTGCGTCTGCGGTCCATGCACAAGGCGGATCCGTCCCGTATGGTGGTCATCAAGGCCGACAGTAGTTTGGGACACGAGAGCGTGACCAGGGCGATCGCGTGCACAGAGTCCGCCGGTTTTAAGAAAATATCCATGGCCGTGGCCGCTCCGCCGCCGGCTGCAAAGAGGAAGCGATGAGGATTCGTAGGGGCCATTTGAAAAAAAATTTATGGGTTCGGCCCGGCAGTATGTTTGCGATGTGCCTGGGATTGTCCCTGTGCTGGCACCTCCTGGGGGTCGTGTCCATCGGAACGATTCCGGAAGCCAGTCCGGCTCGCGTTGGTCCCGTGGTTCCGACCCTGTGTTTGAGCCTGCCGGTGGACGTTTTGGATGTTGGACGAGACGGCGCGGGGGCCCCGGTCTATCGAGCGGTGGCTGGTTATCGGGATCCGGAATATTTCGGCTTCCCCCGGTTGTGGGCGTGCGGAAGGTACCAGGAAATACCCGGTGCTGGAACGCACATTCCTTCTCTGCCGGAGGATATGGTATTCCAAATTCCCCCTCCGCCCCGGCAGATGGAATTGACGCAGACAGACTCTGAGGCCTTTGCCCTGGAAGAGGAAACGGGCACGGCCGGGATTTTTTTTGATGAACGAATGGTGATGAGGCCCGGCGTGCGGGAATCGGTGCAGGATCGCCTTGGGCATCTAGATTTTGAGGGAGCGCTGCATTCCGGCCACTGGGTGATCACAGGACCGGCGGCATGCCGTACGTGCCTGGTGCAAATCGTGCCGGGTCTTGATCCAAAACAGATGGGCAAGGAGCGGAATCTTGTGTTGGGCCGCGGAGTACAGGGAAAGGGCGGGAACGGTTTGCGCATCCTTTTTTGGGTTGTGCCGGACGGCACGGTGAAATTTGTTCAATTGGAAAGTTCCAGCGGAAACCGGCAGGCGGACGACATTGCCTTGCGTTCAGTTTTGCAGTGGCGGTTTGCGCCGTTGGCGGACGCGGCCGGTCCCACGCAGTGGGGAAGCGCTGGATGGGTCGATCAGGGAGAATAGGAAAATCATGTTTAAGGTAGATATTTCCACCTCCATCGTTCTGTGTTTCGTTTTTTCCATGCTCCCCGTATTGGCGGCCTGGATATGGCATGAATTGACACATCGCCAGCGGCCTTTGGAAATTGAAAAAAAGACGGCCCTGCGATGCACGATTTGTCTGCACACGTTCATCGCGTCCACGGAAAGCAAGGCCCAGCGTTGTCCCAATTGTGATTCCTGGGTTCAGATCACGTCGAGATTTACTCCCTAGGTCGTGTATATCCCCATTTGCCAATGGAACATATCCCAGTGAAAAAAATCGGCAGGGCGTGGCTGTGGCTTGGTCTGTCCTGTCTGTTGGCCCTGGCTTTGCGTTATCCCGCAGCAGATATCCCCCTGGAGCGGGATGAAGGTGAGTATGCCTACATCGCCCAGCAATGGCTCAAGGGGGAGGTTCCGTACACCGCGAGTTTCTGCCAGAAACCGCCGGGGGTGTTTTTCATCTACGCCGCCATTATCCGCTGGGCGGGGACCAGTCCGGCCATCATCCACTGGTGCGCGCAATTCGTCACGCTGGGGACCATTGGTCTGTTGTTTTTTCTCGCCCTGCGGCTCTATGGCCTGGGAGTGGCCGCCGCGGCGTCGGCCCTGTGCGCCCTGTGCACGGTGGATTGCGGCTTTTTGGGAAACGCGGCCAACACCGAAATATTTATGATTTTTTTTCTGGTCGCGTCCTTGTGCGCCCTGCTCAAGGCGATTCGGGACGATTCGTTTGTCTGGAGTCTTGCGACGGGCGCCCTATGTGCCGCGGCGCTGGTGGTCAAGCAGGTTGCCTTGCCTCAAATGCTGTTGTGCGCGGTATATCTGGTGTGGTGCGCGAAGAGACGGTGGATTTTGCTCGGAGCATTCGCGGCCGGAATGGCGGCGGTGGTCGCACCGGTCGTCTTGTATTTTGCCGCGAGCGGGGCGTGGAGCAGTTTTTATGAGTGCGTGATCGGATACAACCTCTCGTATTCGGGTCAGGTGTCGTGGCATTACTACCCGTTGTTGTTTTGGAGGGCAGTGGCCAAGACTTTGGCAGCTCTCTGGCCTGTCTATGCCTTTGCCCTTCTTGGCCTGGGCTGGTGCGTTTTCCTTTGTGTTCGCCGGCCACGCGAAGCGCCCCCCGTGGCACAACCCGCGGCGTTGTGCCAGGGCAAAACCCTGGATGTCCTGCACCGCGACGGGTTGGTGATTTTGTGGGCCCTGGCTTCGTTTGCCGGCGTCTCGGTGGGAGGGTATTACCGCGAGCACTATTTTATTCAGCTGGTGCCGGTGATGTCGTTTTTGGCCGGCATCGGAGTCAACGCGATATTTCCCAAGAGGGGTCTTTGTGGAGGCTCTTGTCATGGAGGCTTGCGTTCATGGGGAATTGTGCTGGCCTTGATCCTTTATGCGGTGAGTGTGAACGCATGGTATTACCGGCCGGGGCACGTCGAAGAAAAGTGCCGGCGCCTGTACGGTTTTAATCCGTTTTATGAGTCCATCGCGGCGGCGCAATTTATTGCCTCTCACGGCACTTCCGACGACCGTGTCCTGGTTCTTGGTTCCGAGCCGCAGATCCTTTTTTATAGCGCGCGGAAGAGCGCGTCGCGCTACACCATCGTGTATCCCCTAATGCGGGCAAATCAGGATTCCACCGGCAGGCAGGAAGAGTTTTTGCGCGACGCAATCACTAGCCGCCCTAGGTATATTGTGACAGTCTTTGCCCCCACTTCTTTTTTGATGGCGCGTCGGGCTCCCAAGGTGATTTTTAATACTCTTCAATCGATGTTGTCGGAAGGCTACCATGTGGCGGCCCTGGTAGTTTTTGATTGCGGCAAGGCGCGTCTTGCCTGGGGCGATGAGGCCCGCGCACTGTGGCAAAAATCTTCATTTTGGTACGGATCTCATCCGTGGACAAATCTGGTTGTGTGGGAACGGAATGGTACGACTTAGTGGTATCGACCACTTTAGGTTGAAAGATTATTGTTATTGTTCGTGAGACAGAGTAGATGTTTTTTCTCAGAGTTAATAAGATGTCTCGCTTGCACAGGATTGATGGGCGTGGAGAATGAATATATCTTTCTGTGATGCAATATGTTACCATGTTGCTCCAGGCAGGATATATTGGCATTTACTTTGCTGGCTAAATCGGGTGTCTGTTGACATAGACGGAAAGCTTTTAGTATATTATTCGCGAAGAAAGGGAGGAATGTGTGAAAAAGTCTACGGGCTTTACACTGGTTGAAATCATGATTGTGGTGGCGATTATAGCCGTTTTGGCGGCCATTGCGATTCCTCAGTTGATCACGTCCAGAAAGATGTCCACACAAAGCAGATGCATCAACAACATGAAAGCCATAGAGGCTGCCAAATCGCAATACGCCCTGGGGGCTGGCCTTGACAGTGAGGCAGCATTGGACGGGACGCAGCTCGTCGAGGCCTCAGCGTTTCTCAAGGATGCAGCCCAGTCGTTCTGTCCCCTTGGGGGATCGCCGCATAATTATGATTATATGGGACTACCCGTATCGTGCAGTATTCACGGGCTTATAACAAATCCCACGCCTTTGTCGAATCTCACGGACTGAGGAGTTGTTAGGTCCAATTCGTGTTTTTGGTCATGGTGCAAAAGCCTCACAAAGGGTTTTGCACCTTTTGGTATGTTCACCGATTCTGAATGCCTTTTCATCACGATATAATAAATTCTTCTGATCTGATATTGCCGATTAAATATTTCTTGAAATGTTCCAGCGGCGCGAATAAAATCCGTCTGTCTGGGATATGTGGCCATAGGAAGCCGCGGGGACGGTGGCATAAATTTTAGATACGTTTAGACAAGTGAAGAAAGGGAGCGTTCCATGGGTGAGTGGATTGGGATCAATCGCAAGGCAAGGCGGTGTTACGGATTCGATGAAGTGGCATTGGTGCCGGGAGAGGTGACGGTCAATCCCAACGAAGTGGATACCACCTGGAAAATCGATGGCAAGACGTTCCGTGTTCCCATCATTGCCGCGGCCATGGATGGAGTGGTGGATGTCGGATTTGCCATTGCCATGGGAAAACTCGGAGGACTGGCCATCCTGAATCTGGAGGGGATATCCACGCGATACAAGGATCCCGAGGCGGTGTTGAACCGCATCGCGTCTGCCAGCCCCGAAGACGCCACGCGTCTTGTGCAGGACCTCTATCTGGAGCCTGTCAAGGAGGAACTGATCGGAGAGAGAATCGCGGCCATCAAGAAGGCCGGGGTCTGCGCAGGAGTGTCCGCCATTCCCCAGCGGGCGGAACGGTTTGGAGAAATCGCGATGAGCGCAGGCGTGGACATCTTTGTTGTGCAATCGACCGTGACGACGACGCGCCATATTTCCAGCGAATACAAAGTGCTCGATTTTGAAAAATTCTGCAAGAAGATGAAGTGTTCGGTCATCGTGGGCAACACGGTGTCGTACGACACGGCGCTTGGTTTGATGCACACAGGTGTCCACGGCCTGCTGGTCGGCATCGGACCGGGGGCGGCCTGCACCACGCGCGGGGTGCTGGGAATCGGCATGCCGCAGGTGACGGCCACCGTCGATTGCGCCGCGGCGCGCGATTTTTATTACAAGGAGTCGGGACGCCGGGTTTCCATCATCACCGACGGCGGGATGAGCGTCGGCGGAGACATCTGCAAGGCCTTTGCGGCGGGTTCCGACGCCGTGATGGTGGGCTCTGCCTTTGCCCGGGCCAAGGAAGCCCCCGGCAAGGGATATCATTGGGGAATGGCCACACCCCATGCCAATCTCCCCAGGGGGACTCGCATCCATGTCGGAACGACGGGATCGTTGGAGCAGATATTGTTTGGCCCTGCCGTCCTGGACGACGGGTCGCAGAATTTGGTGGGCGCCTTGGCGACCTCCATGGGCAATTTGGGGGCTCGGACCATCAAGGAAATGCAGTTGACCCAGATGATCATCGCGCCGTCCATCAAAACCGAAGGAAAAATATTCCAGACGGTTCAGCGGATCGGGATGGGTAGAAAATAGTATCGGATCGGGGCTTTGGGAAGGTCAGCAAGGACATGGAAACATCCGCGTCACAAACGATTGCCATTGTTGACTTTGGTTCTCAATACAGCCAGCTGATTGCCCGGCGTGTGCGCGAGCATCATGTATTTTCTCAGATTGTCCCCTTTCATAAATTGGATGAGTATTTGAAGGGGATCCGCCCTCAAGGCATTATCCTGTCGGGAGGCCCGTCCAGCGTTTATGCTGCTGGCGCCCCGCACTGCAGAAAAGAAGTGTTGGACATGGGTATCCCTGTCCTGGGCATATGCTACGGCATGCAGCTGATGGGCTATCTGTTGGGCGGCAATGTGGCCAAATGCGCGCACCGGGAGTACGGCAAGGCGGAGTTGATGCTGCAGGGAAGTTGCAACCGCCTGTTCAAGGGACTGCCGGAAAAAATGACCGTGTGGATGAGTCACGGCGACCGGGTGGAAAAATTGCCCAAGGGATTCCACTGTGCGGGGACCTCGGCCAACTCCAAGATCGCCGTGATGGAGGATTCCCACCGGAATTTGTTTGGTCTTCAGTTTCATCCTGAGGTGGTGCACACCCCCCACGGTTCTCAAATCCTGAAAAATTTTCTCCACGAAGTGTGCGGCTGTGCCGGCGATTGGACGGTCGGCTCCTACATCGACCGGCAGATCGGCCATATCCGGAATACGGTGGGCGCGCAAGGCGTTGTCTGCGGGCTTTCCGGAGGGGTGGATTCTTCGGTGACGGCGGTTCTATTGCACCGGGCCATCGGAGACCAGCTCACGTGCGTCTTTGTCGACAACGGTCTGTTGCGCAAGGGCGAGGCACAGGCCGTCCAGGAAACATTTCGGGAGCACTATGGAATCCGGCTGATCTGTGTCGATGCCCAAAGGCAGTTTTTGAACAAGTTGAAGGGGGTTGCGGATCCGGAGAAGAAGCGGCGCATCATCGGAAAAGAATTCATCCGTGTCTTTGAAGAGACCACCAAAAAGATCGGCACCGTACACTTTTTGGCGCAAGGGACGCTCTATCCGGATGTCATCGAGAGTGTCTCCGCCAAAGGGGGACCGTCCGCCACCATCAAGACACACCACAACGTCGGGGGCCTGCCCAAGCGCATGAAATTCAAACTGATCGAACCTCTGCGGGACCTCTTTAAGGATGAGGCGCGGGCCCTGGGCCGGGAATTGGGCCTGCCCGATGAGCTCATCAACCGCCATCCGTTTCCCGGCCCAGGCCTGGCCGTCCGTGTGATCGGTGCCGTAACCAAAGACTGCCTGGATATTTTGCGCGAGGCCGATGTCCGTTTCATCGACGAGATTCGAGCGGCCGGTTTGTACGGAGAAATCTGGCAGGCATTTTCAGTCCTGCTTCCCATCAAGACAGTCGGGGTGATGGGGGACGAACGCACCTACGAAAATGTCATTGCCTTGCGGGCCGTCACCAGCCAGGATGGTATGACAGCCGACTGGTACAAGATGCCCTACGACGTCATGGGGAAGATTTCAAACCGGATCATCAACGAAGTGCGCGGAGTCAACCGCGTGGTGTATGACATTAGTTCCAAACCTCCGGCGACGATCGAGTGGGAATAATCAACAGCCTGATTTTTTCAACAAGTGGATGAATTTCATAAATTTGTAAGCGTCTCATACTATGCCTTCTTCCGATTTCGTTCATCTTCATGTCCATTCCGAATACAGCGTTTTGGACGGGGCGTGCCGCGTCAAGGATATCGTCGCCGCCGCCTGCTCCTACTCCATGCCGGCTGTTGCGCTCACCGACCACGGCAACATGTACGGCGCGCTCGAATTTTATCTAGCCGCGAAGGAAGCGAAGGTGACGCCCATCATCGGCATGGAGGCCTATGTGGCGGCCTCAAGCCGCCTAGAGAAAGGCAGCGGCATACAGGATTCTTCCCACCACCTGACGCTGTTGGCGACCAATTTGGAGGGATACAAAAATCTGATCCAGTTGTCCACGATCGGGCATCTGGAGGGATTCTATTACCGGCCCCGCATCGACAAGGAAGTCCTGCGCAAATATTCCGGCGGATTGATTTGTCTGTCCGGCTGTTTGAAGGGCGAAGTTGCCAGCGCCATTGTCGCGGGAGACGACGCGGGGGCGCGATCGCTCATCGAGGAATACCGCGCCATCTTTGGTTCCAGCAATTATTATTTGGAAATGCACGCCCACGGTATCCCCGAACAAAAAGAGGTCGCCCGAAAGCTTGTCGAGTTTGCCAAAATATACGGATTGGACCTGGTTGCCGCCAACGACTTTCACTACATCAAGAGGGAAGACGCAAAATCACACGACGTGCTGTTGTGCGTGCAGACAGGCAATAATCTCAGCAACGACAAGCGCTTTCGTTTTTACAACGGGGAATTCTATTTCAAGTCTCCCCAGGAGATGAAGGCCCTCTTTGCGGAGACTCCGCAGGCCGTGCTGAATACGCGGGCCATTGCCGACCGGTGCAAAATCGATATTCCGCTCAAGGGCCGCCATCTGCCAAAGTTTGTGCCCCCGGACGGGAAAAGCCAGATGCAGTATTTGCGGGAATTGTGCGAGGAAGGGGTTCGGCGGCGCTATCCCAATATGACCCAGGAGGTGCGGGACCGGCTGGAGTACGAATTGAGGGTGATCGAGCAGACAAAGTTTGAGAGCTATTTTCTGGTGGTCTGGGATTTTGTGCGGTTTGCCAGAGAAAAGGGGATTCCCGTAGGTCCGGGGCGTGGTTCCGCCGCGGGGTGTCTGGTGGCCTATGTGCTGGGGATCACAGACATCGATCCGCTGGCCTACAAACTGCTCTTTGAACGGTTCTTGAACCCCGACCGGATTTCGATGCCGGATATCGACATGGACTTTTGCTACGACCGGCGGCCGGAGGTGATCGAATATGTCTCCCAAAAATACGGCGTGTCCAACGTGGCCCAAATCATCACTTTTGGCACACTGGGAGCCAAGGCTGTGATTCGGGACGTGGGCCGGGTCTTGGGGATGGAATACAGCGAAGTGGACCGGATTGCCAAACTCGTCCCAAACGAACTAAACATCACGCTGTCCAAGGCGGTGGATACCGAGTCGCGACTCAAAGAGATGATCGCCAACGATCCCCGCGTGGGCAGGCTTTTTGAGCACGCCTTTGTCCTGGAGGGTCTGGTTCGCAATGTCTCCACGCACGCGGCCGGCGTGGTCATCTCGGAGCGGCCGCTGACCGAACATGTGCCGTTGTGCCGGGGCACCAACGGGGAGATGACGACCCAGTATCCCATGGGCGATCTGGAGAAGATCGGCCTTCTCAAAATGGATTTTTTGGGACTCAAGACGCTCACCGTCATCCACGAGGCGTTGAAGATCGTGGCGCGGACACGGCACGTGCAGATGTGCGCGCAGGAGATCCCCCTGAATGATCCCAAGACATTCGATTTGTTGAACAAGGGGCATACCACCGGCGTGTTCCAACTGGAAAGTCCCGGCATGCGCGATCTGGCGCGCCGCATCGGAATTTCAGCGATCGACGACGTCATTGCGCTGGTGGCGCTGTTTCGCCCCGGCCCCATGCACATGCTGGAGGACTTCATCAAGCGCAAGCAGGGCAAGACGCCCATCCGCTACGACCATCCGCTCCTGGAGCCCATTCTCAAGGACACCTATGGGATCATGCTCTATCAGGAACAGGTGATGAAGTGTGCCAACGTGATTGCCGGATACACCCTGGCGCAGGCCGACACCCTGCGCCGGATCATGGGCAAAAAAATCGAGAGCGAGATGGAGGCCCAGAAGAGCATCTTTATTGAGGGAGCGAAAAAAAACAGTGTGCCGCAAAAGGCGGCGGAGAAGATATTCGAAACGATGGCCTACTTTGCCGGCTATGGATTCAACCGTTCCCACAGCGCGGCCTACGGCGTCATCGCGTATCAAACGGCCTATTGCAAGGCAAATTACCCGGTGGAGTATATGGCCGCTCTTCTTTCCAGCGAACTGAACAACACCGACAAGATTGCCAGATATATCCGCGAGTGCGGCGACATGGGCATTCAGATTTTGCCGCCGGACGTTAACGAGAGTTACTCGACCTTCACGGTGGTTGGCCCGGACGTCCGGTTTGGGCTGGCGGCCGTGAAAAACGTCGGCAAGACAGCGGTCGAAGCGATTCAGGCGGAACGCATGAAATCGGGAAAATTCAAGGATTTTTACGATTTCATGATGCGAGTGGATTCGCGCCTGGTCAATCGAAAGGTGCTGGAAAGCCTCATCAAGTGCGGTGCCTTCGATGCCACTGGAGCCAAACGGTTCAGTCTGTTCACACATTTGGACGATGCCATGAGCTGGGTGGCGCGCCAGCGCCGTTTTATGGAACAAAACCAGGGGGTGCTTTTTAATCTGGGAGGTACCGACGGAATCCCCGTGCCGCCCATGATTGATTTGGGCGAATGGCCCAACCACGAGCGTCTGACGTACGAAAAGGAATTGCTGGGATTTTACGTGACCGGCCATCCGCTGCATAAATACCGCCGGATGTTGAGCACGCAGTTTCCCGTGGACAGTTCCCGCATGGGGGAACAAAAAGATGGAACAGAGGTGCAGGTTGCCGGACTCATCGGCAAAGCCCGGCACACCGTGACCAAAAAGAATTCGGAGCGCATGGCGATTCTCACCATCGAGGACTTGTCTGGTTCCTATGAAGTCCTGGTTTTTCCGCAGGCCTACGCCAAATGCAGGGATTTGCTGGAAGAGGACAAGGCCGTGGTGATCAAGGGGCGCATCAGTGTTAAGGAGGACAATCCCAAGGTGCTTGCCAACGAAGTATTCTTGCTGGAAAGCGTTCAGGAAAAAAAGCCCAAGGCGGTGCAGGTGCGCGTGGCGGCCAATGGGGCCATGAGGAACAGTCTGGAGAGGCTTCGGGACATCTGCCTGAAATCGCCGGGGGCCTGTCCGGTCTATCTGCATTTGACGCTGGCCACGGGGCAAAAAGTGCTTCTGCAGGCCGGCGACAGCCTGAAGGTTTCGCCCGACGAGGCGGTTCTGGATCAGATCGAATCGCTCTTCGGCCGGGACAACGTTCGCTGGAAGGCTTAAAAAGTCATTACGAGGAGGGCGGAGCCCGACGAAGTAATCTCGACGAATTGCTGTTGACCATCCGGAAAGCGCATTTTATACTTTAGCCATGCTTGAGCAAAATATGGAACGGAGAAAGTTTCAACGGGGTCGCGGCGATATCGATTATTTATTCGCCGTGCAGGTGGAGGACATCATCAGTGAAACCAAAAACATCAGCGTAGGCGGGCTGATGTGCAAGGTGAACCGCTATTTCAAGCCCCGTGCCGTGCTGCACGTCTCGTTCATTCTCCCTAAGTACACCGGCGAGCGCGTCTCGTTTGAAAAAATCCAGTGCAAGGCGCGTGTCGCGCGGTGCGAGGCATGCCCCGAGATCGATGATCCCGATTGTCATTCCGTGGGATTGGAGTTTCTGGATGTCAGCGATGAACAGCGCGCCAAGATCGCAAAGTTTGTCAAACGCGTGACCTCGTCGGAGAAAAAAGGGAAGCGCACCCACGCGGTTTCCTTAAAGATTTCCGCAAAGAAGCAATAATTTATCTCAAGGGTGCAAGACTCTTGATTATGAAGACGCTTGTGGATTCTTCCCCGGGGACCTCCTTCCAAAAAAAAGTCTGGCGGGCGATTGCTTCCATTCCTTGCGGACAAACGCGATCATATGCCTGGCTTGCTCGGTACATCGGCAAACCCAAGGCATTTCGAGCGGTTGCGCAGGCGTGCAAGGCAAATCCGTTTCCAGTGATCATCCCCTGTCATCGGGTCATCGCAAGCGACGGGTCCTTGGGGGGATTCAATGCCGGTTTGAAAATGAAAAGGCTTCTCCTTCGATTGGAGGGAGTGGAAACAAAGTAGGATGGTATTTGTAATACGTTGCATTGCAATGAGTAAAGAATTGTTTCGTTGAGGTTCCCGTTCGCCCTCCCGATCCTTCTTCTTCAGGGTCCCATCCCATTGCCAAATACCCGCAAAAAGTTCTGGTCTTTCGGTCGAATTTTGAATAAAATATCGCCAAACTTCAGTTCTTGTACAAAAACTATAGTAATTAACGTCATTTACGGGAGTTATGAAAGAGGTTCAGAGGCAGGGTTTCTATCTTTCCATTCATGCCAGCACAAAATCTGTTGGGACCATGCTGTTCAACGGAAGTGGCGAGGTCCTGAGTAAGTCTTTTGCGGATATCGAGCAGTATTTTCCTGAAAACGATTGTGTGGAAGTTGAAGCGGACGATGTCTGGGAGTCTGTTTTGCAGACGTCTCAGGAATCGATCTCCAAGGCGGGGCTTTACGCCGATCAAATCACGATGGTTTCAATCTCAGTGGAACGTGGCGCGGCGTTGCTTTGGGACAAGACTTCATCCCATGCCTTGACAAGAATCATCGCTCCGCAATGCAAGAGATCCGCAAAAATCACCCAGGAGTGGCGGAGAAAACGGTGGGACAGGATGATTTTGACCCGTACGGGACTGCCGCTTAACGATATCTATGGCGGCGCAAAACTCGTTTGGCTTTTGTCCCGGAATCCCCAGTGGCAAATGCGTGCGAAGAAGGGTGAGATAGCGTTCGGCGGATTGGATAGCTGGATACTCTGGAAGATGACCGGAGGGACTGTTCACGCGACCGATTATACCAACGCATCCTCGACCATGCTTTTAGGACTGCGCGCCCTAACCTGGGACAAGGGGCTCCTGCGAAAGTTTAAGATTCCCATGGAAATCCTGCCGCAGGTCAAGCCGTCGGGCAGCCTGTATGGAAAAACCCGGCAGGAGTCTTTTTTGATGGCGGAAATACCCGTGGGCGCGGTTGCCGCGGACCAGCCAGCGGCGCTTTTTGCGTTGGCCGGCCAGCAACGTGGTCTGGCCAAGACCACCTATGACAGGGATTGCCATGTGATGGTCAACATCGGCAGCCGGCCGAAGATGTCGCGCCATGGATTGGCCACAACGCCCGCCTGCGGCGTCGGAAAAAATTTCGCATACGTTTTGGAAGGGGCGATTCCGGAAGGGGGATGGCCTGTTCACTGGCTCAAAGACTCTCTGCAGTTGATTCAAAGTATTCAGGAGACCTCCGCCATGGCAGAGTCGGTTTCAGGGGGCTCAAACCTCTTTTTGGTGGAAGCGGGGAACCATGCGAAAGACGGTTTCCATCATGGGGGGCTTTTGGGCCTGCACCGGAATGTTTCCCGGGAGGAACTGATCCGTTCGGCGCTGGAATCGGTGGCATTCAAAGCGCACGGAATGCTCCACCGGCTTTCCAAAGAGGCGGGTACTTCTATCCGCACAATTTTTGCAGATGGGCCCATGGCCCAAAACGACTTCTTACTGCAATTTCAAGCGGATCTCAGCGACCTGAATATTTCCAGGACCAAGCTGGGGGAAATGGCATGTTGGGGGGGATTTTGCCTGGCCGCTTTGTCGTCGAAAGAAAACAAGAATCCCAATGCGAGGCAGCAATCCAAGCCGATCGATCAGAATTTTCAATCCCGTGTCTCCGGGGTTCAGCGCAAGAAGATTCTGACGCTCTGGGCACAGGCGCAGGAACAAATCACAGGAAAATAACCCATGATAAAAAGCATGACAGGCTATGGCCAGGGGCGCGCGTCCAGCGAACTTGGCATGTTCACCGTTCAGAGTCAGGCCGTGAACCGCAAATATCTGGAAATCATCATCAACATGGACAGGGAGTTCATGGAACTGGAAAATTCCATCCGTCAGCGGATTGGCGCGGTGATCCAGCGCGGGCGCGTGAATGCGTTCATTCAGCATGAAATACCAGCCGAATTGCACAGCCGTGTTTTTCTCAATAAAAGACTGGCGCGTGAGTACCTTTTGGCCTATCAGGATTTGCAGCGTCAATTCCGGCTTTCGGGAGAAGTGGACTTGAGGGCCCTCCTGGGCGCCAAGGACGTCGTCCAGGTTTTAGAGACCCACCCAGACAAACGCA
>CAZGMX010000029.1:19937-22798 GCA_964526865.1 uncultured Actinomycetota bacterium | reverse complement strand
CCATCCAGACTTCCAACAAAGTGACGGCGGTAGTACTGTCAACATCAAAACATTTCTCCATGATTTCGCGCTGCGCCGGCCCGGCGTCCGGCTCAAAGCGCCAATCCGGAGGCTCCATGGATGCCGCGGCCTGCCAGGCCTTGCGGGTCACAGCGCTTTTATAGTGTTCCAGTATCCGCAAGGAATCCGCCGGTCTCGCACTCCATTCCTTGTCCGGAAAGGCGAGAGGATTCTTGTCCACAAAATCTGTCAACAAGATACTCTCTTCGGCGGGTTCCATGGTGCGCGCGGGCTTGTGCAGATACAAGTCAATGCTTTCCGTTTCATGCGCCTGAATCACCAGGGGATGGGTGGACGAATGTCCTGCCAGAGAAATTTCTTCGATTTTACGGACCGTGCTTTTGCCGTCCGCAGAGGGCGCCTCGCGGGTGATCTCCACCGTGACGTTGCGCAAATCTGCGCCGTCGGAGATCAACTCCGCCAGCTGGTAGGAAAGTTTTTGTATCAGCGGATTGCCGATGCAGTCGTGCGACAGCCCCTCCACCACGATGCCAATGGCGTTTGGATCCAGGGGCTTGCCATAATAATCCAGACCCAATGCCAAATCCGGATCCACCACACCGTCCGTTCCCCTCATGTCCATAAAGAAACTTCCCATCCAGTGGTAAAAAGGATGCCCTCCCTTGCGCGCGATCATGGCCGGAATTTTTTTCACGATGTGCCTGCCGCAATCCACCGCCACGCCGAACAGGACAGCGGCCAACGCCATTCCCCTGGCCTGCCGAAGGGACGTTTTGTACCGGCTCCACGGCGGCGGGGCAAGATCCGGATCCGTCATGCGGGTGCTGATCCAGACGACCTGCGGCCAGTCCTTGTGCTGGGCGGCCAGCCTGGCGCGCTGATGGATCTTCGTCATATCTCCGGAACGGTCCATTTCTGCATACGCGCTTTTTTCTACGCCAAAATAGGCCGCCAGCGGATCCCAGATCCATTTTCTCTGCAGGCGCATCCACCGGTTGGCGGCGCGGCTGACATGAAAGAAGGGGTTGATCAGCACCAAACCGCGCACCTTGGGGTCAAACCCGCTGTTGATCGCCGAATCCCCCGTCACCGGATCTACGCGCACATGCTCGTTGACGGTCTGGATGAAGTCCATCCGGGCGCCGGCGGAAAAATCTATGTCCACCATTGCTTCCGAGGTGGAATTTGGGAGGAGAGTCTTTTCGCGGATTGCCGCATGGATCCTGCCCAGCGCCTCCTGCGCCAATGCCTTGAAATTTGTGATCGTGGAAAACGGCCAGCGGTCCATCCGGGCATAGTCCGTGGAAAGGATGACCGGCAAATCGGCCATGGTCTTGCCACGGCGCGCATACATCCCCTTGGCGCAGCGGCTCAAGAAACTGGTTTCGGAATCTTTTGTATCGGCCCAGTAATTGCGGATGTCGTAGGGAAACTGCTTCCGGACGCTGAAAAATTCCTTCCATTTGGACAAGGCGCCCGCAAAGAACTCCAGCGCCTCCTGCCCGTGGTGAAATATGATGACGGGCCTGGAAGTATCCGTCGGCTGCAGAGGGCGGCAAAAATGCCATTCGTTCCCATTGGGATCCACGGAAATGCCGTACTCGCTTTCCTTTTTTGGGGGCGCTTGTTCGTGCGGCAAATTGCGGAAAGGATTATTTTTTTTCAGATAATGATCATACCAGATCAACAAGCCGATGAACGCGAGTTGGAACAGCAGGCCCCACGGGCCAAATTCCACGACAGCAAACACAAAACCCGCGATGGAAAGCAGAACAAAACACGCCAAAACAGAATAGCGAAATACCGCGTTCAATCCATACAAGGCCACGAATCCAAAATACAGCGCGCCCCGGATGGGAACACTTATCTGTTTGGACAACCACGCCGCCCACGTATCCCGGGGCAATGCCCTGGTATCGCAGAAAACGCCCACCCGGTTGTGGCGGCGCAGAAGACTGGCGGGCAAATCCTGCGTCACTGGCCCGCGCAGCATCCCTGCCACCGTGTCTTTTTTGTTTTCCCCGAAGGCCAGCAGAAAAACCTTCTTCGCTTTTAAAACGGCATCCATTCCCATCGTAAGCGCCCTGTCCGGAACCCGTGCGGCATCGTTGCCAAAATCCGTTTTGCTAGCCTCCTTCATTCCGGGCGACAACAGAATCTCCCGCGTTTCCGCACCGGTTGGCGTCCCCGGCCCGTTGAAGGCAATGGCCCCGTCGCTTCTGAGTTCCGCCAGGACAATGTCCAGGCCGCCGCACATCCGGATGGCCTGTTCGTATTCCCACAGATGCGCCTGCAATGCCGTTCCATTCAGCCGCTGACCGCTGGCATCGACACCACTGAGGCGGTGGATGTTTTGGGCCGGAACGTTGACGTGCTCGAACAACTCTGCGTTCAGAAAGGCGCGAAAGCTCCGGCGGTCCCCTGCGGGCAGGTCATATTCCGCTGCAACAAATACAATCACCGTGGAGAGATCTATTTTTTCCCTTTTGACCAGGGCCACAAATTCGCGGTAGAAAATCCTGGCCGCAGGTCCGGCAAAAAGCCCCAGGACGGTTTTTCTGCCCGCCTCCTGATCGGCCTTGATCTGATCCAGGATGCGTTGGGCCGCCTCCAGAGCCGCCGTGTCGCTGTAGCCATGAAGGGAAACCTCTGGCAAATAATCCTGTTCTCCAGTCGCAGACATATCCTTCTTCGCGGACATTGCGCTGGGCGGCGCAAGGCAGTGTGTGGAAACCAACGCCTTGATCTGGCCCTGTTTTTCTGCCAGCGCATAAAGGCTGGGTGGAGCTGTGGTCACAATCATACAAACTGCCACAACCAAAGAAATCAATCGTGTCAGC
>CAZGMX010000029.1:13479-19927 GCA_964526865.1 uncultured Actinomycetota bacterium | reverse complement strand
CGAATCGTCTCTTCATACCCCCCACCCTTCCCTCCCCCACAATGGGGGGAGGAGCAGGTAAATGCTCCGCACTTTCGCTCTGCGCACGCAAGTACAAACACGAGGTACGGCCACCTGCTTTGCAGGTACCCGGCCCAACGTCTCACCGCTGCGCTTCGCAACCCCCGTTTCCTGGCTATATTATATTTGTTTTCCAACCCCTTGTCAAGGGGGAGCGCATGAATTATATCTTCATTGACACCGGCTCACCCTCCGCGATAGAGTGAATACCTTATGACAACGTCCCTTATTAGGACCCTGGCGCCATACGAGAACCCGGCCGATGCCCAGCCGATCGAACTGTGGGTTCAAAACGCCGAAGAGTACCGCCTCCCGGCCCACTGTCAAGGACTGCCGGTCAAGATCAAGGAACAGAATCTGGAGGACTTCGGGAGGGACGAATCGGGAGGAATCTGCGCAAAAATCCCGGCTGTGTGGATGCCCCGGACGGAAAAACAGATCGCCCTGATTCTCAAACAATACGCCTCCTGCAGGAAACCCATTACCATCGGAGCCGCACACACTGGGCTCTGCCGGGGTGCCGTTCCCTCCAACCCCAAAGAGGAACTGCTCTCCATGCGTCATGTCCTGTCCATCCCCATGCGCGGACACGATTGGGCTCCTTTCTTCATCGAGCAGGAAAAGGACGGTTCACCGTTTGTCGTATCGGCCCCCGGCGTCCCCCTGATGGAACTTCAAAAATTTGTCGAGTCTCACCACTGGACATACCCGGTGGACACCACCGAACGCACATCCCTGATCGGCGGCAATGCCGCCACGAACGCCTCCGGGGCACGCACATTCAAGTACGGCCCTACGCGCGCGTGGGTCCGCGCCCTGCGCATCGTTTTAACCAGCGGAGAGGTGCTATCGATCCGCCGCGGACAGGTGCAAGCGGACGAACAGGGCCGGTTTGAAATTCAGCCAATCCACGCACCCAAAACTGCGGTATCCATACCAGCCTACACGATGCCCCGGGTAAAAAATGCCGCGGGCTATTACACCGAACCTCGGATGGATTTGATAGACTTGTTCATCGGTTCGGAAGGAACCCTGGGGGTCATCAGTGAAGTGGAATTGGCCCTCATCCCCACGTCGATACACCGGTACAGTGCCACGGTATATTTTCCCTCCGACAGCGATGCCCGCGCCTTTGCCAAAGAAGCCCGCGCGCTTTCCCTGCAGACGCGGGAAAAACACACCGCTCCAGCACAAGGACTGGACGCCAGCCTGCTGGAATATTTTGATCAGGCCGCGGTCGGGATCATCCGCGGCAAATTCGGCGGCATCAATCTCAGCGCCTCGGCGGCGATTTATTTTGAGCAGGAAATCTCAAAGCCCGCAGGAGATTCACTGGAAAATGAACCGGTGGTGGACACATGGAGGAATCTGATGCTGCAGCACAACGCGCTGGACATCCAGGAAGCCTTTACCCAATCCCAGCGCGAGAAATTGCGGGAGGAACGCCACAGCGTTCCGGAGGAAGTCTTCCTGCGCATCATGGCCGTCGGACGGCAATATCCGGACTTCGCCACCGGCAAGATCGCCACCGACATCGCAGTACCCCACGAGCATTTCGACACCATGATGGAGTATTACCCCCGCGTCTTGAAAAAGACGTCGATCCCCTATATCATCTGGGGACACATCGGAAACGACCATGTCCACATGAACATGATTCCGCAAAATCCGGATCAATTCAAACAGGCACAGCGCAGGCTGCTGGATTTCGCGCACAAGGCAAAAGAGCTCAACGGGACCATCACCGCCGAGCACGGGGTGGGAAAGATCAAGACCGCCCAGTTGGAAATCATGCTGGGGGAGGAAGCCCTCCACCAGATGGCCGCAGTGAAACTCTCGTTTGATCCCCAGGGCATTTTAAACCGCGGGAACATAATTCCCACACCGATCCTGGAGCAGGCCCGGAGACAAGCGGTCCCATCCATCGCAGAGACTCCTACAAGTGAATATACGGATCAGGCGTAAAATTCTTCACCGCGCCGCCGCCATGGCAGCACTCTGGATGGCCTTGCACCCAGCCGATGGATGGCCTGAGCCATCCCCCCTGCCACCGGCGCCCTCCAATGAGAGCCGGAAAAAGCCCGATGCCGTGGGCCATGTCGTGCAGACTCTCAGCCGGTGGGGCCAGGGAGCCGGCTCGGCTGCTGCCAACGCGTCGGCAACGGCATTGCTCACCACCACACAGACCTTTTCCCTGCTGGCTGCTGCCGCGGTATCTTCGACCGGCATTTTGAAGGCAATCCCGTTTTCCCCTTTGCCTCCCGCCGGAGAAAAAAACAGCGCGGCAGGCGCCGAACCCCTTAAAGAGAAGGAGTCGATTCCCGCGGCCTATTCGGCAGAAGAATCACGTGTCCTCTGCGCATCGTGTGGACAACACACCGTGATCCGGGGAAAATTATCGGGGTTCATTGTCCGCTGCCCTTCGTGCGGAAATGAAATTACTTCTTGAACCACTCGTTGAGTTTGTCTGCTTCGGCTTGGCTTGCCAGCAGTTGATAGAGCGCAAGAAGCCCGCGGCGCAACTTGGGTGAGGCGCCGTTCTCCATCCAAATAAAATCGATAAACTGTGCCAGTACGGGATCCCGTTTTTCCAGCAAACGGCTGACTTCCTGAAAAAATGAGGACTCCGGCTGTACCACCATTTCCCGCCGAACCGCCCCCACCATCGCCTGGGTGATTTTAGGAAGCGTCTTCACACTACCAACCTCCATTGACAACCGTCTCCACCACGTATTTGGCGAGATCTTCGGCCAATTTTGGCAGTTGATTTCGTTCGTTCTCCGCCTGATCCGATCCCGTGGGAAAGATAATTTCCCCTTCGACGCGCTTTGCCACCCATAAAACCTTGTCTGTCTTGGCATCTTTAAACAGCAGCCTGGCGGTCAACATCCCGCGGTATTCGCGGGTGACATCGGACCGGTCAAACGCAATGGCATCCCGGGAATAGGATATCAACTCCCCCACCAAAACATAGTCCGCCTCCTCCGGAGTTGCAACCACTTTGTACGATCCGTCCACCTGCATTTTGTAGATGACGGCGTTGGTCACCTTCGTCTCCAGATTCGGCTCGCTGGTTTTGTTTGCGAAGGGCAGGATCGCAATTTTCTTGTTTTCTCCAATCTTAATGGATCCCACCTGGTACCCGCATCCGGAAACGGCCGCGCACAACAGGGCCAGTGCCAGCGACACCGCCCGCGCGCGAAAAAACACTCCTCTGACTGACGATGAGAACATCTCGCTACCCTTTCTCCAATTCAATGACAAAGGTATCCACGTCGTTGCACACGCTGGCTTCCCTGTTCTTCTGCAAATCGATCACAATGGCGTTCAATGGCTTGCCCGAGGGGGATTCACTTTCCTTGCTGCGCAGGTGCTGACGAATGGTCAATACCCCGTATTTGTTCACGCTGATGACATCCTGCAGTTGGGAGAAAACCCCTTTGGAGAAGGACACGAGGATGCGCGCCGGATCTTTTAAATAGAACATTCGATACTGCAAATCTCCATTGGTTTCAAACAAAAGGCGGATTTTCGACCCATCCTGTTCCCACTTGAAAGACTTGATCTGAAGCACAACCGGCGCCGGAGGCTTGACATCAGGAACAGGCACCGGAGTAACAACCGCCCCAACTGCATCGGGTGCGGGCAAAAGCTCCGGCGCCGCCGGCTGTGCCGTCAAAC
Source organism: uncultured Actinomycetota bacterium (assembly GCA_964526865.1). Lineage (GTDB taxonomy): Bacteria > Auribacterota > Ancaeobacteria > Ancaeobacterales > CAZGMX01 > CAZGMX01. The sequence goes on along the minus strand of CAZGMX010000029.1, from coordinate 16,186 downwards.
CGGCTGCGGTATCGACGGGGGGGATTGTGGTTGCCGCCTCTGCAACGACAGCCGTTGCCTGCGCACCCGCAACAACCGGCATGGCAGCCACAGCACCCGCGCCCATCAAGCCGGCCGGTCCCACCAACTTGCCTTCCGGAACGGACGCTTCTTGCGTCGGTGGCGCAGACGGTGCGGCTTCGTCCGGAAGTTTCATCTGCCCGGCCGCACGGGAGGGGGTTTTCGCGTCCTGAGAAAGTTTTGCCAAAGAACCGATCTTTTCCACCGCAGGCTCTTTCACCCAGAACGCCCAAAAAGGTTTCTTGCCGCCCGGCGCCGGCATTGCCGGAGCACTGACAACGGACTTGGACTCGTCCATCTCTCGTATGTGAATTTGTGCCGGAGTTTGCGCCTCGGCAGGGGAAACCAGCGGCGACAATTCCTGCGCCGTTTTTATGGGGCCCGCCGGCTCCTTCACCCAGAACGCCCAAAAAGGCTTTTGGCCGGCTGAAACCGCTTTCACCGGGGCACTGGCCGCCGCCTTGACCTTTTCGGGAGCCTTCGCCGCCGCGACTTCCTTGACCGGTTCGGCGGGCTCCTTCACCCAGAACGCCCAGAAGGGTTTCTTGCCGGCCGGGGCGGGTCTCTCCGCCGGCTTCGCCTCTGCCTTCTTCTCTTCCTTTTTCTGAAAAGGCAGCAGCCTGGCAATTTTTGCCAGAATATTCTTTTGTTCTTCTTCCCGGGCAATTTCTTCTTCTGTCTTTTTTGGCTTTGCTTCCAGAACTTTGATCTTGGCCTCGGCCGCTTTCGCGTATGCACTCTGCGGATATTCCTCGATCACCTCCAAATAGTAGATGATGGCTGCCTCATCCGCCTTGGATCGGAGATAAAACTCCGCGATGTCAAAGGACTTCTTGGCCTTGCGGTCGGTCAATTCGTTGATCCTCTGCTGGATCTCTTCCGCCTTTTTGTTGTCCTGGTGTTTCTTGACAAAGTTTTTCAGTGTACTCAACGCCACATCGGTGTTGGTTTGGTCGTAGGCGTCTTTCAGGGCCGTCTGATAACTGCACTGCCCCATCTGATAGCGGGCCTCCGGCACCAAATCGCTATCGGAATAATTGTCGATCACCTTTTGATATTCCGGTATGGCCTCGTTGTAGCGCCTGATCTTCCGGTAGGCCTCGCCAACGTTGAACTGCGCGCGCGGCGCAATGGAACTGTAGGGCGCCGTGCGGACAATGGATTCAAAAACCTCGATGGCCTTGTCCACGGCCGGCAGCATGGCGATGCCGAGAAACTTCATTTTTTCGCCAGACAGAAACAGGTTTCCAATCTGGTATTCGCGATCCAGAATTTCGTCAAATTTCTTGTAGGATGGATAGTTTTCAATCACCTTTTGATATTCTTTAAACGCCTTGTAGTAATCGCCCTGCCCCTCCAGCAGCTGGCCAATCTCGTATTGGGCATCGGGGGCAATGGTGGAGGCGGGATATTGTTTGATCAGTTTCCGGTAGGCCGACAGCGCCTTGCGAATTTCGCCTGCCTGCCGCCAACTCTGTGCCTCTTCATAGAGAAGCATGGCGGATTTTTTCTCGATATTCTTGTCGCTGATCCACTTGCCGGACTCCGGCGTCCACATCCACTCGGCGCATGCGCCGGCGGGAAAACAGAGAATCGCCATCGCGACCCAGACAACCCCCCACCCTTTGGTTCTCCTCATGGTCTTCCTCCTAAAGAAACATATAGTATCAAACTTCCACGCCTTGCGAACATCAAAAGATTTGAGCATCTACTCCTCACCACCACTCCACTTTTCGCGCTGCACGTTTTGAGCCCGACTCACCGAGAGGCCGCCGCGCTACGCGCTTGCGGCATACCGTCAGGGACACGGCGGCAATTATGGCCGAGGGTCCCCGATCCGAGGCTCCGAAAGGGTGCACGCTTGTCATTTTGAAGCAAAAGAAAAGCGTATTAATAACCGTCTATGGTGGAGGTGGGAGCGGCGAAAAACGTGCAGCGCGAAAAGCCCCCCTCAAAACACCGCCAGAATGATCCGCAGAACGATGTTGGAGAGGATCCCCGCCCCCACATCGTCCATCATCACTCCCCACCCGGCCGGCAGTTCTTCCAGTTTTCGCAGTGGAAAGGGTTTAAAAATATCAAACACCCGGTTGAGCAAGAAACCGATCGCCAGGACATGCCAGGAGTAATCGAATATCCCCAACATGGTCACCAAATATCCCACCAACTCATCGACCACGATCAAGTGAGAGTCGTGCTCCTTAAAAATCTGTTCGGCCCTGGAACTTAGCCATACGCCAAAAAACAACAAGACCAGAGTCAGAGCCAGATGGAGCAAAAAGTAACGCCCGACGAGCACGTACATTCCCAAGCCGACCAGCGTCCCTGCCGTACCGGAGGCGACCGGGCAGTATCCGATGAACCCCACGGTGGCAAAAAACTTGATCCAGAAGATTTTTATCCGGTTGAAATTCTGCACGTGATGTATCATGCTGCCGCGCTCCGCGCTCTAGTCGGTTCGGAAACCCCGGCTACACGCCGCCATCCTCCAGGAAGAGATGACGGTTTTGCGCAAGGTAAAAATACCCCGAAAGAAGTGTCAGTCCCACCACAAACCACATGATCGAATAGACGGTGACATACTGCACCTGAACAAACATCCCCTGCCACCGGTCCCACATCGCGGGAAATTTTTCCACAATCTCCT
>CAZGMX010000029.1:8411-13469 GCA_964526865.1 uncultured Actinomycetota bacterium | reverse complement strand
TGGACGCAATGAAAGGCCAGAATGAGACAGATTGCAACCAGCTGAGAAATGGTCTTGTGTTTGCCCCAGATTCCCGCTTTGATCAGAGCCCCCTTGGACAAGGCCAGCAAACGCAGGCCCGTGATCAAGAACTCGCGGGCAATGATGAGCACCGCCATCCAGGGAGCAACCCCCGGCTCTTTCAAGCCGACAAAGCTGATGAATGCCGTCGAAATCAGGATTTTGTCCGCAAGAGGATCCATGAGTTTGCCGAAATCGTTCTCCAGTCCCTTCCACCGGGCAATTTTTCCGTCCAGGGCATCCGTGAGGCCGGCGGCCGCAAAGACAATCAAGGCAAGGGTCCACGCATAGGGCAGAGAGGAAAACAACACCGCCATAAAAACAAAACTTAAAATAATTCGAAACACCGTCAACTGATTCGGAAGATTCATCCCCCCACCTGTCTGCCCCATCCCGCGTCACGCGGGACAAGAGCGCGCTTCCCATATGTACACCATATTATCCCTGTCATCGTTATTCCTTCTGTCTCGCCATATTCCATGTTATTGCGCTCTTCAGACAGGTGGGGCGATCATCCCCTCCAAATCATACGCACGGGCTTTGGTGATCCGCACTGGAACGCAGTCCCCGGGCTGAATATCGTCCCCGCCCCGCACCAACACCGCATTGTCGATGGAGGGCGCATCCCACCGCGTCCTGCCGCGAAACATCCCCCGCCGTCCCGTCATGGGCTCATCGATCAGGACATCCAGAGTCCGCCCCACCCACCGTTGATTGAACGCACTCGAAATTTGCTGCTGGCACGCCATGATTTTAGCGCGCCGGGACTTTTTCACGGCTTTGCACACCTGCCCTTTCATGTGGTGCGCGGCCGTCCCCTCTTCCCGGGAATATTCAAACACCCCCAGCCGTTCAAACCGCAGCAATCGGACTTCGGCAAGCAGCCGCTCAAAATCCTGCGGGGTCTCGCCGGGGAGTCCCACAATCAGGGACGTGCGAATGGCTACTCCAGGAATTTTTTCGCGCAAAAGGGCAATGAGGCCGCGGGTCTGGGCAACGGTGAAGTCTCTGCCCATGGCGGTCAAAATTTTATCGGAGGCATGCTGGATCGGCATATCGATATATTTGCAGACCTTGGGCAGGCGGGCCACCGCGTCGATCACCTCTTCTGTCAGATGAGAGGGATACGCATACATCAGACGGATCCACCCCAGCCCCTCCACCTCGTGGACAGCTCCCAACAAGGCCGCCAGCCTGCCTTGACCGTACAAATCCACGCCGTACCGGGTCGTGTCCTGCCCCACCAAAATCACTTCCTTGACACCGTGTCGAACCAACTGCCGTACCTCTCGTACGATCGATTCCATCGGCCGGCTGCGAAAGGGACCGCGCAGGTGTGGAATGGAGCAGAAGCGGCAGGAATTGTCGCAGCCGTCGCAAATTTTGACATAGGCGTAATGCCGCGGAGTCAGGAGAAGCCTGGGCGTCTGATCATTATACAAATAGCGCGGCCTCTTGCCGGCAAGAACCATGTTCTTCACTTTTCCTTGCGCCGCACCCTGCCAGACGCGGGAAATCACACCGCCGATCCGGCCACAGTGATCGGGACCAACAAAGGCATCCACTTCCGGTAAAAGACCGGCCAGACTCCGGCGATGGCCCTGGACCAGGCACCCCGCCACCACCAAGGCGCGGCAGACACCCTTCTGTTTGTATTGGGCCGCCTGTAAAATGGCATCCACGGCTTCTTTTCTTGCCGGTTCAATAAAACCACAGGTGTTGACCATGATAAGCTCGGCATCCTCGGGACGCGCAACCATCGCAATCCCCATCTGGCCAAGTTGTCCCAGCATGACCTCCGAATCCACCAGATTCTTGGGGCACCCCAGACTCACCATGTGCATTGTTCTTGGCAGGAGGGAAACCATCGCACGATTATCGTATTTTGACGATTCCGTCTTTGTTGATGACAACGGTTTTCACTTCGCCCTTGCGCCCCAGTTTTCCGAGCGGTCTTCCATTGAGGGAAATCTGCAGACAACCGGCACTGCCGACACGCACCAAAAATTCCCGCTTCGCCTTCCAAGACTCCCGGTCGTCTTTGGTGAGAAGGCCTTCGTACAAGAGAAGGTTGTCCGCCTTGACTCTCAACCAGACCTTATCGTTCGCAACAATCTCCAGGCACAGATCCTCTTGGGCCACCACCTGCCGGACTTCCGTCTTTGCTGGCGCAGGGATCGAGGCCTCTTTGGCGGCCTGTTTTGACACCTTCTGTACGGCCGACCCCTCGGCCAACTCTGCACACGCATTAGCGGCGGGAACGGGTCTCGGCTGAGCCGCAGAATTGCCCTCCACCTGGTTGGGAGCGGGACAGACGATGCTCATCTGATGCTGAGGAATTTCAATTTTCGTCACGGCGCCCAACCTGTTCAAACTGGCCAGCCCCCACCCCACAACAACAATGGCCGCCACGCCAGCCGCCACAAAAATCCAGCGTTTTTCAATGTTGATCTTCCACGGAATCTCCCTCTTGGGTTTTGGAGGATCCGGCTGAGGATTCCACACCAGAACGATGGGCGCCGCCGGCGTGCGGATTTTCTCATACTGCTCCATGGCCTGGGGCGCAACACCCAGATAATTCGAATACGTTCTTACAAAGGCCCGCGCATACGTCTCACTGGGCAGTTTGAAAAATTCCTCCCCTTCCAGGGCATTCAAAACCGTCACACTCAGCTTGGTTGCCTTGGAGACATCTTCCAACGAAAGATTTTTCGCCGCCCGCGCCTGCCGCAAGAGAGTTCCCAATGGTTCCATAACTCAATCCTCGTTGTCCCTTCCGGAGGATCTTTTCACCAAAATGTCGCGGGCCTTGCTCCCCCGAAACGGCCCCACGATTCCCCGCTCCTCCATCATGTCGATCAACCGCGCCGCCCGGGCATATCCCACACGGAGCCGCCGTTGAAGCACCGACGCGGACGCCTGCTGGGTCTGCAGAACAGTCTGCACGGCCTCGTCGTAGAGATCGTCCTCGTCCATGGAGACACTCATGGAACTTCCTTTCTTGACCGCTTCAAAAACATCCAGCGCATAATCGGCTGTCCCCTGCGCCTTGATAAAATTGATCACACGGCCGATCTCCTGATCGTTCACCCAGGTCCCCTGCGCGCGAATCAGTTTGGAGGATCCCGGCGGCAGGAACAGCATGTCTCCCTTGCCCAGCAGTTTGTCAGCGCCGTTGGCGTCCAGGATCGTCCGGGAATCCACTTTGGAAGCCACCTGAAAGGAGATGCGGGCCGGAAAGTTCGCCTTGATGACGCCTGTGATGACGTCCACGGACGGCCTCTGTGTCGCCAGAATCATGTGGATCCCCACCGCGCGGGAAAGCTGGGCCAGCCGGGTGATCGCACTTTCTATGTCCACGGGAGAAATCATCATCAAGTCGGCCAACTCGTCGATGATGATCACGAGGTAGGGCAGTGTCGATGGAATCAGTTCCGACTCTATTGGTCCTTCCTCCGGGTTCACACCGGACGTTTCCGCCGGCATCAGCCGCCTTTCCTCCTTGCTGGGACGCTGGTTGAATCCCTCGATATTACGCACCCCAACCTCGGCAAACATTTTGTAGCGCTTCTCCATCTCCCGCACGGCAAAGTGCAGGGCCTGGGAGACCTTCTTGGGGTCCGTCACCACGGGCCCCACCAGCTGGGGCAAATCCTTGTAATTGGAAAGTTCCACCATTTTGGGATCCACCAGCAGAAGCCTGCACTGCTCCGGAGACAGGGTGTAGAGAATGCTCAGAATAATGGAATTCACACACACCGTTTTACCCGACCCCGTCGCGCCTGCAATCAACAGATGCGGCATGTCGGTCAGATCGGCAATGATGGGTTTGCCGGACACATCTTTGCCCAGGGCCAGGGGGATTTTCGCCCGCGACGTCTCAAACTCGTCGGAGACCAGGAGTTCCTTCAGGACCACCATGACCGATTTGGGATTGGGCACTTCGATGCCCACCGCGGCCTTGCCCGGAATCGGGGCCACGATACGGATGCTGGCGGCCTTCATCGCCAGCGCGATGTCGTCTGAAAGCGCCGTGATACGGTTCACCTTGATGCCCGGGGCGGGCTGAAGTTCGTACCGGGTGATCACGGGGCCGCGGTGTACCTCCACCACCTGCGCGTCCACTCCAAAATCCAACAGCGTCGCCTCCAAAATCTTGGCGTTTTGCTGGAGGTCCTCGTGCAGTTCTTTGGCGGGCTCTGAGGGAGGATTGTCCAGCAATTGAAGCGTGGGCAGTTGATATTCACCCGGCTTGATGGAAGGCTTGATCACTCCGCCGGCACCCGTGGAAGTTTTTAGACTTCTGGCACCAGCCCCTTCCTTGCTCTTTCCTATTCCCGTCATGAGTTTCTTGAGCGGATTCACCGACAGTTTTGGAATCTGCTCCACCAAAGGCTTCATCATGGGCCCGGTGTGCAACACAGGCGGCTCACTGCGACGCCAAACCTCCTGGGCCTCCTCGTCCCCATTCCGATCGGTTTTCAGAACTCGCCCCGCCGAAGGACCCACCCGTAGCCCTCCGATGGCAATCCTCCGGTTGCGTTGCTTGAACAGGGAGGGAAGTTGCAGCACGATTTCTTTCACCTTGTCAAACACCAGCGCCCAGGGAATGTCAAAAAATAAAACGGCCGAGGCAAGCCACAGGGGGATCAACAGGAGAAGCGCTCCCTCGATGCCGATGTACTTCGTCAAAATCCCCGAGGCAATGCGCTGCCCCACCACACCCCCGGCATTGGGGATATTGACCGTGGCAATCCAGCCGCCAAAACTCAGGAGGGTCTGGATCGCCAGCAGCAATGAAGACAGGGCCACAAAAGCAATCCCCATGAAAGTCTTTTTCCAAAAGTTGGGACGCTGGAGCGAGGAAAACGCCGAAAAACAAATCATCAAGCCGATGAGGGGAAAGAGATACGACGCCAGACCAAAGGTCAGGAACAAAAAAAAGCCGATCCAACTGCCCAGTACGCCGGCATAATTCTTCAGCGGCTCATTGACTTT
>CAZGMX010000029.1:0-8401 GCA_964526865.1 uncultured Actinomycetota bacterium | reverse complement strand
TTTGGTGGTAAAAAAGGCACAGTCGTGGGGATCGTAGGAAAAAAGGGCAAACGCAAGAAACAGGGCGGCAAGCAAAAAAAGCACCCCAGTCCCACGGGACATGCCCTTCTCAGAAGTCTCGATTTTTAGAGCCATTTCCCCACCGGTATCCAGCAGTCTGCCGCGGCAGGCCCTTACGGGGTTTTGTTCTTATGTCTTTCCGGTCTCTCCGGTCTTTCCGAATGCGGCGCGGATTCTCTCTTGGGAATGAGGCCCATGTCTTCCATCGCGGCACGGCGGCTCAGATTGATGCGGCCGCGTTCGTCGATTTCAGTCACCTTGACCATCATCTCGTCGCCGATCTTTGTCACGTCCTCCACTTTCTTGACGTGGCCTTCCGCCAGTTTGGAGATATGGACCAATCCCTCTTTGCCCGGAAGGACTTCCACGAAAGCCCCAAACTCCATGATGTTCTTGACGATGCCCTTGTAGAGCTTGCCAACCTCCACTTCCGCCGTCAGACGTTGGATCATTTCGACCGCCTTCTGAGCGTTGCCCTTGGACGTGCAGGCAATTCGCACGACGCCATCGTCATCGATGTTGATTTCCACTCCCGTTTCTTCCACGCTTTTCTTGATCATCTTTCCACCAGGGCCGATCACCGTGCCGATCTTATCGACGGGAATCTGCAGGGAAATGATACGCGGCGCGTACACGGAGAGACTTTCTCTCGGGGCGCCGAGGGTCTGCGCCATTTTGGCAAGAATGTGCAGGCGCCCTTCCCGGGCCTGTTCCAGCGCCACCCGCATGATCTGCTCGTTGATCCCCTCCGTCTTGATGTCCAGCTGAAAGGCCGTGATGCCGTCCTTTGTGCCGGCCACCTTAAAATCCATGGCTCCCGTGGCGTCTTCGGACCCCAGGATGTCCGAGAGGATGACAAATTTATCCCCTTCCGACACCATCCCCATGGCAATACCAGCGACCGGCCCCTTCACGGGGACGCCCGCGTCCATGAGGGAAAGCGTGCCTCCGCACACACTCGCCATCGACGACGATCCATTGGACTCGAGAATATCCGAGACGATACGGATGGTGTAGGGAAACGCCTCCTCAGCCGGCAAGACCGCACTCAAGGCCCGCTCCGCCAGATTGCCATGGCCGATTTCCCGGCGACCGGGACCACGCATGGGTCCTGTCTCTCCCACGCTGAAGGGCGGAAAGTTGTAATGCAGCATAAACCGTTTGGACATTTCTCCGACGAGGCTTTCCATTTTTTGTTCGTCGTCCGCGCTTCCCAGCGTGGTGATCGCCAGCGCCTGGGTCTCGCCCCGCGTGAACAGCGCAGAACCGTGCGTGCGCGGGAGAATACCCACGTCGCACTGGATGGGCCGGATGTCTTTTGGCCCCCGCCCGTCCGACCTCAGATTCTTGTCCAGGATAAGTCTGCGGTTGAGGTTCCTCTCCATTTCTGAGAACGCAAGAGACAAGTGGAAATCTTCCAACTCCGGTTTTTCTGCCTTCAATGCGGCGACAGCCTCATCAAACATCGTCTTCATTTCCTGCTGGCGCTTGCCCTTCTCTTTGATGACCAGGGCCTTTTCCAGCCGGCTGCCCAGCATGGTCTCCATCCTGTCATACAATTCTTTGTCCACCGTGAACAGAACGGGATCGCGTTTGGGTTGACCCGCCAGGGCGCGCAACTCTTCCTGGATGGCGGCAATCTGCTTGATCGCTTCGTGTCCCGCGAGCACGGCCTTGATCATGGTCTCTTCATTCACCTCTTTGGCAAAGCCCTCCACCATCGTCACAGCCTTCGCGGTCCCGGCAACAACCAATTCTATCTGGCTTGTTTCCAATTGGGCGTGCGTGGGATTGATCACAAACTGGCCGTCCACCAGGCCAACCCGGACACAACCCACGGGTCCCAAAAACGGGATGTCGGAAACCACCAGCGAGGCAGACGCACCGATCACAGCCAGCACATCCGGGTCGTTCTCATCGTCTGCCGACAACACGGACGCCGTGATCTGTACCTCATTGTAATATCCGTCCGGGAACAAGGGACGCACAGGCCGGTCCGTCAATCGCGCTGTTAAAATCTCTTTTTCCGTGGGACGTCCCTCCCGTTTGATATAACCGCCCGGAAATTTCCCAGCAGCCGATGTCTTTTCTCTGTAATCAACCATCAGTGGAAAATAATCCTTTTTCTCCGGTACGTCCGAGGGAGACACCGAGGCCACCAGCACAACGGTGTCCCCGTAAGAAACCGTCACCGCCCCATTGGCCTGCTTGGCCATTTTTCCAGTCTCTATGGTCAACGTCCTGCCCGACAATTCTAACGAAACTCGATGTGACATGAAAACACTCCTCCGGCCGACTTTGCGTCTGGCACTTTATGTTGGTCTGATTACTTTCTCAAATTCAGCTTCTTGATGATCTGCTGATACCGTTTCGAATCTTTTTCGCTCAGATAATCCAGCAGGCGGCGGCGATGCGCCACCAGCTTCAGCAACCCTCTGCGGGAATGGTGATCCTTTTTATGGACCGCCAGGTGCTCCGTGAGGACATTGATCCTTTCTGTCATCAGAGCAATTTGTACATCGGACGACCCTGTATCGCCCTCGTGGAGTTGATACTTTTTCAGGATGTCCTGCTTCTTGTCTTTTGTTAACACCTGCGTTCTCCTTTCGTTAAGTAAATCCGCCCACCAAGTCCGTCTTCTTCTTCGTGTGCCTTCCTCTGGCCCGTCGGTGAGTCGGGTCACCTCGTGGGGGATAAAAGGTGTATTATACCCAATAATCCGTCAATCTCTAAGCATTTTTTACAAATTGTAACCGGCGGACACGACTTGAGTTAACCTGCCCGTTTTCAAACTCCGTTTAGCCTTCTCAATATCTTTCCAGATTTGGCTCGTCAGGGCCTTCAGTGTCCTGAATTTTCTCTCCGGCCTCAGAAATTTGACAAAATCCACCGCAAGCCGTTTGCCATAAAGACTGCCGTGAAAATTCCATAGATGCAATTCCCATACGCGGTCCCTGGCGCCGGATCGTGCGGCACATTTTGACTTGCGTCGCACCCTGTCCGATTTCTTTATCGTCGGCCTTATTCCACAATTGAGCACACCCGGCATGGGGCTTGTGCCAATGCCGTGAGCAAAAACAGCATACACGCCCTCGGGCAAAAGGACATCGTTTTCCGTGGCGATATTTGCGGTGGGAAACCCCAGTTTGGTCCCCAGACCAATCCCCCTCTCCACCACTCCTTCCATGGAATAATAGCGCCGCAAAAGACGCTTTGCCCGCATACACTCTCCCAGCCGCAGCAGATGTCGAACGCGCGTACTGCTCACGATCGCACCTCCCATTCGGACAGGAGGAATGATTGTCAGTGAAAATCCATACTGACGGGACAATGTCTGCAGCAGGTGGTGCCCTCCCTTCTTCCCTCTGCCAAACATAAAATCGTGCCCCACGCAAAGTGCTTTCATCCCCAGCCGGCGCACCAGAATTGTTTCCACGAAATCCTCTGCGGAGGTACCGGCAAACGACTTATCAAAACGGATGAGCATCACCCTGTCGATTCCCAGCGCTCGAAACAGACGCACTCTTTGGCGCACCGTGGTGATGAGAGGCAATTCTTTTCTCCTGCCCAGCACCGTCTCCGGATGCCCCTCAAACGTCACGACGACAGAAGGCACTCCCAGGCGCCGCGCCTCACGGACGACGGTTTCCAATATCTTCCGATGCGCAGCATGGACGCCGTCGAACATCCCGATCGTCACAACCGACGCTCGCATCGTCTGTCCCATCCCGTGAAATACTTTCATCGATTATTCCTTTATTCCTTTTGGTCGCAGGGGGTGTCGTGGTTCCTGAGCGCGACTTGTCGGGAGGCCGCGGGTACCCTTCGTGCGATTTTGGGTTTTGGATACGGCGGCATCAATGGCCGAGGGTCCAAAATCCAAAATCGCCGAAAGGGTGCGGCGCGGAGACCAGGAGCGCGAAGGAATTACGACACCCTCTTCGTCGCTAAATTGGCGCCCAATACTTTCGACAACATTTGGAACGACTCCATTTTTTTGCTATTATACCAGGCTGTCGACGAAATTTGTGGAGACACTCATGACGGATTTGGATATTTCTTTAAAGAACAAAAAGATAGTTGTCACCGGAGGCGCAGGCTTCTTCGGCCGGCACATCGTGCAAAAACTGGCCAAGCAGGGGGCCAACCAGGTCTTCGTCCCCCGTTCCGCCATCTACAACCTGGTCGATAGGGGCGCGATCGAACGGTTGTTTGACAATCAGCGGCCCGACTATGTCATCCACGCTGCCGGCGTGGTGGGCGGCATCGGGGCCAATCAGACCAGCCCCGGGCGCTTCTTTTACGAAAATTTGATGATGGGGGTCCAGCTTTTGGAAGTGGCCCGGCAGCGAAACATCGAAAAATTTGTTGTCATCGGGACCATTTGTTCCTATCCAAAATTTGCCCCCGTCCCGTTCTGCGAAGAAAACCTCTGGGACGGATATCCGGAGGAAACCAACGCCCCCTACGGTCTGGCAAAAAAGATGCTTTTGGTCCAATCCCAGGCTTACCGCCAGCAATATGGTTTTGACTCGATCTGTCTCTTGCCGGTCAATCTCTACGGCCCTCACGACAACTTCGACCCCCATTCTTCCCACGTCATCCCGGCCATCATCCGCAAGTGCCTGGAGGCAAAACAGCAAAAAGCCCCCTCCATCACCTGCTGGGGAGACGGGTCTCCGACGCGGGAATTCCTCTACGTGGAGGACGCTGCCGAGGGCGTCGTTCTGGCCCTGCGCCGTTACAATGGCACGGAACCCGTTAATCTCGGAACGGGTTCGGAAATCTCCATCCGGGACCTCACCTGCCTCATCGCCGAAATCACCGGATACACCGGCGCCATTTTATGGGACACCACCAAGCCCAACGGCCAGCCGCGCCGCCGGCTGGAAACAAGCCGCGCGGAGAAATATTTTGGATTCAAGGCCCGCACGCCTTTCCGTGAGGGTCTGATCAAAACCATCGACTGGTATTGCAGTCAATCCCATGGCCGATAAGAAAATTCAATCTTTTTTTGACGGCATTGCCGCCTCGCGCCAGACCTGGAAAAGCAGGCACCTGTATTATCACGCCGACGTCAAGGCATTCATCCGCTCCCACGTGCGCGAACACGACACCGTCCGGGAAATAGGATCCAGCATCGGAGACATTCTGGGACATCTTTCCTGCCGCCGCGCCGTTGGCATCGATTTTTCCCAGGCCATGGTCCGGCTGGCGCAGCGGAATTATCCGGACAGAACTTTTCTGATCGCCGATGCGGAAAATATCCCCGTCAAGCAGACATTCGACCGCATCATCCTGGCGGGCACGCTGGGGGTGCTTCCCGACATCCAGCGGGTCTTCGAGCAAATCCATGCCTGCACCGGCCCGTCCAGCCGGGTCATCATCACCTACTACAATCATTTGTGGGAACCGCTCCTAAAACTGGCGGAACGGATACATCTCAAAATGCCCAAGCACGAGCAAAACTGGCTGCCGCTGGGAGACATCGAAAATCTGTTGTATCTGTCGGGCTTTGAGATCGTCAAAAAAGGCTACCGCCTGCTTTTCCCAAAATACATCCCGCTGATTTCCGTATTTCTTAACCGCATCGTAGCACGCCTTCCCCTGATCCGGCGGCTGTGCCTGATCGAATGGATCATCGCAAAACCGGCCGCGCGCCCTCTCGATCCGGCCTCCGTCACCTGCAGCGTCATCATCCCCTGCCGCAACGAGCGGGACAACATCGCGCAAGCCGTTTCGCGGACACCAGATATGGGAAAACACACCGAACTGATTTTTGTCGATGGCTCCTCCGACGACGGAACGGTGGAAGAAATCCAGCGCGCGCAGAAGGAACATCCGCGTCAGTCCATCTGTCTGATTCCTCAGGGAAGCGGCCGCGGCAAAGGAGACGCCGTCCGCAAGGGACTTGAGGCCGCCACAGGCGACATCCTGCTGATCCTGGACGCCGATCTGACAGTGCCCCCCGAGGACCTGCCCAAGTTTTTTGATGCGCTGATCCAGGGTAAGGGCGATTTTATCAACGGCAGCCGCATGGTCTATCCGATGGAAAAACAGGCCATGCGAATCATCAATCACATGGGAAACAAGTTCTTCAGCCTGGCCTTCACCTACCTGTTGGAACAGCGTTTCCGCGACACCCTATGCGGCACCAAGGTGCTGTGGAAACAGGACTACCAAAACATCAAGGCCGGCCGAAACTATTTCGGCGAGTTTGATCCATTCGGCGATTTCGATTTGATTTTCGGCGCCTCGCGCCAGGACCTAAAAATCGTCGAAGTCCCAGTGCGATACCGCGAGCGCGTCTATGGCACCACCAAAATCCGCCGGTGGGTCCACGGCTGGCTCCTGCTCAAGATGTGCTGGGTGGCGATGAAGAAATTGAAGTTTGCTGCGTGATCATGCCCGCGCCGCGACACGCCCGGTGCGCATGGACTCCACCACGGAGTCGATGATCTGGTCCAAATTCTTGGTGGGCGAAAATCCGGTCAGATTTCCAATCTTGCTGGTGTCCGGCACCCGCCGCTCCATGTCCTCAAACCCCTCTTCGTAGGCCTTGTCGTAGGGCACCATCACGATCCGGGAGGGACTATGCACCCGGCGCACGATGCGCTGTGCCAGTTCCAGAATGCTGACCTCCTCCTGGCTCCCCACATTGAACACCTGCCCGCAGGCACGGGGCTCTGTCATCAAGCCGGCCATGGCGCGCACCGCGTCGGCCACATCCAAAAAACAGCGCGTCTGCCGGCCGTCTCCATAGACGGTCAGCGGCTTGCCGGCCAGCGCCTGCGCAACAAAGCGCGGAATCACCATACCATAGGCCCCCGTCTGGCGCGGACCAACGGTATTGAACAACCGCACGATGATCGACGGAACCGATTTCTCCTTCCAATACACATAGGCCAAAATTTCATCGACCGCCTTGGACGTGGAATAACTCCACCGGCTTTTCAGCGGCGATCCCAGGATGCGGTCGTCGTCCTCCCGCAGCGGGCCATTTTTATTTTTTCCATAGATCTCCGACGTCGAGGTGATCAAGACCTTCCGGCGATGGCGATGGACGGCCTCCAGAACGATTTCACTGCCGCGGATATTCGTCGTGAGCGACTGCAGGGGGTTTCGGATGATGAGGTCCACCCCAACAGCCGCCGCCAGATGGTAAACCACATCACAATCGCAAACCAGCCGGTCCATCAGGGACTCATCCAGGATACTGCCCTCCACGAGGCGGAACAAGGGATGGCCAGCACAATGCACGGTATTTTCCCTGCGCCCAGTCGAGAAGTTGTCAACACAGGTGACTTCCTCGCCCCGGCCCAGCAGTGCATCCGCCAGATGGGAACCGATGAAACCCGCACCACCGGTGATGAGTGCCTTTGTCATTTTTTCACCGCCACCCGCGGCCAGAAGACCTTTTTGGCCAAATCCTCCGGCGTGGTCAAGTTCCTCACATCCAGGGCATCCTCAATCTTCATACTGCCGCACTGGATGCGGACCAGGGCCTCCAGCGTCCCCCCGCACCCCAGCTTCTCCCCCAGCGAATCGCACAGGGTGCGCATATAGGTCCCCGTGGCGCACGAAACCTCCATCTGCACGCGCGGCAAGTCATACTTCAGAATCCGGATGCCATGGATGACCACCTTTCTGGTCTTCAAGGGGATATCCACCCCTTTTCGGGTGTAATAATAAAAGGGCTTCCCCTTGTATTTCACCGCGGAATACTTGGGAAGTATCTGAACGATTTCCCCGCGAAACTCATCCAGGAGTTTGTCAAATTCCTCTTGCGAAATGAGCGGCACCGGCTGTTCCTTGAGGATCTTTCCGGAGATGTCCTGCGTGTCCGTGCGCACCCCCAGCAAAAGCGTCATCCGGTAGGTCTTGTCCGAGGCGATGAAGAGGCCAAGCTGGCGGGTAGCCCTCCCCAGGCCGACCACCAGCACCCCCGTCGCGATGGGATCCAGGGTGCCTCCGTGCCCGACTTTTTTCAGCCGAAACCGTTTCTTGAGATACTCCACCACATCGTAGGACGTCCAGCCGGCGGGTTTATCCACCGTCAGGAAGCCCTCCGGCAATGCCGGCTCAATGCGCACTGCCATAAATTTTTTCCAATTCTTTCATGACACGACCAACCACTGTTTCGATGGACCCCTCCATCGTGCAACCCGACGCCGCACGATGGCCACCCCCGCCAAACACGCGGGCAATTTTGTTGGCATCGGCAACCCGCGGATTGCGGGAACGGAAACTCGCCTTGTAGACGAGGGGTTTCTCCGTCTGCTTAAAAACCACCGCGATCTCCACTCCTTGAATCCCCCGCGCAAAGTTGATGATGTCATCG
>CAZGMX010000028.1:4514-22876 GCA_964526865.1 uncultured Actinomycetota bacterium | reverse complement strand
CGGCGTGTCATTTTGCGAAATAAAGTCATTGCGAGCCCGCCAACGCATTAGTGGCGGGCGAAGCTGTAAGTCCGCCAACGCTTCAGTGGCGGACAATCTCGATGTGCTATCGAAATTTCGTGTGCCGGAAGAGGACGTCGTTTGAGAGGGTCTACAATTGAGAATGGTAATATGAATAGTGACACGTTGATCCAAATCAAGAACCTGCGCAAGTTTTATCCTGTCCGTTCGGGATTGTTCCGGCGTGCGTCCCAATGGGTGCGCGCCGTGGACGGTGTCAGCCTGTCCATTCCTAAAGGCAAGGCGGTGGGGCTGGTTGGGGAGTCCGGCTGCGGCAAGACCACGCTGGGCCGGCTGCTGTTGCTGTTGGAGCAGACCGACGCGGGTGAAATTTGGTATCAAGGCCGCGATCTCTGCGGGCTGTCTCAAAAACAGATGCGGCCGCTGCGAAAAGACCTGCAAATTGTTTTTCAGGATCCCTATGGATCGCTCAATCCGCGGTTTCGCGTGCTGGACATCGTGGCGGAGGGATTGGATGTCTTTGGGCTGGTGGCTTCACGGCAGCAGCGCAGGGAGAAGACGGCACGTCTTTTGGAACAGGTGGGATTGTCCGCGGGCGATTTGATGCGCTATCCCCACGAATTCAGCGGCGGCCAGAGACAGCGCATCGGCATTGCCCGGGCGCTCGCGGTCGATCCAAAGTTTATCCTCTGTGACGAGCCGGTCAGTTCCCTGGATGTCTCCATTCAGGCGCAAATATTGAATCTCCTCAAAGATTTGCAGGAGAGCCTGGGGTTGTCCTATTTGTTCATCGCCCACGAT
Source organism: uncultured Actinomycetota bacterium (assembly GCA_964526865.1). Lineage (GTDB taxonomy): Bacteria > Auribacterota > Ancaeobacteria > Ancaeobacterales > CAZGMX01 > CAZGMX01. The sequence continues at coordinate 22,054 of CAZGMX010000028.1, read as the reverse complement.
CTGGCCGTGGTGGAGCACGTGAGTGATTTTGTGGCGGTGATGTATTTGGGAAAAATTGTGGAGTGGGCCGGCAAGGAAAATTTGTATCGCGAGCCGCAGCATCCCTATACCGAGGCGCTTCTCCTGGCCGTGCCGGTGGCCGATCCCCATGGCCCGCCCCGCCGGGTCTTTCTCAAAGGAGATGTGCCCTCTGTCACCGAAGCAATGCGTGGCTGTCACTTTGCCCCGCGCTGTCCGCTGGCCCAGGCTGTCTGCCGGACAGACGAGCCGGCCTTGGAGGAAAAGCGTCCGGGCCATCTGGCGGCCTGCCATTTTTCCGCCGGCTGGTGAAGGGTTTTTTAAGGAAATTCCAGGGGGAATGCCATTGACGGAACCACCGTTTTGAACGGATAATACAAATATGAAATGCATGATTAATAACAGGTATTGTTTCGGCGCGGTATTTGCCATTTGCGCGGCGGCGATTTTATCTGGATGCACCGCCAGCACGGCGTCCAAAAAAATTGAAATCGTGCCTAAATCGTTTGTCTCATCCACCCGACCCCTGACCTTCAAAGAAATCCTGCTCGTCGTCAATGCTCAATGGCAGCAGATTGATTCTGTGAAGGCGGATGTTCGCGTCGAAATCAAAAGCGACGTTCTCACCAACGTTCAATACTGCAGTGCGAAATTGATTGTGGCCAGGCCCGACAAGATCAGGTTGAAAGGTTTTCAGCCGTTTGTTCCCACGTTGTTCGACATGGCGTCCAACGGCAAACAATATTGGCTGTATTTTCCACAGGATAAAAAAGTCTATACCGGGGACTACTATCGTAACGATGTGTGGAGTCCCAGCCCTCTGGACATCGATCCCGCCCAGCTGGCGCAGGCATTTTTGATCGATGGCATTGCCGAGGGACAGACCGGACAAGTTGTTTTCTCTGAGCGGGAAGGTGAGAACGACTACATCGTGTATCAACTGGACGGCTGGCAGAACCGCTATTACCTGAAAAGAAAAATCTGGGTCGATGCCCTTCAAAAGCGGGTGACTCGCCAGCAATATTTTATCAACGATGGAAATATCGCGTTTGAAGTCCAGTACGACAAGTATCTGGCCGACAAGCGCAACGCCATGCCGCAGCAGATTATCTTCTTCCGTGCCGCCGGTAATTCCAGGGCGATTGTGGAAATCGTACACTACGAGTTCAATCGAAGTCTCAGCCCGGATTTGTTTGAATTGTCCGACATCCACGGAGCTCAAACCGTAACCAGTCAATGACACCGCGATTTTCTCGAGGTCCTTTCTCCCGGGGCGCCCGGCCTGTCTGGATATACCGACGCTGTAAGCGGCTGGATTCCTGGCCTTCGGTCATTTTACTCGCCGTTTTGATCTTGCTGGTTTCCGGCACGACGGATGCAGGGGCTACGGACAATGGCAAAAACCCTCCGCTCTCCCGCATCCTTTCCCGCGTGGATCAGGCGACGCGAAAGCTGAAGGATTTGAGCGCGCGGGTCCAGCAGACAAAATACTTTGCGGACATGGAAGAGACCGTGACGTTTCAGGGAACGGTTGCTTACCGGCGTCCCAAACAGATGCGGTGGGATTTTACGACGCCGGACCCCAGTTCGATTTTGGCCCTGCCGGACGGGGTGTGGCTCTTCATCCCCGGCATCAAACAGGTGCAGAAGGTCGGACCCGCATGCCAAGAAAAGATTGACACGTTTTTTCTTGGATTTGAAAAATCGATGACCCAGATTAAAAAGGAATACCGGCTTCAGTGGGGCGGAACCGAGACTCTGCCGCAGGGCCAGGCCGACATCGTTAAATTTCTCAGACCGCAGGATACCCTGATCCCAGAAATCGCCATCTGGTTTGATCATAAAAAAGGCATTCCACTGCGCATGCGCTGGGGCGGAGCCAGCGACGAAACAATCACGACAGATTTTTTTGACATCAAGATCAATGCAGGGATTTCTGCCGATGTCTTTGATTTAAAAATTCCGGCGGACTACGAGCTGGTTGTTGCCGAAGAGTGATCCAATGGCCAAGGACAATATCATCGCGCAGATCAGCCGCACCCATGGCGCATATGTGTTGATGTGTCTTGGCATTGCAGCGATCCAGTGGGTGTTGGACTATGGCCTGCTGGAGTCTTTGGCCGGCGTGCCGGCCGTTTCAAAAGGAGGCTGGACGGACCCCCTACTCATGGAGAAAGCGGCGGCGTCCGTCTTTGATCATGCCCCGCTGGTGATCGCAGGGATTCTTCTGGGTGTGGTCTTGGTGGCGGGAGCCGGGCTGGTGGTGGATATCATCGTGTTGATGAAATGGTCGTTGGCGCGAAGCCGGCAGGAGAGTTTTTGGTGCCGCGAAACGCTCAGGCCGGGCGTGTGGAACATCCCGGATCTTGTCAAACTGTTCATCGTCTTTTTCTTCGCCGTGACCTGCGTGCGGGCGCTGTTGTTTTTTTGTTCGCTTTACTTTGGAATGGCTGGGCAGGAATCCGAAGACATGACGATGGTACTCGGTACCCTTGTCCTGTACGGTGTGCTGCTGGCGATGCTGTTAGTCTGGCAGAGAAAACGGCAGGGCGCGGCCATGTTCCCTCAAATGCCGTGGTTCCAGACACTGCGGCAGGCCGCGTTTGGGATTGTTGCCTACATCGGCTTTGTGCCGCCCTTTGTGATCCTTGTTGTCCTGAGTGTGGCCGTGTGCCAGCTCTTTGGGGTTCAGCCCCAGCCGCATGAACTGGTGAATGTCCTGGCACAAGAGAAAAATATTTTTATGCTGGTATACTTGGGAGTTCTGACGACGCTGATTGCCCCGGTGGTGGAGGAAATTGTCTTCAGGGGAGTGATCTACGGTGCCCTGCGCAAGAGCATGGGCTTTTTTGGCGCGGCCGCGGCAAGCGCACTCTTGTTTTCTCTTGCGCATGCGAATGTTGCACAGACCCTGCCGGTATTGGGAATGGGGGTGGTGCTGGCGATGCTCTACGAATGGACGGGGAGCCTGATCGCGTCCATTTTGTTTCATGTTCTCAACAACACCGTGGCGTTTGTGCTGACCATGTCCATTTTGTCGGTAACACGGTAGGAGTAAGAGATCAGTTATGGGAAAGGTGTTTGTGTTTGCACGTCATTGCGAGGAATCCCGGCGCGTTTCATGCCGGGATGACGCGGCAATCTCGCGGATTCTGTTCGGCCGGAGCCACGGTTGCTTTGCTTCTCCTTCATCGGGGGAGCGAGTCAGGAGGAAGGGGGATTTGCCATGAAAGTAGAACCTCTGCGGTGGAAAAACCGCCGGTTGTGGGTGTTGGATCAGACGCTTCTGCCCGTCCAGGAAAAGTGGATCCATCTGGGTGATACGGCGGCGGTCTGCGAAAGCATTCGGAAATTGCGCGTGCGGGGCGCCCCGCTGATCGGGGTGGTTGCCGCCTATGGAGTGGTTGTGGCAGCCCTGCGGCTCAAGAAAGAGAAGTCCGAAAAATTCAGGCGCATGGTGTCGGATGCAATCGATCGGTTGGCCCGGACGCGGCCAACCGCCGTAAATCTTTTTTGGGCCTTGAAACGAATGCGCGCCGTGCTGGACGAGGCGGAGTGGATGAAACCCGTGGAATTGTGCGTTGGATTGGAAATTCAGGCCATGGCGATTCATCGGGAAGATCTGGCCGCGGGACGAAAGATAGGGGATTTTGGCCTGCGGTTGTTGAAGGGCAAGAAAAATATTTTGACCCACTGCAACGCGGGGGGATTGGCCACTTCTGGATATGGCACGGCGCTGGCCCCTGTGTATCGCGCGGCAGAGAGCGGGATGAAAATCCATGTGTTCGTCGATGAGACGCGGCCCCTCCTCCAGGGATCCCGGTTGACCGCGTGGGAATTGATGAAGGCGTCCATCCCCATGACCCTCATTTGTGACAACATGGCCGGCACGGTGCTCGCGCGTGGGCGGGTGGATGCCATCATCGTCGGTGCGGACCGGATCGCTGCCAACGGCGATACGGCAAACAAGATTGGGACCTACCCTCTGGCCGTTTTGGCCCAGGCGCACGGTGTGCCGTTTTATGTCGCGGCGCCGCTTTCCACCGTTGATCGCAGCATTGCCAACGGGTCTGCCATTCCGATCGAAGAACGGGCGGTGGAGGAGATCACGATGGGATTTGGAAAACGAACGGCGCCTTTGCACGTGGCGGCTTTCTCTCCCGCCTTTGACGTGACGCCGGCCCGGTTGATCCGCGACATCATCACTGAAGTCGGCATCTTGAGGCCGCCCTTTTCTGTGTCGATCGAGCGGGCGTGCAGAAAAAAAGCACAGGCTGAATAGATCCTGCGCCATGAAATCAACATGGATCAGTCGTTCTCCCGCGCAGACGATGCGGTTGGGGCGGTTGCTGGCAAAAGAGGTGCAGCGCGGTGACGTGATCGGACTGGTGGGCCCGCTGGGTTCCGGAAAGACGCTCTTTATCAAGGGGTTTTGCGAAGGACTGGGCATCGATCCCACCGGGGTTTTGAGCCCCACTTTCACGTTGATCCACCACTATTCTGGAAGAATTCCCGTGTACCACTTTGATGCCTACCGGTTGAAGAACGGGAAGGAATTTGAGGATCTGGGATACGAGGAATTGTTTTTCGGCGAAGGGGTGAGCCTGGTGGAATGGGCGGACAAGGTGCGAAAGTTTTTGCCGGAAGGCAGCCGCATTCTGACCTTTGAAATAGCGGATGCACGGAAAAGGAAAATATCCAGCGTGACTTACAGCAGGAGGCGGCATGAAGCAGCCCCATAACATTCTGGCGATTGAAACGGCCACATCCCGGGGATCGATCGCACTATCGACCGGCCGGGGCAATATGCAGGAGGTATGCATCGGGGAGTGCTTTGAGCATTCCCGGACACTTGCGGGGTGTGTGCAAAGACTGTTGTCTGAGCGTGGTCTGAGGCCCAGGGATGTGCACTTGATCTGTGTCTCCAAAGGACCGGGGTCGTTCACGGGTCTGCGTGTCGGCATTGCCTTTGCCAAAGGGGTGGCCATGGGACTGGGGATCCCCGTTGTGGGGATTTCAACGTTCGAGGTCCTTCTGGCGGGATTTCTGCGTTATTCCCCTAAACCAAATTATTCCTTTCCTCCCCAATTTCCCTCCCCCTTGACGGAGGAGGGTGAGGTGGGGGTGAAAGTAAAAAGGAAAGACATATCCCGTATCGCTATTTTGATCGATGCGAAAAGAGGCGAGTTCTTTCTGCAAGTCTGGAAGAAGTCCTGCAAAGACAAAAACACCCCCTGGGCCGCCGAGCGTCCTCGTGTTGTTCCGGAAAAAGACCTAGCCCAGGACAAGATATGGTATAAGAAAAAAGATATTTTCATCGTTAGCCCCCAGAGGGCCGAATTGCAGGGTTTTTTTTGCCCCACAAACCATATCTTCTGGGACACAAAAGACCGTTTCCCTGCGGCCGCGGATTTGGCATACTTGGGTTATGAGAAATTCTCGAAACAGGGGGGGGGAGACAAAGTCCTTCATCCTTTTTATCTGAGAAAGACAGACGCGGAGATATTATTCAAAGGAAAGTCCAAGCCTGTGTTCAGATGGGAGAGGGCTGGTACTGCCGTGTCATCCCGGCGGGTTTCAAGCCGAACCCGTATGGCGTATAAGGAGAAATGGATCTAATGCAAACGTATCACGATAAATCCAAGGAAGAGGTGATGAAAGAGTTGTCGGTTACACCGCGGGGCCTATCCACGCAAGAAGCCGCCGACCGGTTAGAAAAATACGGTCCAAACATCATCAAAGAAGCCAAGAGACTTTCTCCCCTAAAGATATTCCTCTCCCAGTTCAAAAATTTTATCGTCTATATCCTGATCGCGGCCGTAGCGGTGTCGGTGTTCCTCGGCGAATACATCGATTCCGCCGTCATTTTTTTGGTCCTGGTCCTCAACGCCACGCTGGGTTTCATCCAGGAATACCGGGCGGAAAAGTCTATTGACGCGCTTAAGAAACTGGCCGGCTTGACGGCCAAGGTTCTGCGAGATTCCCAGGTGGTGGAAATCAAAGCCGAAGCGCTGGTCCCCGGGGATGTGGTGCTTTTTGAGGTGGGGGAGAAGATATCCGCAGACTCACGGCTGTTAGAGGTTGTTAATCTGCAGATCGAAGAGGCCTCTTTGACGGGAGAATCCTGTCCCGTCAGCAAAAAGGAGGAGGTTTTGGCCGCTGCGGTTCCGCTGGCCGACCGGCGTAACATGGTTTTTTCCGGGACGATTGTCACCAACGGGCGGGGCAAGGCCATTGTCTGCCGGACGGGGATGGAGACGGAAATCGGAAAAATCGCGACGATGATTCAGGAAGTGGAGGTGGAGACGACACCCCTGCAGAAAAAACTCGAACAGTTGGGCAAATGGCTGGGATACGTTACGATCGCCATCTGCGTCATTGTCTTTGTTGGCGGGCTGTTGCGGGCGGGTGAAATCACAAAGTTGAAAATCATCGAGATGTTCATGGTGGGGGTGAGCCTCGCCGTGGCGGCCATCCCCGAAGGACTTCCGGCCGTGGTCACCATCGCTTTGGCCCTGGGAGTGCAGCGGATGATCCGCCGGAACGCCCTCATCCGACGGCTTCCCTCCGTGGAAACGCTGGGCTGTGCCACGGTGATTTGTTCCGATAAGACGGGGACTATCACCTGCAATGTCATGACGGTCAAAAAAATCTACGTGGACGGAAACATCATCGACGTGTCGGGCGCGGGTTCCGAAAAGAGCGGCACATTTCTTTTGAGCGATAAGGAGACTGCAAAAAGCAAAGACCTGGAGACCCTGCTTAAAATCGGCGTCTTGAATAACGACGCCGTGATCTCCGGCGACAAATTCGTCGGGGATCCCACAGAATGGGCCTTGGTCATCAGCGCGCTGAAGGCCGGGCTGAAAAAGGAAGAACTGGAAAAGACCTGTCCGCGGGTGGAGGAAATCGGTTTTGACAGCCAGCGAAAGAGGATGACCACCGTGCATGTGATGGACGGCAGGAAAGTTGCCACCATGAAGGGGGCCACGGAAATTGTGCTGGGGCTGTGCAACCGGATTCTTTCCGGCGGCGAGATCCGGCCCTTGACGCCGGAAGACAAGAAGAAAATCCTGGAAATCAATCAGGGGTTTGCCAGCAATGCCCTGCGGGTTCTCGGGTTTGCCTATAAAAATGTGGAGGATTCCGGCGGGCTGGAAGACGGGCTGATCTTTGCCGGTCTCCAGGCCATGATCGATCCGCCGCGCAAAGAGGTCAAGGACGCCATTGAAAAATGCAAAAAGGCGGGAATCAAAGTGATCATGATCACGGGCGACTATGAATTGACCGCCCGCGCGGTCGCCGGAGAAGTGGGCCTGACCGGCAGGGCGGTTGCGGGGCAGGACCTGGAAAAGGTGGCGGGGCTAGATCAGGTCGTGGACGATCTCGCGATTTTTGCCCGGGTCAATCCGGAACACAAAATCAACATCGTGAACCTCCTGAAATCCAAAGGGCACATCGTCGCCATGACGGGAGACGGTGTGAACGATGCCCCGGCGTTGAAATCCGCGGATTTGGGAATTTCCATGGGGGTGGTGGGCACCGACGTCGCGCGGGAGGCCTCCGGGATGATTTTGACGGACGACAATTTTGCCTCGATCGTCAACGCGGTGGAAGAAGGCCGGGCCATCTACGACAACATCAAGAAATTTGTCGCCTATTTGTTGAGTTGCAATTTCGGAGAGGTGCTGGTGATCTTTACGGCCATGCTGATAGGTTTTGCGGACAAGATGGGCAACGCGGTCCTCCCCCTGACGGCGGTTCAAATCCTATGGATGAATCTTGTGACCGACGGTCTTCCCGCGCTGGCTTTGGGTTTTGATCCCATGGACAAGCGGATAATGGATCGCCCGCCGCGCAAGCCGGACGACCGGATTGTCTCCAATCACATGGCTTTATACATTTTTTTCGTTGGCGCGATGATGTGTGCCGCGACGCTGGGCATGTTTTGGTGGGGGCTTGCGTACAGGTCCGTGGAGGAGGCCAGGACGCTGGCCTTTACGACGCTGGTGGTGATGCAGTTGGCCAGTGTCCATCTCATTCGAATGAAATACCGGGTGGGTTTTTTTTCCAACCGGTATCTGGTGATTGCAGTTCTGGCTTCTCTGGGTCTCCAACTGCTGGTCATCTACACGCCGCTGAACAAGATTTTTAAGACGGTTCCCCTGGGGGTGGACGAGTGGATTGCCATCGGCGCGTTCTGCGCCGTACTCTACATCGCCGGGATGGGGGTGTTGCACTTGATCAAGAAAATCACGAGGCAGGACGATTGACCATGGCGCATTCGTGGACACAAATCAATCTGGATTCCCTGGCGTGGAATCACCGGCTGATCACGTCCAGGATCTCTCCCAAGGCTCAGCTGTTGGCTGTGGTCAAGGCCAACGCCTACGGGCACGGAATGATTCCTGTTGCGCGCCACCTGTTCGAGCTGGGTGTCCGGTGGTTCGGGGTCGCTAACGTCCAGGAAGGCCGTCACCTGCGGGAGGTTCTGCCGCAGGCAAGCATCCTGGTGCTGGGGTGCATCCTAACCGACGACGTCCCCGTGCTCTTTGAACACGATCTGGTTCCCACCGTCAGCTCCCTTGATTTTGCCGCGGAATTGAACGCACGCGCCGAACGGCGCAACATGCGCAAGGCCGTCCATTTAAAAGTGGATACGGGCATGGGGCGTCTGGGAATTTCTACCGGCTCCCTGGAGGAGTTTCTGTCCCAAATTTCTTTTTTCGATCACATCAGGGTGGAGGGGTTGATGAGCCATTTCTCCAGTTCTGCCGAGGACGATCTGGCCATTTCACCGGCTCCCTCGCGCCTTTATGAAAACACCGTCCGGCGAGCGGAAGCCGCGGGGCTGCCTCTGCAATGGGTCCATCTGGCCAACAGCAGCGGCATATTCAGGCTTCCCCAGTCCCACTACAATCTGGTTCGCTGCGGCCTGTTCCTATATGGCCTGTATCCGGAGGCGGGATACCGGTTTAATTTCGGCTTAAAACCGGTGCTGGAGTGGAAGGCTAAAGTCGGGCACGTCAAAGAGTTTCAAGCCGGGCAGACCATCAGCTACGGCCGGACACACGCCGTGACCAGGGCGACAAGAATTGCCGTGATCCCCGTGGGATATGCGGATGGATACAACCGCAGACTTTCCAACCGGGGCAGGGTCCTCATCCGGGGCGAGTTTGCTCCTGTAGTGGGACGCGTCACCATGGATCACATCATGGTGGACGTGGGGCACATCGCCGGTGTCTGCGGAGGAGACGAGGCAGTTTTGATAGGCAGACAGGGGCAACCTGTCATTCGGGCCGAGGACATGGCGCAGTGGCTGGAGACCATCTCTTATGAAGTTGTCTGTGCGATCGGCCCGCGCGTCGAAAGAAGAGTCGTTCCTATCGGCGTCGCCAGGCTTGACAGGGAATAGCGCTTGGTCTAAATTCTACCTCTCCAAATCACTGGGAGATCGTCCAACGGCAGGACGCGAGCCTCTGGAGCTCGTTATCTAGGTTCGAATCCTAGTCTCCCAGATCTTATCTTTGTGAATTTTTAAGTATCTACTTGACAGCAAGTTACAAATTGATAAAATTCCCTAGAATCGCTTGTGACACTTTTGTGCCGGTTGTAAACGGCGAAAGGAGGAACAGTGGCTAGGGTATATCAGCGCGGTAAATACTGGTACATCGACATTCAGAGGAACAAAAGAAGGATCCGTCTTCGTGCTGGAAAGACAAAAAGACTTGCCGGTCTTTATTTAAAGGATATCGAACTAAAAGCAGAAAGAAATCAACTTGGTTTTCTCGACCGCAAGGAAGTTGATCTGGATAGCTTCATAAGAGAATTTCTCACCTACTCCCAAACGAATCACCGCTACGCCACCACCAGACGATATAGGGCTGCTCTTGATAATTTCGTGCGCTTTATCCAGTTGAAGACGAGGATTAAGCGCCTGAGCGATGTGACGACAAGTACCATTGAGCAATATAAGATCTGGCGCAAGAATGTTATCACGGAGCCCAAGGATGCCGATGCCACGACGGTGAAACCCCAATATTGCAAACAGGGCGCTGCAATGTATACCATCAATTTTGAGGTGATGACCGTAAAGACCATGCTCAATTTAGCCGTGAAGTGGAAGAAACTGGAGGCGAATCCTGCCAGAGGAATAAAAAAACTAAAAACAGACGATTCAAAAAAAAGACGGTTCCTTACCGATGCCGAATGCGGAAAATTGCTTAAGGCAAGTCCACTCCGGCTGTATCCCATTTTTTTTATTCTCCTTAATACCGGGATGCGGAAGGGAGAACTTATCAATCTGGAGTGGAAAGATATCGATTTTAACCGGGGAATGATCAAAATTCAGCGAAAACCATTCTGGGTTCCCAAGACAGGCGAGCGGGAAATTCCCATGAGTAAGAAAGTTTTGGAAGTGCTTAAAAGCCTGCCTAGGGAAAGTGATTTTGTGTTTACCGGAAAAAATGGGAAAACACTGGCTCCCAATACGCTGAGGACCCAGCTTTGCGTTATAGCCAAGAAAGCGGGTATCCAAGATTTGACAGAGGTGCATGCCTTGCGGCATACCTTTGCGAGCCGGCTTTTTATGAAAGGGATTGATGCTCCAACAGTGCAGAAACTGATGGGGCACACCAATATCCAGACAACCATGATCTATACACACCAGACCCCGGAGCACATGAGAAATGCCGTAGAAAAGCTGTCGTAATATTTGCAGTGATTGGCGGGTTTGGACCACTTAGGAAAGTCATTTCCGAGTTCATTTTTGCTCCCGCTAACGCCCTGCTAACAAGATTTCTTGCCGATGATCTATGGCGGCATCCCACCGCTATCACGCAGTCAATAGCTCCTTGATCCGTTCCAGCAGAAGAATGGTTTCGGGGCCGTATGCCGGATCCGCCGCCGCGCCATCGGCTTCTCGGAATACCTCATATTCCTCGTCGGTACACGTATGCCCCAGGGCACCCACCCGCCGGACATTGTTCAGGTATTCTTGAATCTCACCAGGTGGAAAAATCCTTTTGATTCCTGCCGCAAACGCCGGCAATTCAGCGGCCCATTCCGGATACTGATCCGCCACCTTGACGAAATTCATGAACTTCTCGCCGATTAAATACCCCAGTGCCTTCTGTTTCCCAAAACCTTCTTGAATGCGGCACGCGGCGTCGCATTGTTCGATCCAAATATTTTGCGGCTTATCCATAGTTATTTTCCCCTCCGTTGTGTTGTTTTTCGGGTTTTCTTTCCTCTTTTTACGACAGTCTTTGTCCGCGGTATTTCGACACTGCCCTCTGCGATATCTATCCCGAATATTTCAGACAGATGTTCCCTTTTGATGACATGGGACTGTGCCGACCGCGACACTGGTGCTTTCAGAGGCGCTGTATTGATAAGCTCCATGTGATCGACCTTTCTGAGCTTGAACAATAGCTCAGGCTCGTGGTCCAGGCGGTTGCCGACCCCGTAAAGCACGGCCGCCACGTGTTTGCACATTTGTGCCCAATCGGGACAGGAACAGGCAAACGATATTTCCTTGGGAGCGGGGAAAAGGCCCTGGTGTTTATCCACCACGGTGTTCATGACTCCCGAAGAAAGCCTGCCCTGCAGTAACTCGATCACGGAGCCGATCTGTCCGGAACAATTCTTCAAGACCGTGTCCCACTTCTTGGGCGCAAGATGTTTGATCGCAATGTTGACTTTGTACAGCGAAGAACCTTGAACCAGGGCCTTGATGCCGCCTTGCTCAACTTCCAGGTGAACCACGGAACCGTTACGGACATAGGAACGGCCCCGGGGAAGCCGGTTTTCGTAGTCGCTGAAAGATTCCAGATGTCGGCACCATGCTTGACCCCAGAAGGTTCTCGCGATCGTTCTTCCATCGACCCTTACCGGCAGAACCCTTTTGCCGCCTTTTACCATTTTTGCCGCGGCCTTCTCGGCCCGTCTCCGCTTCTCAGCCACTGGAACGTATGGACGCCATCCCCAGTACATTGTGCCCTCTCATTTTTAAATTTCACCGGCCGAGGAGTTGATATCCAGGGAAACCAGTTTTAGCAGCTCCTCGTTCGGCAGTTCGGTCAACAGGGCGCCCTCCGCGCCGTCCAGAATTTCTTTTGACATGCCTTGTTTTGACTCGATGAGGGCATCTATCTTTTCTTCGAGCGTTCCCTTGCAGATAAACTTGTGAACCAGGACCTTTTGCTTCTGTCCGATGCGGAAGGCGCGGTCGGTGGCCTGATTTTCAACGGCAGGATTCCACCACCGGTCGAAATGAACGACATGGGAGGCGGCCGTCAGATTGAGACCCGTGCCGCCCGCCTTGAGCGACAACACAAAATAGGGAGGGCCGATGTCCTGGGCAAAGGCCTCGACCATTTCAGTGCGTTTCTTGGCTGGGGTATCCCCGTGGAGGAGGAGGCCTCGCCGGCCGAAGACGGAGGCAAGAAAATCCGCCAGGGGCTCGATGATTTCCTTGAACTGTGTAAAGACCAGCACCTTTTCCTGTTTTTCGGAGATCGTCTCGCAGATTTCCTTGAGGCGCAAAAACTTGCCGCTGGTGGAGGCGGAGTATTTGCCGTCTTTCACGAAATGGGAGGGGTGATTACAGATTTGTTTGAACCGCATCAGGTAAGAGAGAACGATTCCCCGCCGCTGGATCCCGCCGGTATGTTCCAGATCTCTTGCCAATGCCGTTACCGACGCCTGATAGAGCGTCGCCTGTTCTCTGGAAAGAGAACAATACGTCTTCAACTCCGTTTTGTCCGGGAGGTCGCGAATGACATTTTTGTCCGTTTTGAGGCGTCTCAAAATGTAAGGCCTTACCAGCGCCTTCAAACCGGCGTAGGGACTTCCGCCGTTTTCTGTGCCGCGTTTGACGAATCGCTCAAAATCCTTGGCCGAACCGAGCAGTCCGGGCGAAACAAAATCAAAAAGCGACCACAAATCGGACAAATGGTTCTCCACGGGCGTGCCTGTGAGGACAAGCCGGTGATTGCTTTTTAGCGCTTTGACTGCCCGGGTTTGTTTGGCCGATGGATTTTTTATCGCCTGGGCCTCGTCGGCGATGATGATATCCCACTGCCGGTCCAGCAGCCATGCCGTTCTTGCGACGAATCCGTAGGTTGTGATCAAGAGATCGAAATCAAAGCAGGAGGGATTATCCATTCCGTCGCCCGATGGGTGCGCGATCCGGTATTTGAGCGAAGGGGCAAACCGGTCGATCTCCGCCTTCCAGTTTCCGATAAGCGATACCGGAACGATCAAAAGTGCCGGATTGCCGCGGGTTTCGGATTGTTTGAACAGCAGGAGCGCAAGAACCTGAATGGTCTTTCCAAGCCCCATATCGTCTGCGAGGATAGCCCCCAGCCGCATCCGGTAAAGCGCGTTGAGCCAGGCCGCTCCCTTGCTCTGATAAGGGCGAAGTTCGGTTCTTAGTTTTATTTTTAATGCCTCCTCGATCTTCCCGCTGGTCTCCGGCGCCCGGAGGGATTCCAACGCCTCTTTGAGCCATTGTCCGGAAATAACACGGGCGTGGGACTGGGCATCGCGGCTGCCATCCTCTCCTGGTCCGCCATCAAGACCGGAAAGCCAGCGAAGCCCTTCCGCAAAAGTGATGCCGCCGTCCTTGACCGAGTCTGCCACGGCTTTCCAATTCGATAGAATATCGCCGAGCTTTTTCCTGTCCAGTTCGACCCATTGACCCTTAAAAAAGATCAGACGTTCGCTTTGAGCAAGAAGGTCTTGAATCTCATTTTCGCTGAGTTCCTTGTCTCCGAGAACGACGGAGAGTCGAAAATCCATAAGGGCATTCAAACCCATTGCGTCCGGCCGTTTCTCCCCAACGCGGATCGTAACCTGAGGCCGGTTGGGTTGTTTTGGCTTCCACCAGTTGGGCACCCGGACAACGATGCCGGATTTCTCAAACAGGGGGATGTCTTTCAAAAACCGGTGTGTTTCGCCAGCGGTCCATCCAACCGGATGATAGATATCGCCCGTATCCACAATCTCCCGTAAGAAAGGGCTTTCCTGGGATGCCTTATGGATTGGCGAAAGGAGCCGCAGCAGCACCTGCCTGTTTTTCGATCCCGCGTATTCCTTAAGGGCTTCACTCAGCGGCATGTGCCGGGGCCTTCCCTCGGGAGTGACTTGGTGGGCATAAGTTGCAAGAAAGGCGAACGGTCGCTGCGTGGACTTCTTGTTCTCTGCGAGATGAAAACAAACCCTTCCTAAAAGATTCCAGTTCGAATGCCTCGTCAAAAAGAAGTCCGCCACGCCTTTGCCGTGGCCGGAGATCTCTTCGTTCAACGCGGCCTCGGTCTCATGCCACAGATTTTGAAGGCATTCCTTGTCAATGTATTCAGCGCCCTTCATCGGCGGAGCGGTCAGCAGGAAATGGCCTAAATCATCGCCGGGGATTGCGACGTGAATCCGGTCTTTGGAAAAATCATGCTGGTCCAGACCGGGTGTCGCGGAAAACAAAGAGAGATATCCCCGCGCAAAATCCTTCCAGAACGCAAAGGCAGGTTCCTCCGTGAACGATTCCTTCGCGGTGTCCAGAAATAGCAAACCGTGCCCGGCGCCTCTAGAGAAAGCGGCCGCGAGATCTTTATGCTTCTCGAGATCTTCCCCTTCAACGCAAAGCCGCCGGCCGGGAGACAGATAAATCGCCGGCATTACTCGATCCCCACGCAGATACTTTTCATTTTGCCTCAATTATCACAGGAATGCCGTTTTCGGCCCCCAATCTTTCCGCAGAGGGCTTTATTGCACCACATGATATCAGAACGTGTGAAAAAATTGCTTTTCTCATCCTTGGACTTCTCGACTTCGTTCCGCCTACGGCGGAACTACGCTCGAAGAATATTGTTCGAGCGAGTCTCTCGACTGCGCTCGAGATAAACTTCGCGAGTCGAGAACTCTTGTTGCGCCAATTTTTTCACACGTTCTCAGTGTTGATTCCCGTTTCCAGGACGGTATATTACTCCGCCCGAGGTATGGATAGTACAAGCTTTTTATTGTGTGCCTGGATTTTACACCTGGTTTTTTTAAAAGGCGGAAATTTACAAAAGGTTCAGCGGGGAAGTTTAGTCCGTGTGAAATGTGGTTGTGGTTCTACACGATTTTAGATAGTCAATGAGTTCTTGCTGGATGGGGGAGAGTTTCTTGCCCTTGCGGTATAAAATCCCACGGGAAGTCTCGCCGAAAATGTGGGAGACATCGATCACTTCAATTGTTTTCCTGTCCTCAGGCAGGATGTAATAGTCGCTGATGATCGAAACCCCAAATCCCTTCTCCACATACTTTTTCACCGCGTCCCGGCCGGCAAGTTCCAGGGAAACTTTGCAGGCAAGTCCCTTCTTGGTAAAACAATCCTCCACGAGGCTTCTTGTTTCCGATGGTGCCGGCGGTAGGATCAGGGGATAGGCGGCGATATCCTTCACCTTGAGGTTGTGGATTTTGGAGAGGGGATGGCCTCTTTGGGTCAACAGTACCCGCTTGTGTGTGCGAAAGACCTTGTATTCGACGCCGCGCTGGGGTTTGTCCAGCGTGGTGATGCCAAAATCGGCTTCGCCGGACGTCACCATGGCGACGATTTCGGTCTTGGACCGCCGGTGGAACGTGAACCGGAGGTTCTTGTATTTCTTCGTGAAGTGCTCCACGATGTCGGGGAACAGGTAGGCGATTACTGACTCGTGGGTGGCGACGCTGATTTCCCAATCCTGAACATTCCCGCGCCTTTCCTCAAAATGCCTCTTCACCAAATCTAAATCTTGTAAAACAGGCAAGAGGATCTCGTATAAGATCGTTCCTTCCTTTGTCGGCATCACTTTCATGGGGCCGAACCGCTCAAAGAACCGCGTCTTGAACTCCTCCTCCAGCGCCTTGATCTGCAGGCTCACGGTTGGCTGTGTCCGAAACGTGTTCTTGGCCGCCTTGGAGAAACTGCCCGTCCTGACAACCTCGATGAAACTGCGGATTTGTTGGATTTCCATTGATGCCCCCTTATTGTCTGCGTCATTGCGAGGCGCATGGCGCCGAAGCAATCTCGTTGTTCAAGCCGCCCACTCTAATGTATAGAAATATCCAATAATATACATTAAAACTATTCATTATGTAAATTGCCAAGAAAAAGCTACAGTGGTCGGGCGTGAGTAGGAAAGAAAAAAAGGAGGCAACATCATGACCACAACCGACTATCTGATTAAATTTGTCACCAGCCTGGGGATCACAGGGTATTCAATCATATCCGGGGTCCTGCTCTTTCTGTTCTACAAGGCCGTCGCCATTGTCGGAGGAACGCAGATCGCCGTACTCGAGCGGCGCTGGCTTGGCCGGATCATGCCCCAGGGCCGTGTGGTGGCCATGGCAAACGAAGTGGGCATGCAAGCCCGCATATTGGGTCCGGGACTGCATCTGTTGATTCCGTTTCTGTACCGGGTGGAGAAATTCCCCATGATGAATATCGGGGAGAACGAGGTTGGATTCATAGAGTCCATTGACGGCAAGCCCATATCGCCGGGAAGGATATTCGCCAAAGTCATGCAGGGGCACGATCTTTTCCAGAACGGAGAGGCCTTCCTTAAAAACGGAGGCGAGAAAGGGCCGCAAATTCAGATTCTGCCGCCGGGGCTCTATCGCATCAACCCGTATCTCTTCAAGGTGCAGAAAATCCCGTCCATCAGCATTCCAAACAACAAAATCGGGCTGGTGGTCGCCACGGACGGACAGCCGATTTCTGCCGGCCGTCTCCTGGGAAGGCACGTCGAGGGGCATGACAACTTTCAGAACGGGCAGGCATTTCTGGAACAGGGAGGGCAAAAGGGGCCTCAGATAGACATCCTTCTTCCCGGCACCTATCGCATCAACACAAAGCTATTTGAGGTTCAAATCAAGGATGCCACTGTCGTCCCATCCAAAAAGGTCGCGCTCGTGACGGCAAAGGACGGAGAGGCGCTTCCGCATTATGAGTACGTGGCCAAGTCTATTGACGGCCACAAGGAGTTTCAGGACGCGCCCGGTTTTCTGGCTCATGAAGGCCAGCGGGGTCCCCAACTGGATTTTCTCCGCCCCGGAACGTACTACGTCAATCCTTTGATGTTTGATGTGGTTCCGGACGATGTGACGTTGATCCAGCGCGGAGAAGTCGCTGTGATCGTTTCCAACGTCGGCAAAGATCCCTCCGAGCTGTTCAAGACGGCCGAGGCCGATGCGCAGAGCGACCTGTCGGACGAGCTGATCAGGCAGGGGGTTGAACGGTATGTGGTGGATTCGGGCTACCGGGGCATTCAGCGGGAAGTGGTCGGGCCCGGAACGTATTACCTCAATAGGCTTGCATTCACCCCGCACATCATCCCCACCACAAATATCACGATTGACTGGGCGGAGGAGAAGCCGGCCGAGAGCAACGCACCCAGAGTTTTTAACCCTTTGGCCATCGTATCAAAGGATGGGTTTGAGATGACCATCTCTGTCAAGGTCATCATCCGCGTCCTGCCCAAACAGGCGCCCCACATGGTGGC
>CAZGMX010000028.1:0-4504 GCA_964526865.1 uncultured Actinomycetota bacterium | reverse complement strand
CGATAGAAAATCTGATCGCGCATGTCATTCACCCGTTGATTGACAGCTCATTCAGGAATCAGGCGTCCTCCAGCGAGGCGATGAAGTTCATGCAGGACCGCCATGAAGAACAGCGCAAGGCGGAAGGGCATATCGTGGAGGAGCTGAAGAAATATCACGTGGAATGCGTGAGCGTCTTGATCTGCCAGATTGTTCTGCCGGAGCGGTTGATGGAGACACTGACCAACAAGGTGGTGGCCACACAGCAGAAATCCATGTTTGACGCCCAGCAGGAGGCGGAGGATCGCCGCAGGGACATGGAAAAGATAAAGGCCCAGGCCAATCTCCAGCCGAATCTGGTCAAGGCGGAGATTGATGTTCAGATAGCAACCCAGCAGAAACAGCAGGCGATTACTCTTGCGGAAGGAAAAGGTCAGTCCATCCGGTTAGAAGCGGAAGGCAAAGGGCAGGCAATTCGATTGGAGCAGGAGGGCATTGCCATGGGGATTCAGGCGGTCGGAAAAGCCGAAGGCGAGAAAATCCGCGCCATGGGCCAGGCGACCGCGGAGGCCTACAACAAACAGGCGCAGGCGGTCGGGCAGTCTCCTCTGGCTATCATCGAAATCATGAAGCGTGTCTCCGACGGCCGCGTCAAGATCACACCAGACATCCTGATCCAGGGCGGTTCCGGCGGCGGCGAAGGCAACTCCACCAACGTCCTTTCCGCTTTCATCGCCAGCCTGATGGCCGGGGGGATAAGGCTTTCACCGCAAGCGGGTGGAGGGAAATAGGGGGAGAGAAATTGGGGACATGACCCAATTGGGCTTTTTCAATTGGGATCGTGTCCCCAATTTCCATGTGCAACCGCGTAGTTACGGTTGTTAAGCACACAAACATATCTATCAGAAAGAGAGGCATCTTATGCGTAAACATTTGCAGATTCTTCTGGCTTACACACTACTTATCCTGCCGGCCGCGGCTCTTGCCGGCGATGATGTCACCTTGGCCCCGGATGGCACCTATGTGGGTGGCAACACGGCTACGCTGGCGCCTGATGGTTCATACGTTGGGGGGCGAACAGCCACTCTCGCCCCGGATGGCACGTACGTGGGCGGACATACGGCTACACTAGCGCCAGATGGCTCATACGTTGGCGGGAGATCCGCCACCCTCGCCCCGGATGGCAGTTACGTTGGCGGAAATAGAGCTGTATTAGCCCCCGATGGAACTTACGTTGGGGCCTGCGAAAATAAGTAGGTGTTGCTTGCTGTTGCGTCTTTGCGGGACAATAATAAATTGTTAATTCCAAGGGGAGAAGCCGCGTGAACTTCGGCCTAAGGAAAGAGATTCTTGGCTCGGAGAATGATTCAGACACTGGTGATTTTGACTATACTGGATTCGATGGCATGTATTGAGACGAAGGAGTGCACATGGGCAACGCTAACAACACAGGTGCTGTTAAAGAGGCTGGCTCGGATTATGGGGAAAAATTTGACCAGGAGGCCCTGGGCCGCAGTATCACCTATTCAGTTTATCCTGCTTTCCAGACTTTCCAGTCGGCCAAGCATTTCCGTCTTGTGTCGCGCCATGTGCATGGGGAGGGGTATCGTTTCTTCATGATTTTTTCCGGAAGGGTGGCTACTCTCGACGGCACCCTTGTTGTCCCTTCTGATGCGACCCTGATAAATGAAACGTGTGCTGAATGGCCCGTGGACCATGGCAAGGTGTGCAAGCTTCTAGATTCACTGCAAAACATCCAAATCAATCTCCTGGCGGAAGGTTCACTGGGATGCGACGGTACACTTTATGAACTTGAGTACAAATCGTGTTTAACCGAGGCAAAATTTCACTGGGGGTTTAGACTTCCAAAGGAATGGGCCGCATTGGGCAATATCGTAGACCAGTTCTTGGCTCTTGGGTGGCCGCAGAACGCGGCATAACAAGCATATGAGAAAAATATTTCAAGATGAGTTGGTGCCAAGAATAACCAGTCTCTCGTTGCTCTTGGTTTTGTCCTTCTGTTTCGCCAAGTCAGCCCTTGCCTACATGGAGGACTATCCGCCACACAATTTCAAAGACGGCCCGTTTCCTCATTTGGAAGGCAAACCGCTTGTAGCGTTAAATGGGCCAATGGAATATCAGTCGGCGGATAAGAAGATCTACGCCAAACTGGGGGAGCAAAAATTCGGCGAGATCACATTTCTGCTCAAAGATGGTGATCTTGTCCTGGCGGCCAGGGAAAAAGATGCCGAAGAACTCCCGTACCCATGGTTTGTTTACCAGGCAGATCTCAACGGCGATGGCCTAAGCGACTTTTTTGTGATTTCCAATTACCGCGGCAACGGCTTGGCCGCATTCAATGACAGGGTGGAAATATTCCTAAGGCAACAGGACGGTAGCTACCGAAAGATTGCATACGACACGATGGCTGGGGGTTTAGAGGATTTTATTGATTTGGATAAGGATGGCAAATACGAGATCATTAGAACAGACTTTTACTGTGGCGAGACGCACAACTATTTCACCTACAGTGTCTATGCCTTTGCCGATGGCCGGTTGGTAAACGCCGATACGCGGTTCACAGGCTTCCCAAAATTCATTTGGTATACGAATAAGCCCAACGATAAGGCTACCATGCATCTGACGGCCGACCAAAAGGCCACGCAGGTGCGGTTGCAGGATAAGGCGATCGAATACCAAAGCATTGTCGCACCACCGCGCTAGAGAAGCGCGTCACCGCAGTTGTGAAGGCCGTGTTTGCCATAAAGGAGCAGGGAAAAGGCTGGTATAATATCGGGCGGCCAGCGTGCCACAGAAAAGGGTGGAGGTGTTTAATGTTCCGTGTGTTCATCAGCTCTGTGCAGAAAGAACTCGAGGACGAGCGTCTCATCGCGCAGAATCTCGTCAGCACCGACCCGTTCCTGTCGGCGCATTGCGTCCCGGTGCTCTACGAATTGGAGCCGGCGTCGCCAGACAAGGCTCTGAATGACTGCCTTAAATCTCTCGATGGCTGTCATGTCTATCTGCTCATCGTGGGCGTCCAGTACGGCACGCCGGCGGGTGGGCTGTCTGTCACCCACGCCGAGTATCGCCGGGCTAAGAAGAACAAGTTGCCCGTTCTTGCCTTCATCAGGGGCGACCGGTACGTGAAGCGCGAGGAAGGGACGGTTGCCCTACTGGCTGAACTCGACGCTGACGGCCCCAAGTACAAGCGTTTCGGCAATGTCATTGAGTTGCAGAAGGAAATCCGCGCGGCGCTGGTGAAACTGCTGCGGGATCGGTTCGGCATCGCGCCGACAAGCGACGAGAACGAAATCGCCGAGCAGACCATTGAGGCCACCTCGGTTTTTGAGTCCGGGCTGCCCGACCGGATGCGCTGGCAAGACCTCGACCTGGACGTAGCGCGCCGCCTGATTGCTGCGGCCGAGCAGCGCAAGCCGAACGAACTCTCCGATGATGACCTGCTTGCAGGTGCCGCATTGCGCGGACTGGTGTGGCATAAACCGGCCTCGGGCGGGCATTACGCCACCGCTGCTGGGATAGTGCTGCTGGCCAAGGACCCTTCGGCGGTCTTTCCACAGTGCCGCATTCTGGCCGATGCTTATCGGACAACCGAACCCGACGGCGATCCGCGCGATCACGAAGATATCCGCGGCCCGATGCCGCTCGCCATCGAGCGCGCTATTGCCTTCATCGACCGCAACACACGCCACCCGATGCGTATCGTCGGGCTCAACCGCGTCCGCCTCGACGAGTACCCCGTTGATGGTCTGCGCGAGGCTCTGGTCAATGCCGTGGCGCATCGCCAGTATGAGGATGCCGGCCGCAAGATACTTCTTGAGGTCTTCGCAGACCGGGTAGTGCTTTCCAGCCCGGGTCTACTGCCCAAGCCAATCACGCTCGCCAGCCTGCGCAAGGGTAAATACCGGCCCTGTTCGCGCAATCCTGTGCTGGCACAGTGTTTTTCCTACTTTCACCGCATTGAGGAACGCGGCAGCGGATTCCGCCGGATGCGAGACCAGATGCTGGACCACGGGCTGGATCAGCCGCTCCTTGGCACCGACACGGGATATTTCCAGATCACTTTCCAGGGGCCGGGCGAAAACGTAAAGCGGCTCAGGGTCCCTGCCGATGGCGCAGTCAAGATCGTGCCACCGTCCGTGGAAGAGAAATTGAACGACCGACAGAAGAAAATTCTTACTCAGTTATTCAACGAAGGCTCCGTCACCAGCGGCTGGTGTCGTAAGAACTTGCCCGTGGTCTATGACACGATTCGCCGTGACCTGCTCAACTTGGTTGGGTTAGGCATAATCAAATCACAGGGCCAAGGCCGAAGTACCCGTTACGTCTTGAAGAAGAACGCATAACAAATCCACCGATAATCTACCGATTATTTCTAATAATCTACCGATTTGCATCCCAGGTGCAACGGGTTTCCAGGGTGGGGGTGAAAGCTTGCGAATAGGTAATTGGGGACATGACCCGTATATGGACCCTTCCTGTTAGGCAAGGGCAATTTCAAGTT
>CAZGMX010000027.1:6606-23293 GCA_964526865.1 uncultured Actinomycetota bacterium | reverse complement strand
ACCATCATGGCCACGGCGCTGATCGACACAGGCAGCCGCATGGACGAAGTGATTTTTGAAGAGTTCAAGGGGACCGGCAACATGGAACTGCATTTGGACCGCCGGCTGGTGGACAAACGGGTGTTTCCGTCCATCGACATGGAGCGGTCTGGCACCCGCAAGGAGGAATTGCTGTTCCACCCCGACGAGTGCAACCGGATATGGCTTCTGCGCAAGGCCCTGAGCGGGATGAATCCCGTGGAGGCCATGGAACTCATCATCGAGCGGTTGAAAAAGAACAAGACCAACGCCGAGTTCCTGATGTCCATGAACATGAATAATAAATAGTGACAGCAACCATTTATTTTCGCATCGAGAGATGCGAAAATAAATGGTTGCTGTCACTATTTATTCGCGGTAGAATGAAAGCCGTAAATCTCTGGAGGAGTGCATGAAACCCGATATTCATCCGCGGTACGTTGATACCATGATCACCTGTGCTTGCGGCGAGATTATCCACACACGCTCTACGGTGGAGAACATCCATGTGGGGATTTGCAGTAAATGCCATCCCTTCTACACTGGAAAGCAAAAGTATGTGGATACTGCCGGCCGCGTGGAGCGGTATAAAAAGCGCTATAAAATAAATTCTTAGAGTCTGAATCGTAGACAAAGAGACCCCGAAACGCATTCGGGGTCTCTTTGTTTTAAAAGACAGGATTAAGTTGCACGGATTATGAATTACGGATTGAGGATTACGCAAGACATTTATTGCAGCAGCTTTTCGTAATCTGTAATCCGTACCACGTACTACGTAATCTATGATTGCGGAATAAAGAGGGTCTTGCCTAATCGGCAAGACCGAGTCCACCTTGAAAGGGAAACCATGTTCGAGCAGTTGGAGTCCTTTCTGGAGCGGTTGAACGAAATCGAGCGGCAGTTGATCGATCCTGCCGTGACCGCCAACCAGTCCAAATACCGTCAGTTGACGCGGGAACATTCCACGATGCTGGAAATCCGGCAAACCTATGACCGCTATAAGGAGGTTGTCCGGCAGATTTTGGAAAACGAAGGCTTCGTCAAAGATGACCGGCAGGACCCCGATTTGATCGAAATGGCGCGCCATGAAGTGGAACTACTCACACAGGAAAAGGCAAAGTTGGAAGAGGCCATCCAGGTGATGCTCCTGCCCGCGGATCCCAACGAAGACAAGAACGTTATCGTGGAAATCCGCGCGGGGACGGGCGGGGAAGAGGCCGCTTTGTTTGCGTTTGAACTGTACCGCATGTATTCCAAGTATGCAGAGAAAAAAGGCTGGAAGGTAGAGCCCCTGGACTGCACCAACACGGGGCTGGGAGGAATCAAGGAAGTGGTATTCTGCCTGCAGGGTCCTGCAGTCTGGCGGACGATGCGTTTTGAGAGCGGCACCCACCGTGTCCAGCGGGTGCCCGTGACCGAGGCCAGCGGGCGCATTCATACCTCTGCTGCCACCGTGGCCGTTTTGCCGGAGGCTGACGAAATGGAAGTGGACATCGCTTCCGGCGACATCCGTGTGGATGTCTTCCGGTCCTCCGGACCGGGCGGCCAGAGTGTTAACACCACGGACTCGGCCGTGCGCATCACGCACATTCCGACCGGCCTGGTGGTCACCTGCCAGGATGAAAAATCCCAGCACAAGAACAAGGCCAAGGCCCTGCGGATATTGCGGGCGCGGCTGTTGGAAAAAATGCAGCAGGAGGAGCACGCGCGCATTGCCAAAGACCGTAAAGAACAAGTCGGTTCCGGGGATCGCAGCGAGAAGATTCGCACCTTCAATTATCCGCAAAACCGGGTCACCGACCATCGCATCGGTCTCACGCTGTACAACCTTTCCGCGGTGCTGGAAGGGGCGCTGGATCCCTTGACCCAGGCGCTGTACCGGGAGGACATGGAAGTGCGTCTCAAGGAAGTTCAATCATGAGCAGTGTCAAAGAACAGGAGCGGAAAGAAGAATCTGTCCAGCCAGCGGCCCTCCACAAAGACGCTGGCGGGTCTTCGACCTGGAAAATTTTGGATCTCATCCAGTGGGGAGGCCCCTATCTGGAGCGGCATGGCGTGGGACAGCCGCGGTTGAGCATCGAGTGGATTGCGGCCAAGGTACTGGGCGTGAAGCGGCTGGACCTGTACCTGCAGTTCGAAAGGCTTTTGAGCGCGGGAGAACTTGCGCAGATCAAAGAATTGCTGGCCCGGCGCGTCCTGCAGGAACCCGTGCAATATCTGTTGGGTCAGTGGGATTTCTACGGTCTGCCTTTTGACGTGAGCCCCCACGTGCTGATTCCGCGCCCCGAAACCGAGCTGCTGGTGGAATCCTTGTTGAATTGTCTGCCCAAAGATGATATAAGCGCTTCCACTCTTGGACTGGATCTTGGCACGGGGAGCGGCAATATTGCGGTTGCCATGTTGACGCGCCTGCCGGCCAGCCGGTGTGTTGCGGTGGATCTTTCTTTGGAGGCATTGGTGTTGGCGCGCCTCAACGCCCGGCGGCACGGCGTCGAGGAGAGGGTGACTTTTCGCGAGGGACATTGGTTCGACGCAGTGAGACCGGACGACGCGTTCCGTTTTGACTGGATCGTATCAAATCCCCCGTATGTGGCGAAGGAACAGTGGGAGACGCTTCCCCGTGAAGTCCGCTGCTATGAACCCCGGATGGCGCTGTGGGGAGGAGAAGCGGGGATGGAGGCTTATCCTTCCATCGTGCGGGGTGCCCCGCGGTATCTAAAGCCGGGCGGATGGATGGCTTTGGAAATCGGCGATGGGCAATGGGAGTCTGTGAAGCACCTGATCGAGGAAACACCGGGGCTGGAATTTTTCCAGGCAGTGAAAGACGGAAACGGCATCCAGCGCGTGGTCATCGCCAGGCAGAGATAAGAAGTCATTGCGAGGAGGTCCCGTCCCGCCTGGCGGGATCGGGACCGACAAAGCAATCTCGACTCAAAGAGTCGTCCCAAGCGATAGCGAGGGATACCGTTGTGACAACGAGATCGCCACGTCCGCCACTAAAGCGTCGGCGGACTCGCGATGACGAGTGGAGTTTTAAGGAGGGGCAAGGGCTTTGGACAAGATCATTATTGAAGGAGGGCGGCCGCTCAAGGGCGTGGTTCCGATCAGCGGCTCGAAAAATTCCGCCCTTCCCATTCTTGCCGCGACCATTTTGGGGGACAGTCCCTCGTTGATAAAAAACGTTCCGCCGCTGGCGGATGTCGACACCATGGTCCAGATCCTGGAGTTTTTGGGGGCCAGGGTCAGCCGGCCGGCTCCGGGGCAGATATCGGTGGACCCCTCCGGAATCCACAATACCGTTGCCCCCTATGACCTGGTCAGGAAGATGCGCGCCTCCATCTGCGTGCTGGGGCCTCTGGTCGGAAGATTTAAAAAGGCAAAAGTCTCCATGCCCGGGGGCTGTGTCATCGGGCCCCGCCCGATAGAGCTGCACCTGAAAGGCCTGGAGGCAATCCATGTCAAAATCAGCGTCGAACACGGCTACGTGGTGGCCGACGGCAGTGGACTCTGCGGCCGGGAAGTGTTTTTGGGCGGCCGTTTCGGCTCGAGCGTTTTGGCGACCGGCAATGTCATGATGGCGGCCGTGAAGGCGCCCGGGACCACCCTGATCGAAAGCGCCGCGTGCGAACCGGAAGTCGTGGACCTGACAAATTTTCTCATCAAGATGGGGGCAAAAATCGAAGGCGTCGGATCGCATGTCCTCAAAATCACGGGGACAAAAAGGCTCAATGGGGCGGAATACACCGTGATTCCCGACCGCATCGAGGCGGGGACCTACATGATGGCCGCGGCCATCACCCGAGGCGATGTGCGGGTGCGCCACGCGCGGATCGATCATCTGGCCGCACTGGTGGACAAGCTTCGGGAGGCCGGCGTTGCCGTTCAGGCGGTCAACGGGGACATCCGAGTGACGGCCAACGGGAGTCTGCGCACCGTGGACGTCATCACCCTGCCGTATCCGGGTTTTCCGACCGATTTGCAGGCCCAGATGATGGCGATGATGGCGGTTACCCCGGGCATCAGTGTCATCACGGAAAAAATCTATCCAGAGCGATTCATGCACGTGGGAGAACTCAACCGCATGGCGGCGGATATTTCGCTGGAGGGCGCCAGCGCCATCGTCAAGGGCGTGAAAAAACTTTCCGGGGCCCCGGTTATGGCGTCTGATTTGCGCGCGAGCGCCGCGCTGGTGCTGGCGGGGCTGGTGGCCGAGGGGGAGACGGAGGTCAACCGCGTGTATCACATCGACCGTGGTTACGAGGGCATCGAGCGAAAGCTTTCCGCGCTGGGCGCCAGGGTCAAGCGGGTGGAGTAGGCGTGGATGTTGTACGGGTAAAATCAAAAGGAAGTTGGAGGAATGCATGAGTGTAGTGATGAGACTGAGAAGGATGGGCGGCAACCAGCGGCCATTTTACCGCCTGGTCGTTACGGATTCGAGGAATCCGCGCGAAGGGCGTTTTTTGGAGAGGCTGGGGGATTATGATCCAATCCGGAAAAAGGACAATGTCCGGTTGAATTCCGAGCGCATTGTCTATTGGCTTTCGCAGGGCGCCATTCCATCCGTGAGGGTCAGCCAATTCTTGAGAGATCACAAGATTTCCTGGAAGTCCCCCAAGGCCCTCGCAGCAGCCGCAGCCAGGGAGTCGTCCGCCGGAGTTCCGGCGGAAGGCGCCGAGGCAAAGTCCGCGGCCGGCAAAAAAAAGAAACACTAAGCGCTGGGTGTTGAACCCTCCGGTGTCATTCTGACATCGGGAGGAATGGATGGCCCATTCCTATCGACCACTTGGCGCGCGGGGTGTGTGAATGCTTCGCATCGATGTTTTGACACTTTTTCCTGGGATTCTCAAGGGTCCTTTGCAGGAGAGCATCATAAAACGGGCCAAGGAGAAAGGGTGTGTCACGATCGAAGTCCACAACATCCGGGACTATGCCGCGGGCCGGCACAGGGTGACCGACGACCGGCCCTATGGCGGAGGTCCGGGTATGGTGATGAAGCCGGAGCCCGTCTTCAAAGCCGTGGAGTCCCTTCGGCGCCGGGGAAGCCGTGTTTTGTTGATGTCGCCGTCGGGAAAACGTTTTGATCAGAGGCAGGCCGAAAAACTGGTCCGCCGGAAGCATCTGATTTTTTTGTGCGGGCATTACGAGGGATTTGATCAGCGGGTGCACGACGAGTTGGCCGACGAGGAATTGTCCATTGGCGACTATGTGTTGACCAATGGCGCGCTGGCGGCCATGGTGGTGGTGGATGCCGTGGTGCGGCTTTTGCCGGGGGTGTTGGGGGATGAACGTTCGGCACAGGCCGAGTCCTTTACAAGCGGCATCCTGGATCATCCGCACTATACCCGACCCGAGAAGTTTCGTGGGAAGCGGGTGCCCAACGTCTTATTGTCGGGCAATCACACCCTGATCGAGCAGTGGCGGGCGCAGGAGGCGCTGCGCAGGACAAAGAAATGGCGCGCGGATTTGATAGATCGAAAAAGCAAAACTGTGGCAGAATAGAATAGCTTTTTTCTATACGCAATCCGCTAAACGCTATACGCTATTAATTGAACTGGAGGGTAACGTGAAAAAGGTCATAGAAAAAATCAACCGGGAGCAGATGAAGAAAAAGCTTCCAAACTTCCGGGTTGGCGACACGGTCAAGGTACAAGGAAAGGCTTCAGGCCTATTCCGGAACGGTGATCTCAAAACAGGGGTCCGGGATCAACGCCAGCATCCGGGTTCGGCGTATCTCCTTTGGAGAAGGTGTCGAGCGTGTCTTCCTCGTCCATTCCCCGCGCATTGAAAAAATCGAAGTGACAAAGATCGGCGATGTGCGCCGGGCCAAACTCTACTATCTGCGCGACCGGATGGGAAGAAAGACCAGGGTGCTCAAGCAGAAATTGATGATCGAAGGAGAAATCCTGGAACCAGAGCCCATTTTGGAGCAAGTTCAGGAACCCGTGACCGGCGACAACAAAGACGCATTGCCCGCACCTCTTGTTCCGTCTGATGCGGCAGCCCATCCCGCCGCGGAAAAAGCCCAGCCCGCGAAATAACCGGCGCCCCATGGTTCTCCCCTCCAAGAGCCTCGAGACACCGGAACTCAAAATCCATTTTGAGTCAGAGGCGTGGGATCAAGGGAGGACGCGCGTCGCGGGAGTTGATGAAGTGGGAAGGGGGCCGCTGGCCGGCCCGGTGGTTGCGGCGTGCGTTGTGATAGAGCCGCGCCTCATCACCGAAAATCCGCCTGGCTATTTTTCAGAAATCGACGATTCCAAAAAGCTCACCCCGTCCAAGCGCGAGGAACTCTCACGCCTCCTGCACGAACAGGAAGGGGTCCAGATCGGCATCGGTGTCATCGACTCGTTCGTGATCGACAAGATCAACATCCTGGAGGCTGCACTCGGGGCCATGAAGTGTGCCCTGGAGCGGCTGGATCCGCCCCCCGACCATTGTCTGGTGGACGGGATCCAGACGATTCCCGGCCTGGACATCCCTCAAACGGCGCTGGTCAAAGGGGACAGCCGGTCCCTGTCGATCGGTGCGGCGTCCATCATCGCAAAAGTCTTTCGAGACCATCTCATGGAGGAATACGACCGTGAATTTCCCCGCTACGGTTTCGCGCGGCACAAGGGATACGGCACACCCGAACATTTGGAAAGCCTGAGAAAATTTGGTCCGTGCGTGCTCCATCGAAAAAGTTTTGCGCCGGTCAGCACGATCGACGGAGTGGAACTATCTTGACCGACTGCCGGGGATCTGTGGGATGACAGAACAGACGCTGGAGACGGGGAGGAAGGCGGAGAGTTTGGCGGCGCAGTATTTGACCGACCAGGGGTGGGAAATAGTCGCCCGCAATTTTCGCACGCGCGGCGCAGAACTGGATGTTGTCGGGCTGGACGGACAGACGCTGGTTTTTGTGGAGGTGAAGGCGCGGACGACGCTTTCCATGGGGTGTCCCGAGGAGGCCGTGGATGCTAGAAAGATTCACAAACTCCATCAGGCGGCCGAAAGTTTCTTGAAGGTCCGGCCCGAGTATGCGCTCCGGGACTGCCGATTTGACGTGATCGCTGTTGAGGGACAAGGTATACTTGCGAGCTTGCGCCACATCAAAGATGTCGTCTGTCTTTGATTTTATTATGGAAGAAGAACGCGGGCCAGAGAAGGGAAGGCGGAGCCATGGATGTGGGTAAAATGGAACAGATGTTTGACATGCAGAAGAAGCTCAACGAGAGGATCGGGGTTTTTACCGACCGGATGGATGAGGCGGCGCAGATCACATGGGTGTTGAACTACACCCGGGCGATGTCCCAGGAACTTGCCGAGCTCACCGACAGTGTTCCCTGGAAGTGGTGGGCGAAATACCAAAAATTCGACAAGCAGAACGCGCAGGTCGAAGTCGTGGACATGTTTCACTTTCTCATTTCCCTGGCACAAACCCTGGGGATGAGCGCGAAAGATGTCCATGAGAAATACATGAAGAAAAACGAGTTGAATTTCAAGCGTCAGGAGTCGGGATACGCAGTCAAGGACGAGAAAGACAATGTTTGTATTTAATAGTCGTTGCGAGGAATCCCGGCGCGCTTCATGCCGGGATGACGAAGCAATATCGAAGTTGGACTCAATAACCAAGGAGGAGGAGATGATGAAATCATACGCGGGAATTTTATTGGCGGTGGTGGCCCTCGTTGCGGCGGGCTGCACACAGGGCCAGCAAGCGGTCCAGGGCGCGGTGGATACGACCGGGCAGACGTTGGCCGGCGCGGCCAACACGACCGGCCAGACGGTGGCGGGTGCCGCCGACACGGCCGGCAAGACGCTCTCGGGTGCCGGCAATACGCTGGGACAGGACGCGGCGGGCGCGGCCAATACGTCCGGCAAGACGCTCGTGGGAGCGGCCGACCGGCTGGGAAAAACGGAAGCCGCGGCTGCTGAAACAGCGGGCCAAACCTTGTCGGGTGCCGGCAACACGCTGAACAAGACGGGTGCGGCGGCGGTTCAGGCGGCTGGAGAGACGGCCGTGGACGCCGGTAAGACCACCAGCGAAACATTGTCCGGTGCGGGCAAGACCAGCGGCGAGACACTGTCCGGTGCAGGTGGCACGTCAGAACAGACGCTGAGCGGCGCGGCCAACACCACTGGCCAAACGGTGACGGGTGCGGCCAATACTGCCGGTCAGACTGTTTTCGGCGCTCCGAGCGAACAGAAGTAATTGGCTAATACAGATTCAGGAGGGAAAGGCATGAAGCTTGATTCATTGGCGGGGGTTCTAGCCCTGGTGTTTGTTGCCATAGGGCTTGGCGGGTGCAGTACCCCGCAGGACGTCGCGGGTGGCGCGACCAGGACGGGTGCAGAAGCCCTGGGCGGCGCCGGCCAGGCAGCGGCGGGTGCCGCCGATGCGACCGGTCAGGCGGGCACGCAGTTCCTTGGGGCCACTGGGGAATTCGCCGCGGCCGCAACACGGACTGTCGGTGAGGCCGTAACCGAGGCGAGCGGCGGTCAAGACGGCGCGGTCAAGCATGTGCAGGGTGCAGGAGATGAAATAGGCAAGAAGAGGACCGTCGATGTCCTGGGAAATGAAGTCGTCATCGACCCCTCGGAAGACAAAAAAATCCGCATGGAATTTTAGCGGATTGGCAGGAATGTAAAGGAACAGAATCCAGAGGCGGGCAGAGGGCGGACTCCCCCTGCCCGCCGAGGGCACGTTCAGAATGCTTTCCACTCTTCATTCCATGGGCCTGGTCGGGCTCGACGGATACTTCATTGAAACCGAGGTGGACATCAGCCCCGGTCTGCCCAATTTTATCGTGGTGGGTCTGCCGGACGAAGCGGTACGCGAGAGCCGCGACCGCGTGAAGGCGGCCCTGCGCAATTCCGGTTTTTCCATCCCCCCAAAACGCATCACCGTCAACCTTGCTCCCGCAGACGTCAAAAAAGAAGGCCCCAGTTTTGATTTGCCGATTGCCCTGGGCATTTTGGCCAGCCTGGGCGTCGTCGCCCAGGAAAAACTCTCCCCCTTTGTTTTTGTGGGCGAGTTGGCCTTGAATGGCGCCTTGCGCCCGAGCAAAGGCATTTTGCCCATGGCCCTGGCGTTGAGTCTGCATTCTCAACGGAGTCTGGTTGTCCCTGAGGCCAATGCCACAGAGGCCGCCGTTGTGGAAAAAGTAAAATCTTACGGATTTTCATCGCTGAACGAGGTGGTGGATTTTCTCAATGGGGCGCTGGAAAAAAAACCTGCGCCGGCACCCGATTTGACGATGAGCCAAAACCAGCGGGGCGCAGATGATTTGGATTTTGCCGATGTCAAGGGACAACATCTGGTGAAACGGGGACTGGAAATCGCTGTTGCCGGCGCTCACAACGTCTTGATGATCGGTCCTCCCGGCAGCGGCAAGACCATGCTTGCCAAGCGGATTCCGGGCATTGTTCCCCCCATGAATTTTGACGAGACGGTGGAGACGACCAAAATCCACAGCATCCTGGGATTGGTGCGGGCCAGCGACGGCATGGTGCGGATGCGTCCGTTTCGCTGTCCCCATCACACGATTTCCGACGCGGGACTCATCGGCGGCGGAAACATTCCCAAACCCGGAGAAGTGAGTATTGCCCACAACGGCATTTTGTTTTTGGACGAACTGCCTGAGTTCAAGCGGCACGTCCTGGAGGTCCTGCGCCAGCCTCTGGAAGACGGGGAGGTCCACATTGCACGGGCCAGGAAATCCCTGCGTTTCCCGGCCTCGTTCATGCTGGTGGCGGCCATGAATCCTTGCCCGTGCGGTTTTTTGGGTGACGCCAAGCGGCACTGCCGGTGCACCCCCACGCAGATTCGAAACTACCTGGCAAAAATTTCCGGTCCCCTGCTGGACCGCATCGACATCCATCTGGAGGTGAGTTCCGTGCCCCACAAAGAATTGGCCGGCCAGCAGCCGCAGGAATCTTCTGACCGGATTCGACAGCGAATAGAGAAAGCACGCGCTCGTCAAAGACAGCGCTATGAATCCGGCCAGCAAGGTATTTATTGCAACGCGGGGCTTCGGGGCAAGTGGTTAAAACAGTGCTGCGTGCTGGATAAAGCATGCCGGGATCTGATGAAAAATGCCATGGACAGACTTGGCATCAGCGCGCGGGCGCATGACCGCATCCTGAAAGTCGCGCGCACCATCGCCGATTTGGATGGGTGTGAACCGATTGAGGCCGCGCACGTTACCGAGGCCATCCAATACCGCTGTCTGGATAGGAATTTTTGGGAACTCGCAAGTCAAAATTGACGTCAAAACAAGCGGGCTGTAAGTCCGCCGACGCTTTAGTGGCGGGTTGTTAAATCCGCCGGTGTTTTAGCGGCGGACAATAAAACGGAGTCGACGGCATGGCCGACGCAAATCCAAAGCCGCAAGTTTCGCACCCTGGTCTGCTTGATTTGGAATCCAGATTGGGGTACCGGTTTCAGAATTATGCCCACTTGATGCTGGCGCTGACCCACTCCTCTTTTGCCCACGAATCGGCTGCTCACACGGCAGGAAAAGAGGGGAGTCATGCCACTCCCCAAAAAATTGGTCCAACGGGTTTGACCTCCACCTCCAATGAGAGATTGGAATTCCTGGGAGATTCCGTTCTGGGACTTGTGATCACGACCTGCTTGTATCAATCCTACCCCGAACTTTCCGAGGGCAAACTTTCCGCCATGAAATCCCGCCTGGTGAGTGGGAGTGTGCTGGCGAGAATCGCCAAGGTCCTCAATTTGGGTAGATGCATCCAGCTGGGGAGGGGGGAGGAAAATCTGGGGGGGAGAATACGCAAGTCCATTCTGGCATGCACGTTAGAGGCTGTCATTGGGGCGGTTTTTCTGGATGGCGGGTGGGATAAGGCCCAGGAAATTACTCTGAGTTTGTTGGGGGATGAATTGACAAATATCCACCGCAGTATGAAACAATACGATTATAAAAGCCAGCTTCAAAAAATCACCCAAAGTCTCTATGGGATCGTGCCTTCCTACGAGTTGGTGTCTCAGACAGGTCCGGATCATGGAAAGGTTTTTCGCGTCCGGGTGAGAGTCAAAGGGCAGATGTTTGGAGTTGCCCGCGGCCCCAGCAAGAAAATGGCCGAACAAAGGGCCGCGCGTCTAGTTCTTCGAAAGATTGAGAAACATCCTTGAAGGGAGGTGAGTGATATCCCGCATGAATTAGTTTGACACGAATTGGGTCGTTGTGATTAAATCGCGTGTTTTTATTTGCACCATTACAGACTGTAGGAACAGTGACCGGAGGTGGAGAGATGAAGAAATTGTTTGTGTTGTTCACGGCTTTAGTGATGGCGGTTGCCTTCGTTGGATACGCCCAGGCCGCGCCGTTAGCGGTGGCTGATTTTGATTCCGGTTCCAAGCCCAACAACCTGGGAGGCGATTTCGGGTCGTGGGATAAGGATCCTAATGATCAAACTCAGGGGTGTCAAATTTCCTTTGATTCCACTGTCAAGCATGGGGATGCGGGTTATGCGTTGAAGGTGGACTACGACGTGGAATCCCCCAATCCTGCTTACAACGGATTTTGGATGAAGCTCAACAACCTCGACGCAAGTCAGTACAAGACCATGTCTTTCTTCGTCAAGGGCGATTCCGAGAAGGGATTTACGAGCCAGTTCAAAATTGAGTTGAAAAACAAAAATGAAGTCGGCAAGTACATGGTCACGGGAGTCACGGATCAGTGGCAGAAGATCAGCATTCCTCTGGACAAATTCCGCGGCTTGAATGACAGGACCGGCCTCACCGAGTTCGTGGTTGTTTTCGACGATATCAACGCCACAGAGAAGTACGGTGCGATTTATATCGACGACGTCACGTTTGAATGAGCAGTGGTAGGGCAGTGAGAAGGATCCGCACAGCGCGCTGATGCGCGTGATGCGGGATTCGAAAACCAGGGAGGCGGGAGGCTGACATTCCTCCTGCCTCCTTTTTTTCACGGTACACCGCGCTAGTCGATGCGGCCAAAAAAAAGGGCCAGCCTTGAATCACCCATTACATAAGATGAAGTCTGGATTTCTCCGGGGAGTGTTTCTGGCGGGGGTTGTGTTGGCGTTCTGCCTGACCGTCCAGTGGTCCCTGCGCCCGCCCCAGTCCATGGGCGCGGGCGGCAGCCCCGTGACCGGCGGTTCCAAGAACCAACCGGGCAAGAGTCCCTCCGCCAAACTTCCGGATATCCTGGTGGTCGACGATTTCAACGAGGGCCAGCCCGTAAACTGTTTGGGCGGAGATGCCGGCGCATGGGGGCTGGATTCCCTGGACAACAACCAGTACTGCAAGGCCCGTATTGAGTCCGGTCAGCCGCGCGCACAGGGCGGCAGGTATCTGCGGCTGGACTACAGCGTCGATTCTCCTAAACGGGCCGCCAGCGGTTATTGGTCCCAACTCAAGGGGCTGGACGCCAGAAAATACGACCACCTGGAATTCTGGGTGCGGGGAGATCCCTCCGGTGGATTCAGTACAAAATTCAAGGTCGAAATCAAAAAGCCAAAAAAAGACGAAGACGGAAAAGTCATCGAGGGCGAATCGTTGACGGGCAGTTACATTGTCGACAACGTGACGGATCAATGGCAGAAAGTCAGCATTCCGTTGAATGTGATGAACGGTATTTTGGAGTGGAACGATCTTTCGGAATTGGTGATCGTGTTCAAAGACCGCATGATGACCAGCAAGAGAGGGGCCGTCTGTCTCGACGACATTGCGTTTGTCAAGACAGGCAATCGCGGTCCCAGTATCCGTGATGACGTGAATCGTTTTATCGAGAAAGGGATCCGCGGCATGGACGGCGCACAGGCCGCGGCGTATCTGGTCGAAAAAAGGCTGGGAGGATTTCCGAAACAGGGCATTGTAAAAAAGGAGTTTTCCGCGGACGACCGCGAATTTTTGATGAGCGTGGCCCGGGACACCTGGAGATTTTTTGAATATTTTACCGACCGGCACAGCGGGCTCCCTCTGGACACCATCAAGCTGTCCAGCGACGGCCGATTTTCCAATGAGACCTTCATCGGCGATTACACCAACGTCACCAACATCGGCCTGTATCTGATGGTGGTCGTCTCCGCTTGTGATTTTGGTTTCATCACCCCGCAGGAGGCGCAGGCAAAGTTGAAACTCACCATGGAAAGCCTGGCCAGGATGGAGACCGCCAGGGGGTTCCACTACAACTATTACGACACCACCACACTGGAGCGGACCAGCAACTTCTTGTCCTTTGTCGACAGCGGCTGGCTGGTGATCGGGATCTACATCGTGCGCAATGCCTTTCCTGAGCTGGCCGGCCAGGCCAACGCGCTGATCGACAAAATGAACTTCGGGTTTTTTTATGACGAGGTGGAACAGCAGATGTATCACGGCTATTACACCAACATCAAGTATTTTGCCGAATATCACTATGGGATCTTCTACACGGAGCCCCGAGCCATCAGTTACATGGCTATCGCAAGAGGGGATGTCCCCCTGGAGCACTGGTTCCAACTGGTTCGCACCTTTCCTCTTGATTGCGCCTGGCAGAGGCAAAAACCTCAGCACCGGGTGGAAAAGGAAGTGCTGGGACAGAAGTTTTTTGGGGGGTATTATCAATCCGGTGATCTGAGGTACGTGCCCAGCTGGGGCGGGTCCATGTTTGAGGCCCTGATGCCGGCCTTGGCTCTCAAAGAGAAGGGCCTTGCCCGTGATGGGTTGGGCGCAAACGATCAGCGTCATGTCCGCGTCCAGATCAAAGAGGCCGCCGAAAAACTCAAATACCCGGTGTGGGGCATGTCCCCTTCGTCGGTGCCCGGCGAAGGCTATTGTGAGTTTGGGGTTTATGACCTTGGTTCCAAGGGGTACAAGCCCGGAGTGGTGACGCCACATGCCACGTTCCTGGCTCTGGAATTTGCCCCGCACGAGGCGCTGGAAAATCTGCGTACCATGCTGGAGCGCTATGATGTCTACGGAGAGTGCGGATTTTATGATGCCGTCGATCCCGTCACGGGAAAGGTGGCATACAAATACCTGTGTCTGGATCAGGCCATGAGCTTTATCGCGCTCAACAACTATTTAAACCACGGGGCGATTCGCAACCGCTTTCATTCCGACCCCATGTTTAAAAAGATGGAATCCCTGTTGATGGAAGAGAATTTTTTTAATTGACGGATCACAGTCCGCGTCCGCGCGGGAGGAGGAGCGAATGAAAAAATCAATGTTGTCCCTGGTCGTACTGGGGATGTTTGTGTTGGTGTTGTCCGGCCAGGCATGCGCCCTGGAAAAGCGCGACATTTCCGACAAGCAGAAGGCCCTGGTGGTTTATCATTTCGATGAACCGGATATCCAGAAGAAACCGGGTGTAGACTTCGGCTCGTGGGAACTTCACCCCAGCTATATCACCGACGTCGAAATCGTTCGGCCCACGGATGAAAAAGAGCGGGAGGAGTTTGGCAACATCCTGCGGGTCAGTTACGATGTCTCCTACGCCGAAGAAGACCTGCCCTACGCCAACTATCCCGTGTTCAACGGGGTGTGGTTCAGGCTGGCCGACTCGGACTTGAGCGACTACGACACGCTGGTCTTCTACGTCCGCGGCGATTCCGAAGCCGGTTTCACCCGCCGGTTCAAGGTGGAATTAAAAAACAACGACGGGGAAATCGGCAAGTTCTATGTCGACAACCTCGGGAACTCCTGGCGGCGTGTCGAAGTTCCCGTCGCTTCGATCAAGACCAACGAGGGAAAGCAATTAAAAAGCCTCAAGTCCATGAAAGAGTTGACCATCGTCTTTGAAAAGAATGAAGTGACGAACAAAAAAGGTGTGATCTACGTGGACAACATCTACTTCACCGGGCCCAAAGAAGGGATCAAGCAACCGGCGGCAAAATGAGTTTTACCGTCACGGACAGGTCGTTTCAAATTGACGGCAAGGATGTTTTGCTGCTCAGCGGAGAGGTCCATTATTTCCGTATCCCCAGGCGCCGGTGGGCCGCGCATCTAAAAAAACTCAAGGCGGCGTATTGTCAGGCGGTGTGCACCTATATCCCCTGGGGCTGGCACGAGCCCCAGGAAGGCCGGTTTGATTTCAACGGCGACACGCATCCTGGGCGGGATCTGTTGGGTTTTTTTCGCGAAGTAGAGAAAGCCGGTCTCTATCTGATCGTCAAGCCCGGTCCCTATGTCCTGGCGGAAATGGTTCAGCAGGGACTCCCTGAATGGCTCCTGTCCAAACATCCCCAACTGGCCTGCCACAACGCACAGGGCGGTGTCATCGAGGAATGGATTCTTGCCTATATGCACCCGGTATTTTTGGGCTATGTGCGCAAGTGGTTTGACAAGATTCTGCCCCTGATCTCCCAGCATCTTGTGGACAACGGTGGGCGCGTCGCGATGATGCAGGTGTGCAATGAAGTGGGAGTCAACCAGTGGCTCTCCGGCACGGGAGATTACGGCCCTGTCAGCGTGGACTATTTTCACCGCTTTCTCAAAGAGAAGTTTCAAAACATTGAGGCGTTCAACAAGGTTCTGAACGGCAAATACCAGACCTTCGAGCAAATTGCGCCGCCATCCGGAGCTGTTCAAAGCCGCGAATCTTTCATTCTGTACCGCCTGTGGCACTCCTTTCACCGCTGGTACTATGCCGTCTATCTGGACCACATCATCGATGAAATCCGGACGCGCGGCATCAATTGTCCCCTCTACCACAACGTTCCGGGGTGGGTCTACAGCCGTGCGAAGGACTTCCCGTTGAACCTCACGATGTACGAGGAAGTGGTGGCGCGGCATCCGGATCTCTTATTGGGCCTGGATCACATTCCAGAAAATCCCGGATACCGGAATTTTCAGGACGATCTTCCCTGCAACGAAATTGCCCGCAGTATGCGCCATGGAAAAGGTCCTGTTTTCGCGGCGGAACTGCAGGCGGGCAGCCGGGAGTTTTGCGTGCGCGCCTATCCAAATGAACTCGCCCTGTTTTACAAGGCGTGCGTGGCGCACGGTCTGGGAGGCATGAATTTCTACATGTTCAGCCAGGGAGAAAATCCCCTGCACAAGGGGCACTTTGGTCCCACCTTTTATTGGGAAACGGCGCTTTCCAAGGGTGGGGAAGAACTTCCCCTGTACGACACCATCGCCCAATTTGGCTACTGGGCCAAGACCCACGGGAAAAATCTCGCAGGGACAGAGCGAAGGTCCCAGGTTGCCGTCGGATTCTATTCGCCGATGTATCAAACCGAATTTACGCATCCCCTGTGGGGAAACAAGCGGTTCGACGCGGGGGCGATCGGCCTGCAGTACGATCCCCAGGACGTTCGCGATGTACTCTTCTTTGACGGCATCTGCAAGGCCGCACAGGTTCTCAACATCGATATCGATGTGCGCGATTTGAAAGTTCAATCAACGGAAAATCTTTTGCGTTACCGGCAGTTGTGGGTTGTCTCGACGGACTGGATGGATGCCCAAACGCAGGAAAAACTTAAAGACTACGCCCAGAGAGGAGGCCATCTGATCTGCATGCCAAACGTTCCCTGGCTGGATGAAAATCTTGATTCCTGCGAAATTCTGGAGGATGCCATTGGGTTGGAGCGCGGCGAAATAAAGAATCACTCCTGTCCAAAGATCACTCTGTTGGGGATGGAAGATCTCTGTGCGTTTCCAAAAATTCAAACATTTGAGGAGTGCGGCAAGGTGGTTGCCAAGACCCAGGAGGGA
>CAZGMX010000027.1:5357-6596 GCA_964526865.1 uncultured Actinomycetota bacterium | reverse complement strand
AAAATGCTGCGGGTTCCAAAAAAAACTAGGCAAAGGAAAAGTGACGGTCTTGGGGACAGGATTGACCAACGTTATCAAAGAGCATTTTTTAGCCTATCAAAAGCTGTTTGAATTGGATGGCATCCGTCCCAATGCGTGGTCAGACAATCCGGACATTCAGGTTGTAGAACGGTTTGGGGATGGTTACGCATATCTCTTTATTTTTAATTGTCACAAAATGGAGCACTTGGGTGTAATTCATTATACAGATCCTTCTGACAACATGTTAAAGAAACTCACAAGGAAAGGAACCATGGTGTTTCCGGCCAACAGCAGTCTTGTCGTCGCCATAAACGTTCCACTTGGCGAGGGTGTTGGCAGGATCGTAGCGTCCACAAACACCGTTGTGGAAACTAGATGTAATCGCAAACAGCTTGGTTTTACGCTGGCTGATGCTTTTGGAAAAAATCAAAATCTTGAGCTTCAATTAAATTGCAGGCCAAAGAAAATTACCCTCGACGGGAAACCAATTGAGTTCCATATCGGAGCAAAACATTGCCATTTGAAATTTGAAGGGGCAGAAAAAGATCGCGAGATCGAAGTTTATTTATAGATTTGCAAGACACGTTTATAGCGTAACATGAAATAAATATATTAATGTAATACATTTTTGTTGACAGGGAGGTGAGTTCTGGTACTCTTATTGCGAAGATAACAATCAAACCAATAAAATAGATGTTCCGATAAAGGTGCTCCCGATAATGTAGGGAGCGCAAAGCCCGAAAGATTCCGAGAGATAGTTAGGGACGACCGGGTTGCCGAAGAACAAAAAAGACAACGGCAACCCGGTCTTTTTATTAGGAAAAATAAAATGAAAAACCCGGCAGTCAAAATTGAAACCAGAGCAAGGCAGACCCAGGAAGCGGGGTACCGGGCGATGGTGGCTTGTTTGGCTGTGGGATCATTGTTATTCTCCCTATTGATACCTTCCCAGAGCAATGCGATTTCAAACATGACCATTCTCACCATGTCGGCCACCGTTACGGGGGCCAATA
The DNA here is from genome assembly GCA_964526865.1 of uncultured Actinomycetota bacterium. Classification (GTDB taxonomy): domain Bacteria; phylum Auribacterota; class Ancaeobacteria; order Ancaeobacterales; family CAZGMX01; genus CAZGMX01. The sequence continues at coordinate 5,562 of CAZGMX010000027.1, read as the reverse complement.
GCATGGACATCTCGATCCATAATATCAGTGACGACCAGTCCGTTGGCAAAATGGAATTTCCGAACGCGGCGGGCATTGCCAAGGCCAATCAATATCTGAGGATCAACTTTGACTCCAATTCTCTGGGTGCCAGGATCATTCTTCGCACGGACAACAGGAACAACGCCGTTCCCTTCCCGGGCGTTGGAGAAGGGGCCGGGTGGGT
>CAZGMX010000027.1:0-5347 GCA_964526865.1 uncultured Actinomycetota bacterium | reverse complement strand
TTGGTGGGAACGCTGGATCCGACGAGGGTTGTTCCTCTGCTGTGGGCGGTTTTTCCGGATAGCGCAAGCGCAAAATCCTTTGTGTTCGTAGGAGACACCGATCCCTCCGGAACCTCAGCAGGAGGATTGCCGGGAGCGTTGGAACGCGGAGCCGGGGAAGCAGAAGGGATGGTCATCGACAAGGCAAACACCAATTACGAGACGGAGCAGGTTTTGACTTACGCCACAGTGGTTGCCCCGCGGGGGACAAGCGGGTATTTGGGAAATTTTCCGGTCGCGGCGGCGTCCGGCGGAGAGATGCGCAGTGCCGCCTCTCCAGTTTATATGGTGTTGGGAGGTGATTTCTTTAACGTGAGGGCACAGCCGTACAAGACGACAACGCTGGGTTTGGACTTGATTGTGCAGTGAGTGTGGGAGGAGAAGAGACATGAATGTAAAAACACAAAAAGGAGGAGTAAAGATGAAAGAGAACAAGTGGTTGAAAGCAGTGGCAGTGATGTTGTCCGCAATGATAGCTATTTACCCTGTTGCCGATGTGTATGCAGCATTGAATATCAAACTAACCAGCACACCGGTGACCGTAGAGGCTGTCGTGGCGGGGAGCAATGTTTTATCGGTTACCCTTAAAAACGCCAGCAATGACGGGGACGCGCTCAAGGTGGCGTTTGCCAATACGACGCGTATTGGAACGGCGTCTCAATACCTGGAGGTGGCATTCAAATCCATTGAGATAGGGGCCAGGGTTATCATCCGCACGGACAACCGGAATGCAACGCCGTCTTATACGGGGACTGGTTCAGCGGCTGGACTGGTCGGCAACACCGATAGGACAACGACTGCGCCCTTGCTTTGGGCTGTGTTTGACGACGTGACCTCGGCAAAGGCATTTGTCTTCAAGGGTGACACTGATCCAAGCGGAACGGTTGTTGGAACAGTTCCGGGAGCTGAGGAGCGCGGGGCCGGCGAGGCGGAAGGTTTGATCGTGGACAAGACCGATACGGATTATGAGTCAACCACTACGCAGAATTACGCCACGGTGGTGGTTCCCAATGGGGAAAGCGGTTTGATGGGGAACTTTCCTGTGGACGCAGATGGGGCGGGTCCATCCACGGGGATGAGAGCTTGCACGTCGCCCGTCTATGTGGTGATTGGAGCAGGGTTCCAGGGAAAATCGGCGCAGACGTACAGCACGAATACCCTCGCTTTAGATTTGATAGCTCAATAACGGATGTAGAGAGAAAGGAGAAATAGTCATGAAAACAAGAATTGTATCAGGGATGCTGGCAGTCCTGGCGGGACTGTGGATTACCCAGCAGGCCCAGGCATACACCGTCAAAGGGACCGCGCCTGTTGGGACGGTAACGGCGACGGTGTCAGAGGAAGTGAATCTGACATTAAAAATCAAGAATATTTCAGACAATGCGGAGACAACAGCCCTGACATTCCCGTCGGGCTATGGATTCATGGCCTCTCCCCAGTACCTGGACGTGTCGTTTGTGTCCACCGCGATTGGCGCGAGGGTGATCATCTCGACAGACAACCGCAGCGCAACCGCAAATCCGGGATATTGCTCTGGAAGAGACGGCATCATCGGGACTGCAGATGATGAGAATTTTGCGAGTCTCAGGGATGCGGGATCCCCCGGCGCGGGGTTGGTCGGAAAGGACGCGGCGGGACACGCCTACACGGTACCGGTGTATTGGGTGGTGTATGACGCCCCGGTTGCCGGCGGTTATACCTTCACCGGCGATCTGACCAAGGAAGGCGTTGTGACAGACAAGGCCCAGACAAAGGCGTGGACGGTTATTAACAATGTGCCCACGCTGATTGATCAGTTGTTTGATTCAGAGCTGGGACTTGCCTATGCCACGGTTATTGCCGGGATGAACAAGGACGCCAGCGGCAATAACAAGGGGCTCATTGCCAGTTTCCCTGCGGATGATGGAACTCCGGCAAAAGGAATGCGTGCCTGCACTTCGCCGGTCAGCGTCTATCTGGGGGTGAACTATGCGGGAGCGCCGTCTCAGGAATACGGATCGAACACATTGAAACTGGAGTTGATCGCTCAGTAATCAAAGGAGGGAGTGAACACGCCGCCCGGGGTGGAGACATCCCGGGTGGCAAACCCCAAAGGATCGAACATGAAAAGGCCCGACATAAAAAGAAAGTTCCAGGGAGCGATCGCCGTTTTGTTTTCGGTGATATTCCTTGCGAATTCAGCGGTTGGATATGCGGCCTTCAACGACGATCCTAACGACTCCGACAACGACAGTTTTACCAACGGGGAAGAGACCCTCATGGGTACCAATCCCAATTCTCCGGATTCGACCCTGAACGATATTGCCCTCATTACGCTTCTGCAGAAAAGAAATTTCGATTATTTCTGGCAGGAGTGTCAGCCTCCGTATTATTTCGCGCCCGACCGGGCACAGTACGACCAGACAGGTCAGGGCAGTGCCATGAAGAGTATCGCTGGCACAGGTTTTGCCATCACCTCCATTGTGGCGGCCGACCGCAATGGGTGGGTGGACCACGTGCAGGCATACAACCGCATCAAGACCCTGCTGACACGCCTGCGCGAAATGCAGAATTCCGGAGACGCCACCCTGAGCAAACACGGTTTCTTTTATCACTTCGTCGATGCCCAGGGCAGGCGGTACATGCACAACGTGACGGACGGCAGTGAACTGTCCAGTGTCGATCACGCCCTTCTATTGGCGGGTGTTATGACGGCCGGACAATTTTACAAAGGGACCGAGGTGGAAGTTCTGGCCCGTGAAATCTATGAGAACACCGATTGGCCTTTCCTCTTTGACGGAGCGTATTTCTATCACGCATGGCTGCCAAACGCCGGGAATACCGGACCCATCGAAGGCGGCACGTATTTTCAGGAACGATGGGACGAATACGCGGAACAGATGGTGCTGCTCTTGCAGGGCATCGGTTCCCCCACGCACCCTGTGAGCGCCTTGACATGGAAAAATTTTGGTATCGACTGGGCAAATTATGGAGGATCTCCGTGGTATGCCCACCGCGGACCTCTTTTTACGCATCAATTCAGCCACGCCTGGGTGGATTTCAGGAATTTAAACGATCCGGGCAGGGGAATGATGCAAAATGGACTTATCGGGAGCGATTTAAACTATTTTAATAATTCTGTGACGGCGACATTGGTCAACCGGCATTTCTGCGTGGACAAGGGCGCGCAGGAGCACGACCGCTACAATACGTACGGACCCAATAGCTGGGGAATTTCTTCAGCCGACGCATCCGATGGCTACCGGCAGATGGAGCCGGACATGTTCACTCCGGTTCCCGAAACGGTTGAGTACAACTGTGACAGCGGGACTGTTGTTCCTGATGCGGCATTAGGATCCATCGCCTTCACACCCTCAGAAAGTATCGCGGCGGCCCAAAACTGGTTTAGCAACCTGCGGGATCAGACCTTTGGCCGGTATGGTTTTCGAAACTGCTTCAATCTGGGTGCGCCCAGCGCGCCGGGGGCTTTGAGCCATTTTCCCAGTTCAAAAATCGGGCTCGACAGCGGGACGATTGTGACGATGATCGAAAATTTCCGGACCGGATTGATTTGGAAATATTTCATGCGCAATACCGCCATCCAGAATGCCGTCGACCGCTCGGGTCTGGTCCGTGAAGCGGTTCCTTCTCTCATCAATTTTGACAATCAAGCGTCTCCCGGCCGTGATCCCAATAGCTTCGGCGGATTTTCCGGAAGCTTTGGAACGGGGGGGAATTCCTCCTGTGTGTCCATCTCTACCGTCAACGCCTCTGTGGGCGGATATGTCTGGAGAATTGCCGGCGCCGGGTATGATTCGGGAGCATTCAACACATTGGCCGCCAAAGATATCGGCCGTCAGGACACCCTGACATTCTGGCTCAAAGGCGCTGTTGGTGGCGAGCAGGTGAACGTCGGCCTGAAAGATGTCTCCGGCACGGAGTATGGTGTCTCTGTTTCGGATTATATCGACGGGGGGACTGTCACGACCGACTATAAGGAAGTTCGCATTCCACTGGATGTTTTCTCCGAGCGCCATGTGCGATTGACGGCAATGGACAACATCTCGCTAAGGTTCATGTCCGGCCAGGGCGGAGAGATATACGTGGATGCCATTGCGTTTGTGCAGGATGTTGTCGCGCCCTTGGCGCCGGCAAATGTGCGGGGAACGATCAGCGGTTCGGACGTGGATTTGATGTGGAATCAGAATGAGCAGCGGGACGTAGTGGGTTACAACGTCTATCGCGCCATCAGCGAGACTGGGCCGTTCACCAAGCTGAACAACTACCTGGTGGTCGGAAGTTCCTATCATGATCCAGGCGCCAGACCGGTTTTCAACACCAGGGTCTACTATAAAGTAACCGCGGTGGACAACGCAGTTACTCCAAACGAGAGTAATTTTTCCAATCTGGTGGGATTGCCGGAAGGCGGTCCCCAATTGGATCCGATAGGGGATAAAACGGCTATTGCAGGGGATCTGTTGGCTTTTACAGTGTCGGCTTCCGGAGTGGATCCCAGCACGCTGAATTATTCGGCTTCCAATTTGCCTTCGGGGGCAAGTTTTGACCCCAGGACAAGGATTTTTAGCTGGACCCCGCGGCAGGATCAGATCGGGATGCATCGCGATATCTTGTTCAGCGTGACAGATGGCATGAGCGCGTCCTCGGAAGCGATAACGATCGCGGTGTCGGACAACGAAACCGGTACCATTGAAACGAGTCTGGAAGACTCGGAAACCGGGCAGATAAGTTCCGGATTCTCGTTTGGGGAAATAAATTCCAGTTCGGGCCTGACTCCCGCGGGGCAGGTGGTGCGCCTTGCCGCGTTGAGCAATTCCAGCAGCTGGAAGGTTCAGGTCTATACGGACAATGGAAGCAACTATTTTACCGAATATAGAGAAGGGCCAAGAGGGCCGACAAATTCCAAGTTTTTGCCGCCTCCCGTCAAGGTGATTGCCGTGGTGAACCGTTACACGGGCGTTGGGGAAACGGGGGCCGGACTGATTGGGCAGACAAATCCTGCCTACCGCGTGCCGTTGAAGTGGGCCGTGTTTTCCGCCAGGATTGCGAAAGCCGACTTGCCCAAAGAGGCAACGTTGTGGGGCACGGTTCCTGACAAGGGGGATGCCGATTTTGGTAACACGCTATCCGGAAGGACCCTGTTGGAGGCCGGGGGCCACCTGGGAATATTTCCTTCCCGCGGGCGGTCTGCAACGGGTCCTTCCGTCTTTGTCTATTTTGCCGCGGACTTTACGGGCGCACCCGCGCAAACGTACAGCACCAGCCAGCTCATCCTGGAATTGCTCAGACAATAATCATCAATAAAAAAGCC
>CAZGMX010000026.1:7895-23374 GCA_964526865.1 uncultured Actinomycetota bacterium | reverse complement strand
CGCAGAATCTGTTTTTTTGGGGATCACCACCTCATAGCTGACGATGGCGTCATAATGATTTCCGGTACACCGGTAGAGGTCTGCAAGATTGTAATGACAATACGTGTTGTCCCGGTTAAGACTGACGGCGTGCTGGAAGGCATAGATCGCCTCTTCATAACGGCAAAGTTTCGTCAGGCAGACTCCCCAATTGAAATAATTTTTGGCTTGTTGGGGTTCCGTCTTGACCGATTTCGCAAACGCCTTCTCTGCTCCGTCAAAATCGCCCCTCTTCTTGAGACAAATTCCCAGGGCATAGTGCCCCCCGGAAATATAATAATTCAACCCCACGGCCTTCTGATAATGGTCAATCGCGGCATCAAGCTGGTTCCGAGAAAAACAAATCATCCCTAAATAGAAGTGGGAGTCGGCGTTCTTGGGATGCGCCTGCAGATCCTTCTCAAATTCCGGGCGAGCCAAATCGTAAAGCCCTTTCTTATAATATTCCATGCCCTTGGTGAATTCCTCGGCGCCCCACGCCCCTGCTCCGGCGAGAAGAAGATAAACAAACAGACTGAGTAGTATTTTTTGAGACATATCGTGGTCGATCTCCAATCCAACTCCCCGTAATTATAGCACGCGTTTCCCCCTTGATATTGGCAAACAAAATTAGTTAAATATGGGCCTTCTACTTCTATAAAAGGGGGGACCTATGTCCAAACCAGCACTCTTAGTCTCCGGCATCAACCGCGCCGTCACCATGAAGGCGACGCGCTGGCCCATCGTCACGTCCAAAGACATTCAGGCAGTAAACCAGGTTCTCAAGCGGGGAGTCATCTGCGGGGCGTACGCCCCGGCGGTCAAGACACTGGAAAAGAATTTTGCCGATTTCCTCGACGTCAAGCATTGCCTGGCGACCAACAGCGGCACGGCGGCCCTGCACATCGCCGTCGGCGCCGCGAATCTGGGCCCGGGCGACGAAGTCATCTGCCCGTCCTTCACGTTTCTGGCCACGGCCTTGGCCGCACTCCAGCACAACGCCATCCCGGTCTTTGTGGACATTGATCCCGTCACCTTCAACATCGACGTGCGCAAAATCGAAGAGAAAATCACGCCGCGCACCAAGGCCATCATCCCGGTGCACATCCACGGACTGCCCTGCGACATGGACGAAATCATGGCTATCGCGAAGAAACACAATCTGCTCGTCATCGAAGACGCCTGCCAGTCGCACGGTGCAACCTACAAGGGGCGCAAGACCGGCACGCTAGGCCACATGGGCTGTTTCAGCCTGCAGGCCAGCAAAAACCTGCCGGCTGGCGAGGGCGGGTTGTTCGTCAGCAACGACAAGAAACTGCGGGACACCGCCAACATGGTGCGCATGTTCGGGGAGAGCATCCACGACGACAGCGACGTCAAGATGGACAAGACCCATCCCCTGGAGGACGCGCGTGAATACAACGCCTACATCATGGGCTGGATGTACCGCACCACCGAGATGACGGCGGCCTTCGCAAATTCCCAATTGGCGCGGCTCGCCCAAACCACGCGCACGGCCCAGCAAAACGGCCGGTATCTGTCCAAAGAGCTAGCCAAATATCCGGGGATCACTCCCCCCTCTTGCCCCAAAGACCGGACGCACATTTATCACAAGTTTCGCGTGCGCCTGAATCCGCAGGCGATGGGGCTGGATCTCGACCCCATCAAATTGCGGGACTTGTTCCTCAAGGCCTTGAGCGCCGAAGGAGTGGAGGTATGCCTGTGGCAGACACGCCCCCTGCCCGGCCAACAGCTCTTTGCCGATAAAATCGGATATGGAAAAAATTGTCCGTGGAAATGCTATCAGGGAGAAAAAATTGAATACCGGGCGGAAGATTATCCCGAGACGCAGAAACTGCTCAACGATTCGTTCCTCATCGGCGCGGAATCGTATCCCATCTTTGCCCAGCCGCTGGCACTGATGAAGCAGTACGTCCGGGCATTTGACAAGGTGTATGCCCAGATAAAATGGTTGGCAAAAGCATAGCCATAAGGAGCCCTTCATGACCTATCGCGTCGGAATTTTAGGCGCAGGCGACATGGGAAGAATCCATGGCGCGACATTGCTGACAGATCCCCGCGTAAAGATTGTCGCCGTGGCAGATCCGGACAAGGAACGGGCGCGCCTCCTGGCCGCCCCCTCGCAGGCCAAACCGGCGGCCACACTGGATGACCTGCTGGCCGAAAAAATCGACATGTTGTTTGTGGCCTCCCCCAACTTCACCCATTGCCAGGTCGTCTGCACCGCCCTGGAACGTAACATCCATGTCTTCAGCGAAAAGCCCATGGGGCTGAATTTGGATGAAGGCCGCAAAGTCCTGGAGACCGCGCGCAAGTCCAAGGCGCTGTATCAGCTGGGATTCAACCGCCGGTTCTCTCCCCTGTACCTCGCTATTCACGACCGGGTCACCAAGGGATTCAAACCCTATGTGATAGACATCAAGATGAACGAGGGAGACATGACCAACCGGCCGTGGATCACGGACCGCAAGCTGACGGGAGGATATCTGAACGAAAACACCCTGCATTTTTTTGACATGGTGCAATGGCTGGCGGGTCCCATTCGGGAAATATTCGCCGTGGGCAAGGCCAACATCTACCAAGACATGACCGATTTTGTGCTGGTAGTCGCCACCGAGAATGGGACTCTGGCAAATATCTCCACATCCGGACACGCCTCGTGGTTTTACCCCTGGGAGCGCATGGAAGTGATCGGCGATCACGAGGCCCTCATCAACGACGAGGCAGAAAACTTAATTTACAGCCCGGGCATCCGTAAGCCGATAGAGGTGACCAACTACTTCCAAATCCCCAAGGATAAAAAGTGGGGCTACGAGGATGAAGTAAAGGCCTTCTTAAACGCGGTGGAAAAGGGTCTGCCTTCCCCGTACGGGGCCGAGATGGGTTTCGAAATTCTGCAACTGATTGCCGCCGCCTACCAAAGCGTGGAGACCGGCCGCAAGATCTCCGTGCCACCGAGGGTAAAAGACGGCGTGATCCGGGAATAACAGTCATCGCGAGTTCCAGTATGTTTCAAGCCGGGACGAAGCGATCTCGTTGAAACATCGAGATCCCTTCGTCGTTCTTCGAATTCCTCGCAATGGCATTCACCCTATCACAAATTGAAACTCCCCCGTCTTGTCGTTGACGCCGACCGTCACCTTATTACCGTCGGAGATTTCCCCCTTCAGGAGTTTCAGTGCCAGCGCATCCTGAATCTCCCGCTGGATCAACCGGCGCAGAGGACGGGCGCCAAAGTCCGGGTCGTACCCCTCCCGGCCCAGTTTTTCCATGGCCTTCTTGTCGAGCTTCAACTCGATCTTCCGGCCTGCAAGCCTGTCCTGAAGCTCTTTCATCTGCAGGCTCACGATCTTCTCGATATCTTTTTCGGACAACTTGTGGAACAGGATGATTTCGTCGATCCGGTTTAAAAATTCCGGCCGGAAATGGCTCTTCAACTCGTCCTGAATTTTCCGGCGCAGGCCTTCTTTGGAGAGGGACTCATCGGCAAAATAGGTACTGCCGATGTTTGAAGTCATGATCACCACCGTGTTCTTGAAATTCACCACCCGCCCCTGCCCGTCCGTAAGCCGGCCGTCCTCCAATATCTGCAGGAGAATATTGAAGACATCCGGATGAGCCTTCTCAACTTCGTCAAACAGAATCACGGCATAGGGCCTGCGGCGGATCCGCTCGGTGAGCTGTCCCCCTTCTTCATACCCCACATAGCCCGGCGGCGCGCCGATGAGCCGGCTCACCGCGTGCTTTTCCATGTATTCGGACATGTCGATCCGAACCAGGGCATTTTCGTCGTCAAATAAAAACCACGCCAGCGGCTTGGCCAGATACGTCTTGCCCACCCCCGTCGGCCCCAGAAAAATAAAGGACCCCACCGGGCGATTCATATCGGACAATCCCGACCGGGAACGCCGCACAGCATTGGAAATCAACGAGACGGCCTCGTCCTGCCCGACGACCCGTTCCTTCAGCCGGTCTTCCATATGGACCAGTTTTTCGACCTCGCCTTCCATCAGCTTGGTCACCGGAATCCCCGTCCACTTGGAGACAATCTGCGCGATGTCTTCCTCCCCCACTTCTTCCTTCAACATGCGCTGCTTGCGTTGAATTTGCTTGAGCTTCTCCGTCTCCTTCTGCAATTTTGCCTCCAGCTCCCGCAAAACCCCGTAGCGGATCTCGGCCACCTTGTCCAGCCGCGCCTCTTTTTCAAAGCGCTCCTCTTCCAGCCTGGCCTTTTCGATGTCCTCCTTGACCTTGCGGATCGCGTCCAGACCTTCCTTCTCGTTTTTCCAGTGCGCCTTCATCTTGTTGGACTGTTCTTTGAGCCCCGCCAGCTCCTCATCCAGCTTTTCCAACCGCTCTTTGGACGACTTGTCCTTCTCTTTTTTGAGCGCCTGCTTCTCGATTTCATACTGCGTGATTTTTCTCTCCAGGGTGTCAATTTCCGTTGGCAGGCTGTCGGCTACGATGCGAAGTTTTGAAGCCGCCTCGTCAATCAGATCGATCGCCTTGTCGGGCAAAAAACGGTCCGTGATATAGCGGCTGGAGAGCGTCGCCGCCGCAACCAATGCGTCGTCCCTGATTTTCACGCCGTGAAACAGTTCATACCGCTCCTTCAAGCCGCGCAAAATCGCGATAGTGTCCTGCAAGTTTGGCTCGCCGATGAAGATCGGCTGAAACCGCCGCTCCAGGGCCTTGTCTTTCTCGACGTATTTGCGATATTCATCCAGCGTCGTGGCGCCGATACAACGCAGTTCTCCGCGCGCCAGGGCCGGCTTGAGCATGCTGGAGGCATCCACAGAGCCCTCCGCACCGCCTGCGCCCATCAGGGCGTGCAATTCATCGATGAAGAGGATGATTTCCCCGCCCTTGGCCGCGATTTCCTTCAATATGGCGTTGAGCCGTTCTTCAAATTCACCGCGGTATTTTGTCCCCGCCACCAACGCACCCAAATCCAGCGCGATGATTTTTTTATTTTTCAGAGATGAGGGAATGTCTCCGCCGGCAATCCGCCGGGCCAGGCCCTCCGCGATGGCGGTTTTGCCCGTGCCGGGATCGCCGATCAAAACGGGATTGTTTTTGGTGCGGCGGGACAACACCTGAATAGCCCGCCGGATTTCCTCGTCCCGCCCGATCACAGGATCGAGTTTGCCTGCCCTGGCCAGCGCCGTCAGGTCCCGTCCGTATTTTTCCAGCGCCTGATATTTTTGCTCCGGATTTTGATCTGTCACGCGGTGCGCCCCCCTTATTTCCTGCAATGCCTTGAAAATAGAATTCTTCTCTACACCGTACTTTCTCCACAAACTGCCAAGACCTTCTCCCGTTTCGGCCGAAACAGCCAGCAAGAGATGTTCCACGCTGATATATTCATCCCCCAATGAGCGCGCCTCCTTGGCGGCGGCATCCAACACCCTGCGCAGGCCCTCCGATAAAAATTCCTGGCCACCCTGGACCTTTGGCTTTCTTGCGACCAGCGCTTCCACATCCGTCTTGAACGCCCCGATATCGACACCCAGTTTTTGCAGCACACTGGCGGCAAGACTATCTTCGATGGACAGAAGCCCCAGCGCGAGGTGATCGATATCCACCTCTTGATTGGAATGCTCACGCGCAATGGCCACCGAGGCCTCGATGGCCTCTTGCGCCTTGTGTGTCATCTTGTCAAATAAAGGCACGGATTCAAACCTCCCTCTTAGAATATCGTTCCTGGCGTTTTAGTATTATATCGACAACCCCTTTTACAAAACACGAAAAACCCTAACACGACAACCCGCCATACCCTCCCCTTTTCTATTGATAGAACCCCGCCGGCCTCTTAGAATAACGTTCTTATGAAAACGGTATTTCTGATCGTCATGCTGGCTGTACTGGCCATGTGGATATACCGCCTGTACGAGGCACTCACATCCAAAAGAAAAAATCATTATCTGGCGCCCGGAATGTATCCCCCTGTCCCAAAGGACGTTCCGCTGGTTTCCATTTTGATCCCCGCGCGCAACGAGGAGCGCAACATCGGTAAGTGCGTGGAATCCCTGTGCGGCCTGGATTATCCCAACTATGAAGTCTTTGTCGTGGACGACCGCAGTACCGACCGCACGGCGCAGATCGTGGAGGAATTCACGCATAAAGATCCCCGCATCCACCTCGTCCGCAACCAGGAACTGCACGAGGGCTGGACGGGCAAGAATTTTGCCCTATTCAAAGGACAGTCCCTTGCCAAGGGCCGGTGGCTGTTGTTCAGCGATGCCGACACGGTCCATGCCCCGCAGAGCCTCTCGCAGGCCATCCAGTTGGCCAAAAACAAGAAACTGGACATGATCACCCTGTTGCCCAGCCTGACCGGTGAAACCTTTTGGGAGAAACTTCTTCAGCCCATTGCGGGCGCCATCCTCATGATCTATTTTCCGATTCAAAAGGCAAACGATCCGGCCTCCCCCGTCGCATTCGCCAACGGCCAGTACATCCTGATCAAGCGGGAAATGTACGAACGCCTGGGGACGCACGAAAACCTCCGCAGTTATTTCCTGGAGGACATCGCCATGGCCAAGGCAGTCAAGGCATTGAAGGGTCGCATGCTGGTCGTTCCCGCCCCGACCCTCTATGAGACCCGGATGTATAAGGATTTTACGGAAATATGGAACGGCTGGAGCCGGATTTACTTCTACATCTTTGAAAAACACTTTCTGCGTCTGCTCTCGACGATTTTTGGGGTCTTCGTCGTATCCCTTCTCCCCGTCTTTGCCTTGCTTTTTCTATTGTGCTGGTGGCTCATCGCCACAGAGCTGTCGCATTACACCTGGACGATCTTTGCCCTATCCATCCTGCAGGTGGTGTTGATGCGGCTGGCAGTCTTTCGCTATTACACCTTGAGCGGCTGCAACCCCTATTATTCCATCCTCAATCCCGTCGGGTGCTGCATCATCATCGGCATCCTGGCGGATTCAATCTGGAAGATATTTTCCAAAAAAGGCATGACCTGGCGGGGCACAACGTACGCCAAATAGAAGACATTCATTCTGAACAGATAACAAAAAAACAAGAGTCCTTTGGCCAAAGAAATAAAGAACCGGTTCAAAATACGGCGTTAAAAAGTTCTTCGCTGCACTATTTTTTTCTTGACTGGATTCTCCCGATAATCTAGATTATCGGGAATGAACTCCCGATTGTCTGCATACCAAAGAACACTCAAACTGGATATCAAGGGCAACAACGCCGCATTCTTGTGGGGACCTCGCAAGGTCGGCAAGAGTACTTTATTGCATCAGCAGTTTCCCGGGGCAAAATATTATGATCTTCTGGATACAGAACTTAAAACACGGCTTCTGCTGCGCCCTGCATTGCTGCGGGAAGAGGTGACAGCCCAGAATCCTGCCATTGTCATTCTGGACGAGATTCAGAAAGTGCCCGCACTACTGGACGAAGTGCATTGGTGCCTGGAAAACACCGCTGTAAAATTCGTGATGTGCGGTTCCAGCGCTGGAAAATTACGCCGGGGCGCCGCCAACCTTTTGGGCGGCCGGGCGTGGCGGTTTGAGTTGTTTCCTTTGACAACAAAAGAACTGGGAAAGCCCGATCTATTGCGGATTTTGCGCCATGGGCTCATTCCCAAGCACTACCTGGATGACAATCCCGATCGCAGTTTGCGCAGTTATGTTGCGGACTATATTGAACAGGAAATTCAGTTCGAAGCCCTGACACGCAATGTCCCAGCCTTTGCCAGATTTTTGGAGGCAGCTGCCTTGACCCATGGGCAGCTGATCAATTATGCCAATATTGCAAGAGACTGCGGCGTATCGGCAAAAACGGTCCGGGAGTATTATCGGATTCTGGAAGACACACTGCTGGGCCACACCCTTGAGCCCTGGCGGAAATCAAAGAAAAGGCGCTTGATCGAGACCGCCAAATTCTATCTATTCGATGTCGGCGTCGCCAGGGCTCTGCGTGGGATGCACCAAGTGGAGACCGGAACAACGGAATTTGGATGGGCATTTGAACATTTCCTCATTGAGGAAATCAGGGCCTATCTGGCCTATCGAGAGAAGAATCTTTCTCTAAGTTTTTGGAAAACAAGCACCGGACTGGAAGTGGATTTGATCGTCGGGGAAATGGATCTGGCGGTGGAATTCAAGTCCTCCGGCCGCGTGGATACGGGCGACACACAGGCATTGTGCGCACTGATGGAAGAGTATAACGTGCACACCGCGATGATCGTCAGCCTGGATCCCCACCCCCGCAAACTGCCCAACGGGATTCTTGTCGTGCCGTGGCAGAAATTCTGTGAAAAACTGTGGGCCGGAGAATGGTTATAACACGCCGCCCTGCCGTGAACCCCTCAAGATCCTCCGGCGTCCAATAGACCCAGGTCGGAAGCTTCTTGAAGGGCAGGATGACACTCGTCCACTTGCGCATGTAATCATTTAACCCTCAATCCCGTCGGGTGCTGCATCATCATCGGCATTCTGGCGGATTCCATCTGTAAGATTTTCTCCAAAAAAGGCATGACCTGGCGGGGCACGACCTACTCCGGCAAGCTGAATTAACGCCGCTCACAGCGCCATGGAAACCTGCCCTTCACTTCTGCGCGTTTGATCTAACTCTTGATTCCGGCCAGGGGCTCTAAGCGCATCGGCCACAATTTCTGCCGCGTCTAAACTAAGTAAGAATTTTCTGATTTCCGGATCATTCGATTCCGCAATCTGCAGATGCCGAATCGTTGCGATAGGCTTTGCATAGTCGCGCCAATAAATTCCTTCCGAAGTGTAACGCACCGCGGCTTCTTGAATTTCCCTATCCCGCTTCAACTCTGCCATCGCCGCATTTTGAAGATCATAAATCATTGCCAGGGTATCCGGGAATTTGATGCCATCATAAGTCCCTATTAAACCTTTTCTATTTATTATCTCAGGGGCCCTTCTGCAGAGGATGAGTGTTTTATACATTCGCATATATGCCCCCACGACTTCTTTGAGCCTTTGCTTGTCTTTTTGCAGGATCGCCTCCTCTACTTCATTGCGAAACAAATGAAATGTGATTGCGACTGAAAAGTTATCGGCCGTTTGTTGAGCCTGAAAAAGCGTTACTGCGTCATTGATAAAATCCTGGTCCGGATTGAATGGAGAGAAACCGGCTGTGCGCATTTCCAATCCGAGACGATCGGTATCAAGCGGAGGAAATCTTCTAAATAAAAATACGACATCCGCAATATTTGCTGCGCACACCTTATCGCGATAATGAAACGTATCTGATTCCTCATCATAAAGCCAAAGTTGCATCAGGCCCTCTTTTTTGTCACGGAGATGGTCCCGTAAAATCACCTGCGCAATAACCGGATAGGCCAGGGATTCAACAGGGCGACGTCCGCCAAGTAGACAAAACATACAGTCATTATCACAGCCCTTCGTTGCCATCACTGTCCTCACTCCCCTTGATTTGTCGTATCTGTCAAATCTTGGATGACCTTCAAGATATTCCTCGGGCGTGACAAAGAGGTTGTTCTTGCCATCGTTCAACCCGCCATATTGCACCGGCAGGACCAGCTGTTCCACGATCTGGACTTGTGTCAACCCACGAAATCGCTCCATGTCAAACCCCAGTTCACCGGGGGAGGTGAGACCATGACTCAGCAGGGCCAGCACTTCTTTGCCGCCCACGGACAATGCATTGCCGGCACCATAGGAACTGAACATCGAGCAGAGCGATGCCACCAGGGAATCACTTGCGGGTATTTCTCTGCTGGGCTCTCTGCCGATCTCCCCGCCGGAGGCTCCCCGAGCCAGCAGGCGGCATTCGCCGTTCGCGGGCCAGTTTGTGCGCCAATCAATGGTCTCGCCTCCATCCTCATCCCTTTGTGCAGCAATCCACTTGCGCAACAGCACCGACACGGATGTCAACGCGGCGGAGTGCCCAAACAAGACAACGGTTTTACCCCGGTATTCGGCGTTGAATCCCTCCAACATTCTCTTGGACCGGATCAACACATCCATGTAATTTTCACCGTTCGGCATTCTTGCGATGGCATTCGAGCCCCGCATGTTTCTAAATGCATCCAGATCCTCTTGGCTCGACATCTCTTCCTTGAACCCATATTCTTCAAGTTCCCGCTTTTTTTCCTGGGGCACCGGACGATACATCTTGCCTTCACCCTCTCCGATTGATATTTCCCGGGCATCTTCCTCTTCCACGATCCGCAATTTTGCACCTGATATCTCTCGGACAAGATCTATAAAAGGCTGCGCCGTTTCCTTTGTCCGCATCAAGGGGCTGACGACAACAACGATTCCCTCGCCGGCACGGATCTTTGACTCCAGCGCCTCAAACAACGTCCGGGCGGACTGCCTTGCCTGCAACTGGCCTTTTTCACTCAAGTGTGTCAAAGGCGGTATTTCCTTAGCTCCGTAAATCATATTGAACTCCACGGCCTTCGTTTCCCCGTGCCGGACACCCCACAAGTCATATTGGGCCCCCACCACCGGCCCTTCCGTGCTATACCGTATGGCGCCTGTTTGCGGATTGATTTCCAGCTTGCCGTCCATTCCCTCCAAGGGACGCCACGGCGAAGCCACATCTCCAGCGGCTTGTCCCGTCCTCTGCGAAAGTCGTGCGCCAATCTCGTTTACTCTGGACTTCGGCGCCAGCGCCAGGGCGCTGGAGGGGGGCAAAATCAGAGAGATGCATAGACTAAGAGTGAGAACGGCAAAACCCCGCCGCCTTCTGTGTGCCGAAGCCGTCAAGACGGAGCCGCACGACAGACCCTTTCCCCGGCGAGATGCTTTCCGGAGCTCAGAATGAGACAGAAACTCTATGCTAAACCCTGGCCATGAGACAGACATAGACAGGCGTAGCTCCTTTCTGCGGCCGCTACGACCGCGATCGCCGCTATTATAGCCTACAAAGGGGGTTTTGTCAAGTGGGCCACGTAACGAAATTTAGGACTATATTTGACCGTATTTTTTGCCTGGGAGTTACCAGTTACTTCCTGTAAAGAATAAACCCGGACGGTGAAACATCCTATTTCTGGGAGTAAGAAACGGACCGTGTTTTTTTATAGACACTTCCATAAACATATGTAAAATGGAATTATGTATTCCAGATTACTTATCCCCCCGGACGGCAAGAGTTTCTTTTTGTTTGGCCCCCGTGGCACGGGAAAATCCTGTTGGGTGAAAAACACTTTTCCCCAAGGACTCTATCTGGACTTGCTGGAGTCAGAACTGTTCAACGACCTTCTTGCTGCACCCGCAAGGCTGGAAAATCTGATCCCTAAAAATTTTGCAGACTGGATCATTTTGGACGAGGTTCAGAGAATACCGGAACTGTTGAATGAGGTTCACCGCTTGATCGAAAAACATCATTTCAAGTTCGTACTGACCGGCTCCAGCGCCAGAAAGATTAGAAGAAAAGGAGTTAATCTTTTGGCAGGAAGGGCCCTCACCTATTCCTTGCATCCCCTCACCGCGATAGAATTGGGGAAGAACTTTAATCTTCAACATTCCTTGCGATTCGGCCAGCTCCCGTGCGCCTATACAGAAAAAGACCCGCGGGCATATCTTGAAAGCTACGTAAAAACCTATCTGCGCGAGGAAATTCAGCAGGAAGGACTCGCCAGAAATTTGGGCGCATTCGCCCGTTTTCTGGAGACGGCCAGCTTCTCCCAGGGCGCGGTACTCAACATTTCGACCGTGGCGCGGGAATGTTCCGTGGAACGTAAAGTGGTCGAAAACTATTTTTTTATTTTGGAGGATTTACTGCTAGCCCACCGGCTTCCCGTTTTTGCGAAGCGGGCAAAAAGACGTCTCCTGGCCCATCCCAAATTTTATTTCTTCGACACGGGGATCTTTCAGACACTGAGACCAATGGGCCCGCTGGACTCTCCGGAAGAAGTACAAGGACCGGCGCTGGAAACTCTGGTACTCGAAGAGCTCCTGGCACACAACGCATATCATCATTTGGGGTTCACCATCCACTACTGGCGCACGGCAAACAATCTGGAGGTGGATTTTGTGTTGTACGGCCCCAAAGGGATCAAGGCATTTGAAGTGAAACGCTCTTCCAGAATCTTTGATCCTGCCCTCCACGGCCTCAAAGCCTTTCTGAAAGATTATCCCATGGCCAAGGCGTATCTACTATATGGCGGCCAACGCCGTTTGCACCAAGACAGCATAGAAATTCTCCCAGTGGAATACTTCTTAAAAAACATTCCATCCATCTTGAATTCTTAATATGGGTTAGGCGCCGCGAAGGGTGCCTTCGAGGAATTCCAGAACGGTCTTTTGGTAAAGTTCCGGGGCCACGACGACGCTTTCGTTGTGGCGGGCATCGGGAACGTCCAAAAACCTCTTGGGGGAACGGGTGACATCGAACAATTTCTTGGCGTGCCGGAAGGACACGTAGGAATCTTTCTGCCCGTGGATCATCAAGATGGGAGTTTCCAGCGACCGAAGTGATTTTTCCACCGCCGGGAAACGGTACTTGACTTTCATCTCCGCCGTGAACACCCCAAAATCCTCCAGCGTCCAATAGACCCAGGTCGGAAGTTTCTTGAAGGGCAGGATGACGCTCGTCCATTTGCGCATGTAGTCGTTCAACAGCCATTTGGTGGAAAAGGCGCTGTCCGTCACAATGCCGCGGATCCCTCCGCTGATCGACGCCGTACAGATGGCCGCCGCGGCCCCCCGGGAAACACCAAATAAAAAGACCTTGTCGGGATCCACACCCTTCATCTCTTTCACCAAATCCAGGGCGCCGAACAAGTCGTAGAGTTCGTAGGAGCTCACCCATTGGCGTGGAACATATCCTTCCACATTGCCGCTCACACCATGACCTCGAAAATCAATAGAAAAGACATGGTATCCCTGGGACGGCAGATAACTGATGTATTTACTGCACGAATCCATGGTGCTGTCCGCTTCCGGGCAAAAGATCACGGTCCCTTTGAGTTTCCCTTGCGCGCGAATGAACTTGCCCTTCAGCCGGATACCGTCCTCGCTCTGAAAATCAATGAGTTCGCCTTCCACACGGGGATAACTCACCAGGGAAGAGGGCTCGCGCAGGGAGAGCAAAAGGTTGGAGACCAGATTGACGGCCCATATCTCGATGACGATAAAGACCACTGCACCCACAATAAAAAGGATTGCTAAGACTGCAGAAAAAAACGTCATCATCGAGAAGGCATCCTGTTTCTGCGGCTAACCCTGATAGCGGCGGACAATCAACGCAATGTTCTGCCCGCCAAAACCAAACGAATTGGACAACACTGTGTGGAGTGACGCCTTGCGGGCCTTGTTCGGCACGTAATCCAGGTCACAGTCGGGATCGGGATACTCATAATTCATTGTGGGAGGCAAAACACCGTCCCGGATGGCCAACAGACACGTGATCAACTCCACGGCCCCCGCCGCCGCAATCAGATGCCCCATCATGGACTTGATGGAACTTACGGGAATCTTGTACGCGTGCGCACCAAACACTTCCTTGATGGCAATTGTCTCCACCTTGTCGTTGACCTCTGTGGACGTGCCGTGCGCGTTGATGTACCCCACTTCATGACTTTGGATTCCCGCATCCTGCAGAGCCCCGCGCATGGCCATGATGGCGCCGCGGCCTTCCGGATGGGCATCGGTCAGACGGTAGGCATCCGCCGTAGAACCGTATCCGATGACCTCTCCCAGAATTTTAACGCCGCGTTTCCGGGCGTGCTCCAATTCTTCCAGGACAACGATTCCCGCCCCCTCCCCCAGCACAAAACCCTGTCTCTTGCGGTCGAATGGCCGGGACGCCTTGGGCGGGTCGTCGTTGAACGTGGAGAGCGCCGTCAATAAATTAAAGCCTGCCATGCCAAAGGGATGGATCATGGAATGCGTCCCACCGGAAAACATGATGTCGGCCTTGCCCAGACGAATGAGCTCCGTGGCCTCTCCGATGGCCTGACTGGAGGCCGCACACGCGGTCAAACAGTTGGAATTGGGACCGTAGGCGCGAAACAGGGTCGCCAGATATCCGGAGGGCATGTTGGGCTCCTGCTCGATTTCGCGCAACGGACTGAACCGGTGCTGGCCCAGTGTTAAAAATTGGGCACTGCTGACAGAATTTTCCTTGTACGATTTCAAAATCACGTCGACAAAATTGAAGAAGTCCGGCGCCCCTTCTCCCGAGCCCAGATACACACCCGCCCGAAAAGGATCATAATCACACCGGTTCAAGCCCGCTTCCTCGTAAGCCATTTGGGCCGCCACCACGGCAAAATGGGCGTTGCGCCCGGCATTCTGGACGCGGTCCGCCTGGGAACACCACTGGCGCACGTCGAAATCCTTGACCTCCGCCGCGATCTTGGTCGGAAAAGTGGACGCGTCAAAGAGCGTGATCTTTCCTATTCCGGAGCAGCCGGCCAACAGGGCCTTCCAGTTTTCCTCCACCCCGATGCCCAGCGGAGAGATGATTCCCGTCCCCGTAATCACCACCCGGCGTTTCAATGTGTCTCTAACCATGGCTCAATCTTCCCACTTTTTTGCCACCAGACAAGCGGACTGGCCGCCAAAACTATACGAATTGGTCATCACCGCGCGCACTTCTTTACGACGCGCCGTATTGGGAACATAATCCAGATCACAGGCGGGATCCGGGTTCTCATAATTGATCGTGGGAGGAATGATTCCATCCCTCATGCTCAAAAGCGCCGCAATGAATTCCACCACGCTGGCACCGGCACCCAGGTGTCCGATCATGGACTTGATCGCACTCACGGACAACTTTTTGGCCTGCGCCCCAAACACTTTGTGGATGGCCATCGTCTCCAGACGGTCCTTCACGGGATCGGAGAGTCCGTGGGCATAGAGGCAGTCGATCTGCGAGGCATCCAGAGCGCTCTCCCCCAAGGCCTCCGCCATGGAATGGACCAGCCCCCGCGCTTGCGGATCCAAATGCAGGATTCCATTTCCTTCACAGGCCGTGCCGTATCCCAGGACCTCCGCATAGATTTTTGCCCCGCGCCGCCGGGCATGCTCCAATTCTTCCAGAATGACAATTCCCGATCCTTCTCCCACCACAAAGCCATTGCGATCCCGATCGAAAGGACGGGACGCCTTCGCCGGTTCCTTGTTGTTGTGCGACAGAACCCCCAAAAGCTCATAGCGCAAAACGCTCAGCGGATTGACCTTGGAGTCCGATCCGCCCGCCAGCATGATGTCTGCTCCATCCCGCTGGATCACCTTGTACGCCTCGCCGATGGCTTGAGCACTGGCACAGCAGGCGGTAGTAATCGTATTGTTGGGCCCCTGCGCATTGTAATTGATGGAGATATGGCAGGCCAGCATGTTGGGGAGATATTTCAACAGCCACAGGGGAAACAGCGTGTTCATCCCTTCGGAACCAAACCGGCGGATTTCAAAATCCCCATTCTCGTTGGCCGAGTTGCGCATGGCCGGCCCCAATTCTTCGATGCTGGTAGA
>CAZGMX010000026.1:4618-7885 GCA_964526865.1 uncultured Actinomycetota bacterium | reverse complement strand
CAGTCCCGCGCCGATCGACAGACCAAAGCGCAGAGGTTCCACCTTTTTTACGTCCAGGAGTGAATCGTCCATGGCCAGTTTTGCCGCCGCCACGGCCAACTGGATGTCCCGGGCCATCACCTTGAGGGATTTTCTCTGCTCGATAAATTTTGCCGGATTGAAGTCCTTGACCTCGCCGGCAAAATCCACAGCAAAGCCATCTGTTTCAAACAGGGTGATGCGGTCGATGCCGGAGCGCCCCGCCGTCAGACCTTCCCAAAACGCATCCTTGCCGATGCCGATGGGGGAAAATACCCCCATGCCCGTAACAACCACCCGCTTCACACCGTTGTCCATTTTTATCATCCCAACTCCGGTCTCAAATCCATCGGAAAAAATCTTCCGCAGGGCTATGTGGTCTCGACCACTAAGACACCAGCTGTTCCAGCGGAATCACCTCGTGCAGTTTCAACAACGAAAGAAAATCCCACGTAAAAACAAAATTGTCGGAGGACAAGGCCTCCCCCTGCTGAAGATTAACGAACATGGCGGATATTTCCGCCACCAGATCCTTGCCGACCCAGACTTTTCCATTGACGCGCGACCCCTCTTTTTGGAGGTCCTCCGCCGTGGCTTCAAAAATCATTTGATCTCCCGGCTTCACCATGCGGTGGAACACGGCCTTTGGAAATTTTGCCAGAATAACCTTTTCCTTGAAATCGTGGTAATGCCCGACCAGAATTCCGCCCGTCTGCGCCATCCCCTCCATGATCAACGACTCCGGCATCACGGGATACGTCGGAAAATGATCTGTCAAATAATCCGCCGCAAGGCTGACGCATTTGACCGCCCTGCAAAACTCCCCCCTGCGAAGTTCCACGATTTTATCGATGTGTATCCAGCGCATGTCCCCGTCACACTCCTGTGCCCAGCCCTCCGTCCACCGCAATCACCGTGCCCGTAATGTACGCCGCATCCTCGGAGGCCAGGAACGCCACCACTCCGGCCACGTCCTCGGGTTTTCCGTACCGGCCCAGAGGAATCTTGGAAAGGATCATATCCGCGGCAAGATTCCGGACATTTTTGCTCATGTCGGTCTCGATCATGCCGGGGGCCACGGCGTTGACCGTAACCCCTTTCGCGGCCAATTCCAGCGCCACCGCCCGGGTAAAAGCGTTCACGGCGGCCTTGGAAGCCGCATAATTCGCCTGCCCCTTCCCACCCCGTTTGCCAGAAAAAGAGGACACATTGATGATGCGCCCCTTTTTCTGCATCATCATGGGCTGGGCCACCGCACGGGTAAAGTGATAGACGCCGCCCAGATTGGTGTCCAACACGTCCTGCCACTGTTCCTTCTCCATGGCAACCAACAGCGAATCTTTGACGATCCCGGCGTTGTTGACCAGGATATCCAGCACACCCTCTTTTTCAAGAATCTGGTCCACGATCCGCGAGGCATCTTCTTCACTGCGAACATCGCCCTTCACCATGTGAATTTCCCAGCCGGACTCTTCGGCAGCGGCTTTGACTTCCTCTGCGGCCGGCGCGTTGTTGAGATACGAGACATACACCTTGGCCCCTTCCTTCGCCAGCAAAAGCGCAACGGCCCGGCCGATTCCCCTGGACCCGCCCGTCACCAGGGCGGTCTTTCCTACGAAACGTTTGCGAGCATTTGTCTCCAACATTCTTCTCCCCCTAACATTCTAAACCTCTCTTTGGTCCACTCCACAATCAGCCGGTCATTGCGCGCAAGACGGGAATCTTCCTCTGCCAGATTGAAAAATTTCACCACCCAGCGGGCCACCACAGCGGTCCGGTCCTCGATCTTACCACTCCCGGAAAAGTGTGCCTCATTCCCCTGGATACCGGTCAATTCCACCTCCAGAACAAGTTGTTTCCCGGGCATCAAAAACTTGGCGTAACGGATGTTGCTCACTTCCTTGAGGGAATACATGGAAAAGGAAAAATCCTGATGCACCCCCAACAGCATGGCGCCCGCCTGCAGCATCGCCTCCAGCATGAAGACACCCGGCATCACGGGGTTTCCCGGAAAGTGATCGGCAAGATACTCTTCGGCAAGAGACAAACCCTTGACCGCGCAAACGCGCTTCCTGGAGTCAAACCGGAGAATCCGGTCGATGAGATAAAACTTCACCCTCTCCCCTTTCGCTTTCGCGTGGACGTGGAGCCAATGTTACAGGAAAGACACAAAGGATTCAACCTTCCTTATGCATCCAGCCAGCTCAAGACGTCCTTCCGCCAGCAGTCCGGGTTCTCTTCAAATTCCAGCGTGTGCACACTGCCCGGATATTCCAAAATCTTTTTATGGGCAGAACCAAACGTCTCCAGATACTTCCTGGTCCTATCCTTATCGATGATCGCATCGGTCTGCGCAAGAAGCATCAGCACGGGCACCCGGATGAGCGCCCTGTTCTTTCTCAAAAAACGGTCCAG
The DNA here is from genome assembly GCA_964526865.1 of uncultured Actinomycetota bacterium. Taxonomy (GTDB): domain Bacteria; phylum Auribacterota; class Ancaeobacteria; order Ancaeobacterales; family CAZGMX01; genus CAZGMX01. The sequence goes on along the minus strand of CAZGMX010000026.1, from coordinate 5,452 downwards.
CTTGAAATTTTCCCCAAGGAATCTGGCGGTCACTTCCTTCAACCGCAGGGGATCTTTCTCGATGAAACTCTGCCAGCGTTCGTTGGCCGTGAACATCGCGGCCTTGTCGATCGGAAGACGGAACCGCCGGGTGGGACAAAAAAAATAATTCCAGGCGATCCGTATCTTTGTGAGCCAGGACACATCGACGCGCGGCGCCAATCCCGGAGAAATGAGAATGAGGCTGGAAATCCATGGGCTGGATCTCGCGGCGCAGGCGCAGGCCAGTTTCCCCCCCCAGGATATTCCCAGCAGGTGAATTTTTGCCGGTGTCTTTTCTGCGCCCAACCGCCGGGCCAAAACTTCCACGTCGTCCATCCAATGCCGATACGAATCCACATCCCCGCGGGAACAACCGTCCAGACCGGAGCCACGGCGCTCCAAAGCTGCCACGTGAAATCCCAGTTGGGTAAGCCATCGGCACGTCCCCTCAAACCACTGCCCGTGGCTCTCCACTCCGTGAAGAAGGATCACCCTGCCGCGCGGCGCAGCGAGCGGATACCAATGCCGGCAATAAAGGGTTCGCGAGTCTGTGGCGGGAAATTGCTCGATCCGGCACTCCATGCTGGCCTCAAAATGCGTATTCCCTGTTACGGCAATCAAAATCCTTGTCCGTAAGCCCCACATTCCACTTCATTTTGAGATAGGAATATGTCTCGATGAGAACATCGTCCCAGTCAAAGATGATCACGCGGACCGGCACAAACGTCTTCTTCTCGACGTACAGAAGAAGACGGTGGCAATAATATCCCTTGTCTTTGGGAAGGATCCGTTCGATTTTCAGGCACTCGGTCC
>CAZGMX010000026.1:0-4608 GCA_964526865.1 uncultured Actinomycetota bacterium | reverse complement strand
CCTCAATGTTTTCCGTGCCATGAACAATCACGTGCAGGTCACCTTGTTGTCTTGCCAACTCAAACTGATCCAGGAGTTTGTTGATTAAATTCCCTATCCCGGCGGACGTGATGGGGTGCCGGGTATTCTTCAGCACATAAGGACTGGTGGGAGAAATGGTCATCGACGGCAAAATCAGATTCAACAGTCCCCCGATGTGCACCTTGAGTTTGTTGTCGAATTGTCCCGGGACAAAGAGCAGTTCCCTGTCTTTGTTCGGCTCCTGGATCCACTTCATATAAATATCGAAGGGTTTCTTGAACTTTAAAAAAATCGTTTCCTGTTTGCGCAGTTTCCCTTCCAGGCGTTCCTGCCTCAAAAAAACACAGGTATAATCCGCCACCTGCCTCTTGTAAAAATCTCTGGCCTCGGAAAGCCTGTCAATCAAGGCATTCAGATCTTTCACCGGCTCGGAGGGATACGCAGACATCCCCCCAAAAAACAGGATGCCGCACGCCAGAACAACAGTTTTAGAATATATCCGTACCACAGCTCCTCCGTCGCCCCCCTGCTAAATCTTCGCGGGTCCCTTCTTTTTTGCGTGAATGACCGTATAGACGCCAATGGGCTCTGAATAGGTCTGGAATTCCCCAAAACCCTTTCGCATGAGCCTCTGGATCAGATCTTCCGTCGTCCTATACCGCAGATGGAGATTGAAAATACGCCGCATGAACGGATCGATTCCATGCCGCGGATAGATGCTGTGGGTGACGATACTGCCATCGGCAGTCAGGCAATTTGCGCAAACCTCCAGCAGTCTGTCCAGGGATTCATCGTCCAAATATTCCAGGATGCCGACCAGTTTTGCAATCTGGGGCGCAATATGGATTTTTCTGGTCAGATCCGCCGCGTCCCCCTCCAAAAAAACCACCGCATTGTCCGGCAGGCCCGATTCCTTCCAAATCTGCCGGCCGAAAGTGAACGACTCCGCGTCCAAATCGATGCAGGTGGCCGAGACATTCGTTTGCTCCGAGAGGATCACCGCTGACAGGAGATTGCGGGACGGGCCGGCGCCGATCCCCAACACCTTCACGTGTCCCTGAGGGGCATAACTCCGGATGCAGTTGGCCAACACCCGGCTGACAAGTTTTTTTCTGTTCCGCAGAGCCATCGGCATGGCGCCCCACCGCACCGCCACGCGATCCAGCAAATCCTTGCATTCCCGGTCCAAATCATAACTGAATTCCATGGACAGCCAGCTGCCCGGCCGCACCAGGCATTCCTTCAACAGGGGACTTTGACTCTTTTCCAGGACATGCTTGATGAGCCGCGACGGAAAAACATAGTTGATGAAAGGGTTCACCAGAAATGTCTTCACTATTCTGGACACGGGGCCGAGCCTTTCAAAAGATATTTCCTCAAGGTTCACAAGAGGCTGCGGTGTCTGCTTTGCGGTATCAATCACGGGTCACCTTGCTTTCTGCCGACTCGGCAACATAGAACTCCCTGACGATTTGGAACTGCCGGATCCAATTCTCATCCGGCACCAAAAAGACGTGTTTGTACTGCTCCAGCCTTCCCCCTCGCGCGCGGAGCCTTTCCTCCTTGATCGCCGCAAACGTACCCTTCGGCGCAAAAAACAGACTCACAGGGCCCAGTCTGACGGAACTTCGCTTGGATTGGTACTCATAATTCAGACGGCACAATTCACGATCCAGTTCTTTTAAAAAACCGGCCCAGAGATTTTGCGTGCCAGCCGTCCCCTCCTCCACCAGAAGACCATAGTGAGGTATCTTTCCCCACTTGGGGAACATGCAGTAACTTTCCAACCCCAACTCAAACTGGCGGGCCGTGTGATTGACCGCCTCCACAACCTGAAATTCCGAGATCTTCTCACCCGTGATGGAACTGATATGCCTGCCCTTGTTCAAAAATTTCAAAACCGGCGCCTGGTGGTAAAAACCAGTGATCTCCACAAGGTCCCGGATATCGTAGCGGTAAAATCCGGAAGCGGTGGTCAACACAATAAAATAGCGCTTTCCCTTTTCCACTTCGTGCGCCAATACCGTGCGCACGGGCTTGTCCTCGATGGCCTCTTCCGGAATAAACTCATAGAATTGGGACCGAACATCCAGCACGCCGCCGGCCCCCTCCCCGGAGACGGGGATACTCATCCTCCCTTCGGAGGCAATCAACCCGATGTCCCGCACCTCCGTGCTCCCAAAATACTCCGGGTAAAAATCCAGATAACGGCTCAGTGTCCCCCCCTTCCAGTTGGAGACGATGGAAAGAGCCGGCCAATAGTGCTTGGGATACAGTCCGCCGTGTTGATCCAGAAGGCCCCGCAGGCGCGATGCGAGTCTGGAATTAGGTCGGAGCATCCGCTGGATTTTGTCCCGCTGGTCTCCCTTCAGAGAGCCGGCACCATCCAGCGTTCCCTTTTCGATATCGGCCAGAATCTGCTCCCGCCGGTCCTGGACCAGCCGGGCAAACGTCAAGATCGTGCTTGGATTGGCGGATGTGATCGCCTCCACCTTATGAGCCAGGGCAAAAATCGCCATCACGTAATATTTCGTTTGTGGATCTTCGATCTGATAAACCTCTTTGGGTACGGCAACCAACCGCTTGGTGAGCCAGTTTTGACAGTCTACAGTCAATCCGGAAATGGCACCGCAGGGGATCCCGCTCGGCGTAACAGATTCCGAGCTGGGGGCCGTAATCGGCAGCAGCTTGGTCTCACCCAGCGACCGCGGTTGATAGGCATAATATCCCCATGTCAGCCAGCCCTCGTAGTATTCCTTCAAAAATTTCTTCGTGACGGGAATGAACTTGGTCCGCCCGGTTGTCCCGCTGGAAAGCGCGAACATCACCACCCGCTGGCCCGGCCCCAGAATCGCCGCAGTGTCTCCCTCTTTGCACTTTTCGATGGCGTCGGAGTAATCATCGTAGGTGGTGAGGGGAACACGCGCGCGAAACCCATCCATGGACGTCAGTGAGGGAATGCCTAATTTCCGCCCCATGCGGCTGGCGCCGTTGAGAAGCAGTTTTTCCTTCAGAAGTTGACCTTGGATTTGCGCGACACGGCGGCAGCTGCGATCAAATTTCCAGACCTCCCAGCGCGCCGCAACAATGATGGGTGTATAGAACATCTTTTTCAACCGCATACGTTGTCCCTGTTTCTCTGTGACCGCTATGACCGTGTTGCCGTCAAAAAAAATCCCTAGCGATCCTTAAAGGCCATCACTAGGGATGAGACTCGCGTCACAAATTGCCCGCAATCCGGCGGAAATCATCCGCCGGATTGGCGCCACCAATCAGTTGGTCACCAGGCTGAGTTTCTCAGCGACGTAGTTGACCAGCATTTCCACCGTGAAGAGGTCGGCAAAATCCGTGATGATGGGATTTCCCTCAAACTCGGAGAGATCTGCATACGGCATTTTCTCCTTTAGTTTGGAAATTCCGGCCGGAGTCATCCTGCCGTCCTTCACGTACTCGTCATTCGTCAAAAGATTTTCCGGAAAAAGATCCCCGCGTGGAATCTTGATCTTGAACGTTTTTTCCAGCCTGAAAACAATGTCCAGGTAATCGATGGACTCGGCACCCAAATCCTTGGTTAATGAGGTTTTTAACTCAATCTCATCATCGTCCACACCCAGGGCCTGTACCAAACATTCCTTGACCTTCTGAAATATTTCCTCTCTTGTTGCCATTATTCCTCCTCCTTAACCGGCAATGTGCGCTAACAAACGCACCGCTCGTGACATCTCACACGAAGAGTCTATCAACTCATGAAGAAGTGTCAATAAAAAATGCACCCCGGGAACGGCTAGAAATTTTCCTGGTATTTCCAGAAACCGTTTGCCGGGATGCAAGGTCAGCGAGTCTTGAAATTCTTCAAATCGTTGTTGAGCCGCTCAATATACTCCACCATCTGATGGACCTGCTCGTCCTTCGCCAGGCGCTTCAAGTGGATGAGCCCCTCCTCCATCTGCTGGATGATTCTCAAGTCGTTGATCCGCTCTTTCTCCAACACCGTTACCATCTCATTGTACGCGTCCTGTACATCTCTAAAATGATCGCCGCGGCGGAATTGAATCGGCCGCGGAAGGGCCCCCTTGGTAATCTCTGTTAAGTAGTTTTTAAGACGATACATAGGGCCAGCTGACCTGTGGGAAAATATAAGGACCAACAGACACTGAAACCCGCAGACCAGCGCCACAATCCCCAGGATTCTTAAGAATACTCCCCAGGTCCATTCCTGCATCGCAAGGAGTTTGGACTCATCCATCGAGAGCCTTGTCAGCATGTCCATTTGCTCTCTCTGAAAGATGTAGAAAGCACTGACAAGGATCAGGAGCGCGACAAGGGTTTGGAACAACACCGCTCTGATAAAACGGTATTGATATTCCTTATCGACCAAAAATCTGGCCCGTATTTTGAAAGTCTTGTCCATGTATCTTCCTTATCGCACGCTGCCGGAGTATATTATACCACTCTTTTTTGATTTGTCAATGGGCTGAATCAAACAGGGTTGCAACTCACGCTGTGTGCGTGTTTTAGTATTGCGGCGAAAGCCGGATTGTGCTTATCCGATTGACTCCACTTACCACTACGTGTAGTGTTTATAGT
>CAZGMX010000025.1:19128-24311 GCA_964526865.1 uncultured Actinomycetota bacterium | reverse complement strand
GCATCACTATAAACACTACACGTAGTGGTAAGTGGAGTCAATCGGATAAGCACAGACTGCCTTTTAGCGCAGGGTATCACCATAAAGCGGCAGAAAGTTTTCAAAAGTTGTCGCTGTGATACGTGGATGACCAATCCGCTAAAGTTTTAGAGCTTTTGCGACATACCGCGCGAAGGTGTCAAAATCTTTGAGGTCTTTCTGGAGGCGGTCGTGGACAATGGACATGTCAACCTTCAGATATTCATGCACCAGGATGTTTCTAAATCCCGCTATCGGGGCTATGCGATAGGCAAATTTCTTGGGCAGAACTTTTCCCTCCGAGAGAATTTCGAAGATGTCCCGTCCGTCTTGAGGTTTTCGTAAATCCATTTGGCTGATGAACATTTCTCCAACGTCCATCATGCATTCAACAGCCAATTGCATGTAATGACACACGGCGCCCTGAAGCGTGTGATCTTTTACCAGATGGGGGAGTGATGCGCGCCGGTATTCTTTCAGATAGCCGGTGTATCGCCTCAACGCCTCCAGCCGGTCAGCAATACGGTCGTGGTTGCGTTTCATGACAAAATTCCATGGGCTGATACGTTTTGGAGCAGCAATTCCGTGTGTCGCCGAATGTAGTATGCGCGGTCGAAATATCTGGATAGTGTCCGGTGCTCCAAGTCCACGCGCAGGTCTTCATCGTCGCTAAAAATCAAAACGCTGTCTCTTAGCGCGTGATATTGAATCTGCAGCGGCAGGTCCTCATAGAAAACCAGGTCCACATTGGAACTCTTCAGAATCTTCTGACATTCAGATATCAGAACAAGCCGCTTTTTCAACTTTTGAACGGCGGACAGTTTACGATTTGCCGCGACAGCAATATCGACATCACTTAGGGCATGTGTTTTGCCAGTGGCGCAAGAACCATAGAGATAGGCCAGGACCATGTGATGGTTCCGAAAAAGCTCTGCGATCTGCTTTTTCTGCAAAAATGCAATCGGTGATGGGTTCTTTTTCACGTCGTCAGTATAAAACAACGCACAAACTATCGCAATAGTAAGAGGAACTGGGGTTTTCCCATACACGTATACGAGATCGCCACGTCCGCCAAAGCTTTAGTGGCGGACTCGCGATGTCGCTAAGAATCGCACTTACAAAGCCGAATGAGGAGTCCAACCGAGGCCAGAACACCGATCGACTTACCCTACTAACGTCGTATAATATATATTATGTAATGTATCTCGCCTCGGCATAGCTTTCTCTGGACCAATTGATATGGGACCTTCAAGACAATGCCCATTTCTTGTGGATAAGTATGGGATTAAGCTTGTGGTTTGCCCAATTTATTGGGCACTGGTGGTTGAATCGACAGGCCAATTGGGCGTTCAAGTAACCTAGAAGTCAAATTCCATCTGAGGATGGCGCTCTTTGATTCTTTTACAGATTAATTCAAGTAAATCTGTAGCTATCCCTCCGTATTGCTCTTGCCTCTGTCATTTCCGTTTGTGTACAGGTATAAGGGCCTGGTTCATAAATAAGCAAATGCCTTTTCCGCCGCATGCGGTCGTAGAATTCCATGTGGGTTTTGAATTTTCCGCCTAAAACAACTGCAACGTATTCGATGACCGTCTTGCTTGCCTCTTACGTCTGGGCGTACGCCTGAGGCAGCCATGATTGCCATGCCGGCATGAAGCAAACAGTCGTATGCAAGTGCCCTCCTGCAAAATAAATGGGGACGGTTCCTATTTATACGGGGAACGCTGGCCCTCAGTCTTATCCGCCACTCAGGAAACCATGGGTTACGTCATGTCCCCAGCACTATCTGCCGGGTCTGAAATGCATGACTTCCCACACCTTCTGGGCAAGCAAAACCTTCAGCATGGACTGATAAGGTATGTCCTGTTTGTTGGCCAGGAGTTTAATCGATTCCAACAATGACTCTGGCAATCGAATGGAGATGGATCTGTTGGAAGGCTTCAGCGCCGGAAAGAATCCCATGCCCACCTTGGCATAGTTGACGTAGTCGGTGATCTCGTGCGTCGCCCAGAACCTTTCCTCTTTGGCTAAAGACTTAAATTTTGGAATCTCTTTTAGCTTTTTCATGATAGGCCTTCCTCTCTTTTCTGTGCATGTCACGCGCCGAGATGATCCGGATATTGTCCCCACGCTTTGTAAACACAATAAACAACGGACGGTTTGCATTGGTCACTCCAAGCACATAATGGCGCATTTCGGTGCCGGAGTGCGCTGAATCCGGAAAGACATATACCGGTTGATTAAAAAATACTTCTTCGCACTCCCACCAGGCGACATGGTGTTTCTTCCAATTCTTGTACCGGTTTGCATCGTTCCAATCAAAGCCGTTAAGCTCGGAATATATATTCATACAAAGGCCCCTTTAAATTGTATATATATGATATATACATGCCGAGTGCTTGTCAAGCATAAATACATATATTCGGTGTATTTTCAACAGTGTCCAACTCCCACAAAATACTCAAAGACTTTCTTCCGACGGATTGGGTTCCAGCCCATGCCGCCATAAACTACTCCGGGGACTCACGAGTCCTTCAGGGGCAGCCTCTCTCCTGTCTTGCCCTGCAAGCGCCGATTCCGGCGCCCTGGGGAATGTACACGTAAATTTGGCGCCGCCGTGGGCTGCGGAATTGGCCGCCTGGACATCACCGCCGGACATCATGTGGAGAATGTTCCACGTGAGGGCCATGCCCGTGCCGCCCCCGGTCACTTTGGTGCTGATCCCAGGGCAGAACAACCGCTGGCGGCCGTACGTCGCATCGTCTGTCAGAAATTCGTCACTGATTCCCGGCCCGTCGTCTTCGACAACCACCACCACGCGATCGGCTTCCTATTGAATGGTCACATAGACATTCTTGATCGACATGCGGACAGCGTTGGAGATGAATCTCTCCAGCGCGATCTGAATTGCAAATTGATCGCACACCGTTTCCACGGAAAAACAATCTGTATTCTCTATTCCGATCATTGGCTGGGATTGGACATGGATATTGGGAATTGTCCTGCCCGGCATATGGCTTTCTGCCGCTGTGTCGCGGATATTGCAGAAGATCGCCGCCACATCCTCTACCCTTTCGTCGGTTCTGAGTTTTCCTTGAGGGAATCGTACCAGAAGAAATGGCAATACTTTATCTAGACGGGACATTGCACCCTGCATCATTTTTGCATTGTCCTTGCTCATTTCAAAACCATTCCTGCGGCATTCTTCCAATACGTCCGCCAGATCTCTCTTCCATTGTTCATATCTTCCCCAAAAGGAATCGTAAAAGGCTTGGATATCCCCGGTGGACATGCCTTCTCCGTTGTTCTGTATCAGCTTTTGCATGAATGGGCCATAGCCGTCTTGACCATGAGCATAATCGAGAATTCTTTTGTATATTTCGTATAATTTCATGCCCAATTCTTGATTTTTTTCGAACACACTTGCCATATGCGATCCCCCAAAGCTCACAATCGCTTTCTGCAGCAGCATGCTGACATTCCACGCCTCCACCGCGCCATGGAAAAACATCTTTGCCGCAATAACCTGCCGCTCCCTTGTCCGCTTGTCCGCTTCCGACTCCGCCCTCTTGCTGAAGATGGACTTTGGCGCCAGGGCAAAATTGTCTCCGCCCGCCGGCATTTGCGGCAACATCACCGAAATCAGGCAGAGACACAGGCAGCAAATCAACTTTGCCAATACACCAACTCTGCTCCCGGCGCCTCCGGCCCGTTGCCGCATCATAAATCCTCCTCCACGCGGCTGATCGCGCCCAACCCGGCGGGATCGTAAATACCCAACTGCCGCAGGTTGTCCAACAGGCGGCGTAACGTGCGGGAACCTTCCCAAATGCGGCCGATGTCCGTTTCGGCCGCCAGCCGATCAAACCCCATGTTTTTCACGACCCTTCGAACAGGTCCTCCTGTCTCAGGGTCCACAGATTCCATGTGCCTGATATGCCGGCACAGGCGGAACAAATCCGCTTCCTGCTGGGCCGCCAGGACTTCCGGCGTCAAACTTTCAAAGCTTTTAAGAATTCCTTCACCCGTGGGATCCTGATGATGTGAGAACAGGTGCCAAAGGACCAAATCCTTGGCCGATCCTACGGCGTTAAAAAGATTGCCCCCTGAATAGATGCCGGCATATTTTTCATAATCTTCCCATCCGAGGGCATAGACAATAAAAGAGGACAAATCGTGCATCTCCCTATCCCCCCTTATTTCCCGCAGGGTCGCGCGCAGGGGTTCCACCAGCCGCTGAATTTCCTCCCAAGACGCATTCTCGCTCAGCAGAAATATCTGTTCCACCAGGTCCTTGACCCTGTCTGCCCACCGGCTTACAGATTCCATCTGATAGGTGGCGCTTGTCACTGTGTGCCATTCCTGCAGGCCCTTTTCGGCATTGCCCAGCGTGAATATCAAACTCCATCGCAGGTCTGTATGCTCCCGCGCCTCTATATCGGTTGCGGACAATATCACTTTTTGGGCGTAGTGTTCCCTGCGGGCACTCAATTCCGGCAACCGGTCCACGTCTTGAAAATCCGGGGTCCTGGGATGATGATGCGCCAGACAAGCAACTTCCAGCCCCTGACTTTGCGCTGCTTGCAGAACACGCCGGTCATAGGCGCGTGTGTTGAAGCACAGATGCGTTCCTATGACCCCGTCCCAGCGATCCTGAATTCTTAACTCTCCTTGCGGGGCGGCCTCTTCCAGGGTCTCGATGGCCGCAGGCATGGGCCTGCCCGTAAGAGCCGCCAAGGCAGGCAGAAGCGCGCTCCATGTTTCTTCTGTCAAAGGAATCGGCTGTTCTAATCTGTCGGAAACCAGCGAAACCTGCCCCTCAACGCGCGCAAACGAAAGCGTCCCTTCTTCCGTCAGAATATTCACGACATCGGCGACAGGGCCATACGTGAGGCTGTCGCCCAGATCAAGAATCCTCTCAGTATCCGGCAAAATCAGTTTCTCAAGCACATCCGTTTGCGGATTGATTTTTCGCACCAGGCCGAAGCCAAACATTTCTATGGGATCTTTATGCTCAAAGACCCGGCGGTGAAGCTGTTCGAGGCCTTGCTCGGCCCTTGCCGTAACGGCCAGCACCCTCCCCTGCCGCTCTTCGATGCGGGTGATGGCAGCCTGGGGGTCGAATTGATCCGGCCGGACCCAGCGGCGGCTGGCGATTTCGCGGA
>CAZGMX010000025.1:1778-19118 GCA_964526865.1 uncultured Actinomycetota bacterium | reverse complement strand
ATATATTTTCTTGTGCAAGCGCCTCATCGATACGCTGTTTGAGCATTGTGCGGTCCTGAATCAGCGCCGAAATCAGATGCGCAAAGACCATCCCTCTTTCTTCTTTTTTTACACCGATTCCTGCAACGCGGTTCACAAATCCTTTCAATAGCTCCATGTCAGATTCCGGATAATCACCGGCCAATTCCCGCAAGAATCCGTTGCTCCCTTCGCCCTGCGCCAGCCGCCGAAATGTGATCGCCAGTTCAGGAATGTTCATTTTCGAGAGGGCAATGACAAAATCAAAATCCTCTCCTGAAAAAATTCCATACGTCCTGGGGTCGCAGGAATCGATTCCCGGCTCTTTCAACATATCAGGAATAAAAGAACCTTCTATCTGATAGCCGGCGTAAACCTCATCAAACGTCCGTCCTTCCTGATCCAGAATTGTGTAATCCTGCGGATTTGCCCTGGCCGCCTCCGCCCTTCCCTCGTCATCCAAATCCAGTTTCAATTTGGCCTCGCGCATCGTCTGGTCGAGATGGCGCACGACGGTCTGGAGATTATCCGCCTCTGCCGTATTCCCCTGTGCCGCCATCTTGCTTATGCTGTCCCGGTAGAGCTGGGTAATTTGTCTCAGTTTCGCCATTCCCCTCGCGCTGATGCCTCCCCTCTCTTGAATGGCCGCGGAAATGATTTCCCACATGTTCAAAGATTCCATGTCTGCGCCGGTTCCTCTTGTATCAAACAGAATGCGGTATAATTTGTTCAGTCGCTTCTCTATATATCTGGAATGCCCCCCCCAGCTTAGGGGATCGATACCAGGATTTTTCTGAGCCATTCGCAATGCCTCGAATTCCAGATGCTCCAGATCCAGAAGCTCCGAATCCGATTGGGTTCGTTGGGCAATGGCTGGCGACACTTTCAATAGCGCGCCGTGGGTATACTCCAGCGCTGACTCCGGCATGGAAAATTCGGGGTGCAGCCTGTTGAACTCGCGCAGCATCTCGGTGCGATATGCGTAATGGCGGTTTGCGGAAAAGAGAATCGCATCCCGGACACTTTGGATCCAATCCACATCCTCAGGAGACCCGACGCTCAACATCTGCGCCGCCAACTCCCGGAAACCTGACTTCTCATGCTCTGCCAGAGCATCGGCAAGGAGATACTGTCCTTCTTCTTCTGTTGCCATACCCCAGGCAAGATCAAAATTGATTTTCCATTCTTTTGAGGGCTGTCGGGCCTGCCCAAACTGCACATAATTGAGACCCTGATCCATGGAAGCCAGGATATTGTCCAGTGCAAATGCGCGTGCCAATTCTTCGGCGCGCGTCAGAGGCCTGGGCAAATACTTCAGCTCACCTGGGTTTGTGAGCGCGCTGATGCCCTCGACAAGAGAGTCAAGACTGGGAGGTTCCAGGAACAGGAGACGTGCGGTTGTGCCCAGCACGCCAAGAAAAGACCGCCTTCCCATATGCGGAACCCAGCGTAGCGGCGCGGGATCACGCGCGCGGGCCATAGCGCGTTCCACCAGCGGCAAATAAGGCCCGTGGACAGGCAGGCGCAGCCTTTCCAGGGCGTAAAGTGCCATGAAATGATCCGCGTAGTCGGGAATCTTGCAAAGCGCCCTGGGCTGGTTTTCCCCCGGACCCAGTGCAAGGACAAAGCCTTGCGTCCGGTCCAGGACGAAGACATGGATAGATGCCCCCTGCCCTCCTGCGAACCGGCTGGCCAGCGCCCGCGCGAATTCCAAAAATTGCAGGAAGCGGGTTCTGGGATCCAACTGCGGAGAAGGGGTAAGCAACTCCTCTTTCTTCAGCGCGCTTTGCGGCGCCAGGGCGGAGGACTCGGGCAGAACGCCGTCCATATCTGCTCTTATGGGCGACGGGACAGGCTTGGCGCCCCGGTTGAAATCCAATTCGCGGGACAATATCTGATCGCGCGATTGCAGATAGGCCACGTCAAAACCGGCCGCGGATTTAGCGAGTGCCCCCTCGATATCCTGCGGCGCTCCGAATATGGCCTCCAGTTTTAGCGCGCCCTGGATGATCTCGATCAGGCGGGCCATCCCTGCATCCGACAACAATAATTCATCCTGCCGGTAGTCCGTGGGCATTTGCACAATGTGACCATCCGCATCCAGGCCGAGTTTTAGCCGCTTGCTGGGATAGTGCAACAATTGCAGTGTCCCCTTCTTGCGGTCGTAGCGGAACCGGTAGGGCGACCCTTGATACGCGGGATTGCCGCTGAGCAGCGTCTCCGCCAGTCGCTGGACGATAGCCAGGAGCAAATAATCGGGATTCGTCGTGGTGGGGTCCACCGTATGGATCAGGAAAGAGTAGTCGGCCGGGACGGCGGCCTGCACCAGGCCGGACATGCGGACATCCTGATGGGTGATCTTGAATTTCTCGCGGTCGTCAAAGGCCCGGGTGTTCCAGACAGAGGCCCACACTCCCAGCAGCGCGCGCTCCACGTCTGCGCGGCGGCGGATGCCGCCGTAGCTGTCGTACATCCCGGCGCCGGCATATCCGGGGAGGTCTTCCGCGTTTGTGCTGGAGCGTACGAACGCGGGGCGATTATTAAATGTGGCGCGCATGTGGCTTGAAACCTCATTGAGTATGTCTCCTGGGATGGCGAGTTGCCGGATCAACGTCCGGAGCCGTTCCAATTTGGCGGACGTGTCCCGGGCTTGGGGATAACGCACGGCGTATTGCGTCAGTGCGTCTATCTCGCCGGCCAGGGCCTGATTCTCGGGCTGCCTCAAGACCCGCTCATACGTCCAGCAAGGCACGACAAAATGGGGCGGCGTGATCTGGCCGGGCACCAAGTCCGGAGGGATTTGGGCCAGCCGGTAGGCCTTTTCGCCCACCGCGTCGCGCTGGTATTGTTCCGGTGTCAGAACGGCGGGGCCATCCGCGAGCTGGGATTTCAGAACTTCTATATGGCCGTTCTTTTCCGGGGGTTCCGCCCAAAATAGATTTTTTATTTTGCGCAAGACCACCTGCCGCACCGGTTCTTCCGGAATTTGTTCCAACGCCACCTGTCCGTTGCGCACATCAAATCGCACCCTATGCCCTGTTAGCGGTTCCAGACTGGCCGGCTCCCGGACGACGGCGTGCGGAATGTGATGCGCACGGGCCTGAATTGCCACGTGGGAAAGCACGCTGTCCTGCACGGACGTGATGACGCCCTTGACCCGGGCGCCCAGCGGAACGTCGTTGGGAAAGCTGGGGACCAGCAATATATCTTCCACATCACCCCGGACGATATCATTGGCGTTGGTAATGCGGCGCAGGCGGCCCTCAGCCGTGCCCTCGACCACGGCGTCCCACGGGGCCTTGTCCGAGACCTCCTGTTTCAACGCGTTCACGTAGATGGAAAGCAGATAAATGGATTCGGCGCGAAACAGGAACGTCGAGAAATTCGTGACCCACACGCGGTTGTTTCTGCCCACACCGATCCTTCGGGCCAGGGTTTCTGCCAGGGACTGGTACGAATCCACCGTGTCTTGGGAGATCCTGCCGGTCTCCTGATCGAGTGACTCCAAAAGCGCCGCGAGCCTGGGCTTGAGGGATGTTAAGTCCGTGTCCTTCAACGCGTCCAACAGACCGGAGAAATCCGCGGCGATGTTGCCGCTTAATTGGGCGTTTTCCACCAGCAGGCGCAGAAGAAGGATCTTGTCGTCTTGCGCAAGCGCCGGCCACGCCCCGGGGGATGCCATGCTGTTGACCCACCGGTACAATTGCACCTCCAAGGCATTGTCCAGGCGCAGGCCCTCCAGCAGGGACGCGCCTACGGCCATCTTTAGATCTTCTATAAGCTGCCGCCGCGCCTGCGTGAGGATTTCTATCGAACCGGCGGTTACTGGTACACCAGATGCAGTCTCCTGCACGCGTAGGGCGATGTCGGCCAGGTAGGACGGCGTTTGTGCGTCTTGCCACCAGTTGTTTGCCCGCTGGTATCTCCTGAGTACGTCCGCGAAAGAGCGGGTGACACCTTCCCCATATACCGTGTCCAGGGTTTGCAGGAGGGCATCTGCAGCCGCCAAGATATTTTGTCTGCGCGCTGCCGGAATCGCGGCGGGAAAGTCCCGGTCAAATCCGGCATTTCGTAATGCGTTCAGCGCGGCAGGATCCTCTCCACCGCTTTCGACAAACGCGCGATAGGCCCGGACAACGGGAAGATCCATAGGACTGGGCTGGTTGTGTATCCGGTCCCGGATCCATCCGACAAGCTCGCGGATCATGGGCCGGTCTTCGCCGGTGACCGCAATGGCCAGCGATACGGCCCGCCGGCGCAACAAATCTATCTGGTCGTCCGCGCCCAACCCTATGGCCCGCACCAACCGCTTGGCCGTCCGCATGTCTCGCCGGAGCGCGGGCGACTGCAGGGCCAGGATCAGAAGCCTCTGTATCCGCGGCAAGTGGTCTTCCGCTTGAATCAGTGTTCGAAAGGCGGCGCTGTTCCCTATCCCCTGCTGGAGAAAGCGCCCGGTGATGACCAGGTGGGGGAATATCCAGGGGCCCAGTTCCGGGGAATCCACGGCGCGGGCCAGTTTTCCCGCCAAGACATGCCAGGTATCCGTCCTTTCATAGACGCCGGCGGCCCGGAGTGTCGCGTTAAATCGCGTCCTACTTGCGGATACAGCTTGCTCAGAATCGGATGCCGCCTGAGCCCGGAACGTCTCTATATCCGGGCTTTCCCGCAGTGCGGTCAATAAGGCCTGCCCGCTGACGGCAAAATCCATCGCAGACCTTGATGAGTCTTGAGTCTTCATGTTGGAAAGCGCGCGCATGATGGCGGGGGCAAGCGCGGGATCCGTATCCATTTTGAGCCAATCGGCGATGGCTTCGCCCATCAGTGTTCGCGCATGTTTATCCTCTTCATAAGGATTAAAATTTCCACGGAACCGTTGCATAAGGGATTGAATGATTTCTTCACGTTCTTGTTCGTCTAATGGGGGAAAGGCATCCTTTAGCGCTGTAAACACTCGAACGTACTCTCTCCATTTTATGGCTCCGTGGTGTCCGCGTATGCCCTCCAGCAGCCGTTGATGGATATGGTTTTTTACCGCAGGAGGTGCGGCTCTGACCATGTCCTTTAGCAGTTCACTGGCGGCATCGTTCCCTATCCAATACTCACCCACCTGGGCAAATTCTTCATCGCTGGTGATTTTTGCTAGAACGGCATGGTGGACCGCGGTGTCCGGATATTTCCTCAATGTAGCGGAATAGGCGCCGATGCATTCAATAATAGCGCGGCGGGAATTGTAATAGAATACGGGGCGCAACCGGCTCAGCAATTTTCCCATGATGACATTGGCCGTCTCGCCGTTGTCGGGAAGGGTTTCCACCAGAGGCGCAAGATCTTCCAGGCTTTTCGCCGCTATTGCCCATGCATCCTCGTTGCCGTCTATGTCCAGCAAGGCTCCGGCGCCAAAGAGAATAATGTTCCGGCGCGCGGATACGCTCAGGCCCTCTGCGAGCGGGAGCAATTTTCCGAGGGCGACGGCGGTGCCCCGGCAAGTGGCGATGTCGCCGTTTCTTATGTTGTCCAAAAGTTGCGGCATTACGCGTTCTTCCAGCCAGGCCTTTCTTAATGCCGGACGGGTTGCGGTCAAAGCGGCAAGCGCGCTTGCCGCGCCGGCGACATCGTCCCGCCCGTTCAGGAAGTCCTGGACTTTGCCCAGTACGGCGCCGGTCAGAAAATCCTCAAAGGCCTTCCATTCGTTGGGTGGGATCGCCTCTAGCGGCATGTCCGCGCCCAATAAGACAATGGCCTTATAAAACGTGAGCCGTCCTTCCGGTGACATTTTATCCGAGCGCGTTCTGCCCAGCAGGATGCGCGCAAAATTGATTTTCGCCTGGGTGCTCAGCGCCGGGACTTCTTTGACCGCCAGGGCCAGAGAGATAGCACTGTTGGGATTGATGTGTTCCCGCATCGCGATAAACCGCGCGTCTCCCAGATTCTCCTCTATCAGATCCTTCACTGCCGGTATTGCGTTGGCCAGTGTCACCAGCGCGTGGGCGGCACGTTCCAGGTGATCTTCATCCCATTGCCGGGGCGGCCACATGGCCAGGCCCCCGGCGTAGGGTCTAAATTTGCGGATGCCCTCCATCAAGCGGGTGCATTCCTCGGCGGTCAATTGAGAAACAATGGCTGCAAATCCGGCCAGACTTTCCTTTTTGACGTAGTCGTCAAAAACCCCCAGATTGTCAAAGAGGGCATGTTTGATCGCGGCCTTCAAGGCATCGTCCATATTTGGCGATGAGGCCATGAGAGCGCCCAGGATGGCCGTGGATTTGGCGCGGGCAGATGTCGCTTGATTTCCCGGATCGACGCGCTGCAATAAAGACAGAATATCCGTTGCGACCGCCGCCTTGGAATTCTCGTCCAGATACGCAAGCACATCCGTGAGTTTATCCAGCATATCCAACGTGGCTGTAATGCCATCCCATCCGCCGGGAAGCACTGCGATCCGGCGAAGGCACAGCATGGCGGCCACGGTTTTCGTCATTCTGTCTCGCTCATCGTTGATCTTGCCTTGGACCTGGTTTTGCAATGTGCCGGGCATTTCGGCGCCGCGCGGCGACGCAAGAAACGTCTCCAGACTCGGTATCGCCGCCTCCAGGCCTGATTTTTTGTACCATTCCAGAAGCGCCTCGACGGGAATTTCCTCGGGGGGATATTGCAGAAGAAGCATGGGCGGGATCCAGCCCTTGAGCCTTTCCCGTTCGCGCTGGTTCAAGATGTCCCCCAGGACCCGAGGCCCTTGTTCTTCCGTCTGCCCCCGAGAGGAAAACGCGGAACATGGCGCCAGCATGGAGGCACCAATCAGTGGCTCCTCTACCCCACTTCGCTGGGCCGCTTCATTGATTTGAACGCTCCCTCGAACAGTTTCTTTCTTTCGGGCGCCGTAGCGCACTTTGAAGACATGGGCCTGGCCGGGGTCCAGTTTGAAATCGATCTTGTTCATGCGCGGATAGAGATTGTCGCCGGGAATGAAATCATATGTCATGCCCGTGAAAAGGTCCTCCATCTGAAAAGGAACCCCGGGGTCGAGGTTCAACTGCTCAAAAGGCAATGGCACGGCGCCCTCTTTTACACCGCCGCTCAGGTTGTTGATGAGGATGACGGCGTCCTCATCGCCATACCGTACGCACACGGAGACACCCCCCTGAGCGTTTCCCATGCGCTGTATATTTCTGGCTTTCTTTAGAAAAGGGTTTTCATCCCGGATCTCATTTAATTTCTTCAGATGCCCGCTGATGTCCGTGATACCCCTGTTCCGGGTGTCCCAGGGACTCAGCCCCCTCCATGTGTCCTTGTCCACACGCGCGGCGCTGGAGCATTCGTCCCCAAACATCATGGCCCAGTTGGGAGACAGTATGGCAAGCTCCGTGGCGATGGCGCAGACAACGGCACCAGCGGAAATCTCGTCCTCAAAGAAATTTCTTCTAAAGATTTCCACAATGCGGGGATCATCGTGGGTAGAGGCTACGGTAAAATAATAGTCCTGGGCGCCCCAGTAGATTTCCCTCTCAAAATCTTCGGGCCGGATGTTGCCGATGTCCCCGCTGGCAAATTGCAGGGCCTTGTATGGGATGAATCCCCTTCTTCTTAATGCCTCTTCTTTGTTTTTTGGAGCACCCAGCTGTTCGGCAACCTTGATGATGTCCTTGCCGTTTAATTCCTCGGACAACGCCTGATAGAGCTTGTCAAAACCATTGTGTGCCGCGTCCCATCGAAAACCGTCAAAACCAAATTCGTCGATGAAGTAGTGGAACGGGGCAACATATCTCAAAAACGCAAATTCTCCGAGCACCCTCCAGTCCGGCTCTGCCAGATCCCCCCACTTCTCATCAGGCTTGTCCGGCGGCCCGGGATGCATCACGTGTTCCTCCCCCTGATCGTCCCTATAGGTCAACAGATCGTCCCGATGGTGAAAAAAGTCCACCCCCCCTTCGGCCGGAAAAAACGGACGGTCAAAAAGAACCTTGACTCCCAAACGGTGCGCAAACTGGATGGCATCCTTCAATTGCCCGGCGGCAATGAACTGTTCGTAGAGGGCAGTCTCATATATCATCCGGTACCGGTCACTGTCCCGTATCGCTTCAATATCCTGCGGCCTTAAGGTTACCGTCGGGGTCTCCGAAATATCCCCCAGCGCCTTGACATCGGCATATTCATGGACCCAGTCTTTTTTGCAAAACTTTTCAAATACACGTCCGCCGCGGCCCGAATGGAGGAACGACACGCATTTCTCATCAGGGGTGCCGCCTGCATCCGGCACCAGCGACCAGTCGATATGCTGAGGATTGATGGAATACGGGCTCTTGCAGGCGTAAGGGCTGGCAAACACCGGATCGGTGATGGGCAAAAGCAGGAAGGTGTTGAAACCGTCTTTGGCCCTTTCTTCCATATACCACTTCAAGTCCGAGAAATTCCCGTCGCGGTCGATGCTCATGTCCTGCGGCCTGCCGGGATTGGGCTTTCTCACCTGCCGGAGATAAACCTGCATGACATTCATCCCGCGAAGCCAGGGTGGATCCACCCGGATGCTCATCTCATTGCGTATCACCCTCCTTTGCCCGCTCAGAATATCCTGCATGTAAAACATCACCGGGTAGCACCCTGTCCTCTGCGCCGGAATAGTCATTTCCCATTCGTTGGTCCGCTCATCATAAACAGATGAATAATACCTGGTCTGGCCGCTGACATCGGTCATGGCAGAGACATGCAGACGTTTGGCTTCCGCGGGGCTCAATGTCCCCTGGACTTTTAGGCGCAGTTTTAATTCTCTGCCCTTTTCCACAGCGGCGATTTCATCATGAATTTGCGTATCGATTTCGAGGGACTTCAATCGCAATGGTCTGCTGGCATATTCCTCGGCTGTTGCGCTTTCCAATTTAAACAAATGGCACTCATAGGGATTCAGCCTCATTCGAATGATGGGATCCTCCAGTATCTCTTTGCCGCTGAACACACGCACGCGATGTCCCAGAGTATCCCGCATTTTGTAATAGACATCGTCCCGTTCCTCGATGCCCATCGCCAGCCACCGTTCTTTGGTAACCGGAATCCGGCAATCGCTGGTGTGGTCTGAATAATTCACAACAGCCAATGCGGCCTGCATCCCCCGGTCTGAATTCAAGACCCGGCTGAATGCAAGGATGTCTTCGCTATCCCGGTTGTCGCGGCGGTTCTTGACGTGATGGACGCAGAAATCGCTTTTCCGGATGAGATCCGACGAAGACGTCTTGATCATCTTGCTAAAAAATCCTGTCAGGTCCTCGTCCGGGGTTTCTTCTTTGAACTTCCGTACTTGTTCGACATCGATGACCTCCTTCTCCCCCTCCGGCTGTCCCATGTAAAAGAGCGGGGTCCCGGGAACCATGGCGGTCAGAAAACTTGCCGCCTTGTACTTTGCCTTTCCCATCCGCTCCCCCTTTTCGCCCTGCATCACGGCCAGGGCGCGGTGGTGGCGCACGGTGTCATGCTGTTCGATATAATGCGTCTCCCTGTCCAATCCCGGCTGTGTTATCAGGTACTCCTTGATGCGGGCAACATCCCCGCTCTGAAGCCGTTTTGTGAATTCCTTCGCATAGACTCCAGAAAGGCCGTGCGCCTTGAGGCACAGCGCGGGATTCTTATAGTCCGTAATGTCTTTCCAGTCGTCGTAGCATTCGGCCATGACGATGGCGCCCTTTTTCCGGAGGTGTTGAAAAACAGGTTCCTCAAAGAATTCTTTGGGCATTCTTTCATTGAAAGAATCCCAGTCTTCCAGGGGGTACCACAACCATACATCGAACCCCCTTCCCTTGATGACCTGTTTGAGCGGCAGCATGGCCATGTCTATGCGCACGCCGTCAGCCATGTCGCTGACCTTTCTCAGTTCCTCCGCCATCAGCTCCCGCGTTTTGGCCTGTGTATAGTCCAATTGGGCCGTCGGCCCCCACGGCGGCGAGTTCGGATCTTTTCCGTGGGCAATGCAATATTTTTTTCCAGTCCGCTTGTTGGTATAACAGAAGAACGAATTGTCATTACGCTTTGACGGCCTGTCTGGAATGGGCCTGTAAGGCGGAATCCGGCCGATCAGAGAGGGATCGACGACAGGCTCTCCCCACGTCCCCACCTCAACTTTTCTGTCACGGTCCTCATAAAGCGTAATATATTTTTCGGGGTGATACTCATAGCGGACTTTTGGATTGCTCTGCATAAAACATTCCGGATGTTCCAAGAGCATGTCGCTGTCCAGTGCGAAGTGATTGATGACAAAATCCACGACAATCTTGATTCCCAGCCGGTTGGCCCGTTCCTTAAATATTTTAAAAGCCTCGTTTCCTCCCAGCTTTGAATTGACGCTGTAGCGCACGATGTCGTAAGGCGAACTACCCCTCTGGGTCCCGCCCCAGCACTGGTTATAGATATCCGAGGCCTCGCTCTCCTCCCATACCCCCTGAACCCAAAACGTGTTGAAACCCATTCTTTTGTATTTCAATAGATCTTCATCGGTGACCTCATCGAAACGGACATAGGAAGAATCCTCACGCCCTTTTTTTTTTTTTTGCCGGTTGAGCCATACCCGCGCGGGAAGCTCCATGACGACGGGACCGTGAAACTCGGTGTCCTGGCTTTGATCAGCGGCGGGATGTTCTCCTATCTTGGAAAAAAGAGATTCAGGGGCAAGGCAGGTAGAAGAGTTGGAAAAAGGACACGGATAGAGCGTGTTGATCAAGAGAAAAACCAAGACGCCTATTCCGGTCAATGTCGAAATAAACTTACACACACGCACCCGAGGCATGCAATACGCTCCTGCTTGCTTAGCCCATCCAAAAAGCGCCCTATCTACTGACAGCAAAGGCACTTACGTTTGTTATTATACCGTGGCTTGGGACGCCTGTCAAGGGGCGGACGCAATTTAAATGCAACTCGCTTGTTTTACGATTGTTGTACCGCTTGAATAACCTGTTTTACCCGCGTCTCAAAGGGATTATAATGATTGATCGGGAGGCACACATGAAACGAATGGCCCTAAAGTACGGTATCATTTTGTCTGCAATTTTGTCTGCCAGCTGTCTCTGGAATACTCCAGCCTGGTCACTTGATGCGGAGGAATCCCGTCTGAGCGAGCAGGAACTCTATCAGAAGGCCTGCGACATCCTCGACAATTACAGCGGCAACGTGGGATATCTCTACAAGGCCCAGCAATACTGCCAAAAGATATTGGAAAAGAATCCCAAAAACGCCCTCGCTTACGTGGGATTGGCTCGGACTGAATACAAGATGGGATACATCAACTACGACAATTACGACGAGGACAGCCTCAAGAGCGCCCAGTTCTACCTCGACAGGGCCCTGCAAATCAATCCCAGCCAATTCGAGGCATACATTGCCAAAAGCCATGTCTTTTTATTCCAGAAAGACGTGCCCAACGCCATCCAAACCGTCGCAAAGGCGCAGGCCCTCAAACCCGGTGATCCTGACGTTTTGCTTTTAGAGGCCCAAATCGCGCTCAAGCAAAAAAACTGGGACGAGGCAAAAGAAAAAGCGACTAAGATTTTGGACGAGACAAAAGAAAACCGGCTGAAGCTGGCGGCTTGGGGAATTGTCCGTTCTGTCTGCCTCAAGCAAAAGGATTACGCGCAGGCGGAAAAGACCTACAAAGAGGAACTGGCACTGGATCCCCGCGATCCATGGGTTCAGATCAACTACGCCAGTTTTCTCACGGACCGGGGCGAATTTGACAAGGCGATCGAACTGGGAGAGAGTTCCCTAAAAGAAATGGACTTCGGCATGGGACACCACGTATTGTCCCGCGCCTATTATAAGAAGGGCTATGATTTGTGCTGGAAAAAGAAAGACTATGAAAACGCGCGGACATGCCTTGAGGCCGTCGTAAAACACGATCCGCAAAATGTGGACGCGTATTACGGCCTTGGGGTGTGCTACCGGTTTATCTCTTACAAACTGAAAGACCGGGATTTATTGAACCAGTCGGAACAGGCGTTCAAAAAGGCCTTGGAAATCAATCCGGATTACGAGCCCGCGAAAAAGGAACTTGAAAAACACGCGCAGTGGGTGGGCGGAAAAAACAAATAGGATAAGAGCCTCATGGCGGTTATTTATTTCTATTCTTTGCCTTTTTGAGGACATCCAGATCAGCCATATCCTGTTTTCTGCCGGCCGACTGTTTGTTTTTTATTAGATCGTCCAACCCGATAAAACAGGTGCCGGTTTCACCGAACAGTCCTTTTCTCCTGTGTTTCCACGCATCCGCAAAGGAAACACCCTGGATCGACGTGATCAGATCCACCCGGACGGGTTCGTAACCCAGCTGAATAAAACGGCCGGCATGGGCAAAATCGGCCGCAGAAATCTTGAGACAGCCAAAACCAAATTCTCTCAACGCCCTGACGATTCTTTCGCCGTTGGAAAGAGAAGGCTCAATCAAAATGTCCATGTCTTTGGTGTAGCGTGGCAGCGCGTGAAATCCGACGGCAAACGCACCCACGATGCAGTATCGAACCCTATGTGTATTGAACAATCGTAATAAGTCTTCGTAATCCTTTTCGGACTTTTTCACGAAGGTGATATCCTCTCATTTTATTGTGAAGTTCCCGCAAATACAGCATGACAGACAGCCTTTGAGACGGCGTCATGGAAAGATAATATCTCACATCAAAGGCATTTGCCTTTTTGGCAGAGGTTGTCTTGTGAATCCAGATTTGATTCACGGCACGCCTCAATACACAAACACTTCGTTGCACGCGGGACAGCGGACCTTGGTGCCCTTGCGGAATTCACTGACGTCCAGTGTCTGCTTGCAGTTGGGACAGCTCACCACCGTGGTGATGGGCGTCGCCGTCTTGGGCACGTCACCGGCCTGCTGGGGCGGCTCGGGCCTGACGGTCGTCTGCGGGACGGGAACGTTTCCCTGCGAAGGGGGGTAATACGCGGGCTGGTAAGGGCTGTAGGTCTGGCTCACGGGCGCAGGTCCCGTCCCTCCCACGGGATATTCCGGCGGCGTGGCTTGCTGCGCGCGCTGTTTCTCCATCTGCTCAAACTGGGCCCCCATGATCCCGCCGATGATGGCTCCGGCTCCGGCGCCGATGGCCGTTCCCGTGCCGGCGTTATGGCTTGTGCTGCCCATCAAAGCTCCGGTTCCCGCGCCCAGGCCGGCCCCAACCAGGGCACCTTCCATGGTGTTGCATCCCGTCATGAAGGGAGCGGAGATAAGAAAAAAAGCGGTCGGTATGAGCAATGCCTTTTCTTTCATTTTTAAATTCATGTTCCACCCCCGCGCAGTAAAAAACTGTTTGCCGTTACGATTTCGAGATTGCTTCGTTCCGGCTTAAAGTATGCCGGAACTCGCAATGACGTTTAAATTTCTTCAAAACTGCCCGTCAATGTCAGTGTCTTGCTCACCTTGGGCCCGATGGCCTGGCGCCAGTGCAGAAGGAGACAGGATCCCTGATACGTCCTCTCATAGCCACTTTCGGACTGAGAAACTGTTTCTATGGGAAATCGCCATAGATCACACGGGGTTCCAACAGTCAATTCAACTGCCATTTTTGCATACTCATCCACCAGCTTTAGGGTGGAAACTCCCGTGGTGGCCCCTTCCGAATTCATTCTTGCCTTCTTCCCCGCCTTATCCAGTACGTAATACCGGTCGGCGGCATCGCCAGCAAGCAGAGTCAAATTTAGTTCCACCCCAAACCAGACCTCCACATCTTTGTCCGAAAGGTTCTGCAGGGCATACGTCACATTCAGCGTCCCCTTTGAATCCATGGCGTATGTCTTGTTCACCTGCAAAGGGTTCTTTTGCCCCGCGCGGTACAGATGACCCTTCCGGACCAGCTCCACCCGCGCCGAGAATTCCTGAGACTGGGCCTTGACGATGTCGTATCTCTGGTTAACAAAATCTCCCTCTTCTGGATATTGGCAGCGCTTGAATCTGTCCAGCGTTGTCCCTTCACCGAGGAAATGATCCAAAAAACTCTGCCGCTGGTACCAATCGTAGAAGAGGATGTTCTCCAGCCCCGCCTCTTTCATGCGGTGGATATCATGGATGGACTGCGGCTGGTCGCCTTGAGCATGTCGCTTTTTCTGGTCCTCGCGAATTTTGTCGTGATAGACCTCTTCCCTCCGCGTGATGGTGTCGCACACATTGAATCCCTTCAGCTTGTTGTCCCACTCGATCAAGGATCCGCCGTAGTCGGGATCGACGATGACATCAGCGCGCGCGGTCGAAATCAGGACTTCATCCAGGCCATCCCTGTCGTAGTCAAACCGGTCCAACTGAATCCAGCTTTTTGAGCCGTGCAGTATCCTGTCACACACCGTCTCGGCCTTGAGCAAGTTGTTGTAGATCGCGTAACGCAGATAGTTGAGATAAATCCCGCCGAACAGGCCGTGCCAATAGGGACAATTGCACTGGCCGCGCCAGAGGTATTTCTGGGCCTCTTTGACGGTGTTGTCTTTTTCCGGTGCGGCCTTTCTGGCGCTTTCCACCAGTTTGCTCACGTGGCACATCTTGGAACGCATGTGATGACTTTCGGTGTATTTGACCAAAAAATTGCGCCAAAACCCGCCGCGCAGGAACACCTTGAACCGCTCATAGACATTGTATCCGCTGAGGCTCTTGATCATCGCATCGTATTCCTTGGCGGCCTGCGGCGGCAGTGCCCATTCCATCATTTCATAGTAGGAGGCCGTCGGCAGATAGACGCGGCCCGTTGGCGGATTCGCAGCCATGTACTCACTGTACGTCTGCATGTGGATCCATCCGGAATTTTCCTCCAGCATGCCGAAGAGCCGTTCCAGATAGCCATCGTCATACACCCATTTGTGGGTGCCTGGCCACAAGCCGAATTTTTCACCGTCGTCCGCCATGCTGACGGCCCGCACGCCCTCGTCCACGCTGACCGCCCCCAGATATCGGATCGTCTCTTCCGGCAGTTTGAACGGGATGGCATAGCGCAGCATCTTGTCGATGGGAAAGATATTCAAGGTGGCGCCGCCTTCTTCGGTGACATAGTATCCCACCATGTCTTCCGGCTGGAGTCCCGAAAAGGCAAAGTGCGTGTCGTCCAGCAGGGTGTATTCCATGCCGGCCTTTTTGAGCAGTGCCGGAAGATGCGGCTCCCAAACGCGCTCTGCAAGCCACATCCCCCTGGGAGCAACCCCGAACTTCTCTTTGCAGTAAGCGCTCATCATCTGGATCTGCCCCACGGCGTCCCGTTCGGGGATGATCGTCAGGATCGGCTCGTAAAAGCCACCGCCCAGCAATTCGATCTGCTTGCGCTCGACCAGTTTGGCGATCCGTTCAAAATACTTGGGACGGTTCTCTTCAATCCATTCCAGCAAGGGGCCCGTGTGGTGCAGGGCACACCGCACCCCGGGGTGCCGCTCCAGGACATCCAGAAAAGGCTTGTAGCACTGCTCATAGGAGTCCTTAAAAACCCAGTCAAAATTGCCAACCGGTTGATGATTGTGAATGCCAAAAAGAAACGTGATGTGCCCCATGGTTACTCCTATTCTAGCGTAGAGCGGATAGCGGATAGCTGCGGATATTGGTCATCGCATGAGATATACAAACATTTTTGTTTCTATCCGCTGTCTTCAAACACTCCACATCTTTGCCTCAAAATCTTCGTCCGGCACCACCAGGGAGATGAACCCCTCCTTGGGCACGCGCTCCAACTCAAACTTGTCCCTCTTGATCTGCACAAAAAATTGAATTTCGTTGCCCTTCTTGACCTTCAACTCCGAGAAGGACAAGGAGAGTTCCACCACCTTGTCGATCGCAATGTTGTGGGATTCGCGGATCTTATGAAAATCCACGCCGTTGGTCCCATGCAAAATATCATAGACATGCTGCTTGGCCCCCCCCGCCATCGCAAAAACCAGCTTGAATTCCGCCGGTACGACGATGTGCACAATGGCGGTCAACCCCGCCTTCTTTTTTAGATAATCCGGCCGGAGCATGTCCAGACGAAAGTAGAGATGATGCAAATCAAACCCATAGTGGACACTTTGGATAACCCCTTCTGTCCTGGCCATGGTGGAACTGGTTGAGCGCCGCGCGTTGAGATATCCCCCCTCCTGCCATTCGTAAAAATGGGTGACCTTGCCGTCCAGCACGGGAGAAATAAACCCCACAGGGTTGGACGTCACCACGGCTGTCTTTTCTTCGATGATCGGAATCTTCAAGACTTCGGGAATTTCGTACCCCAGAACGCGGTAGACGTTGGCCAGATGCATCCGGAAGAGTTCGTCAAACATGGCGTCGTTCTCGGAGGAAAAGTCGTCGCCATACCACCAAAACCAGTCGCTCCCCTCCGCCATGTAAATATCCTCCCACGCCATGGCCAGCTTTTCCTTGTCCGTACCGGGGTGGCGGCGGATATGATCGGACAGAAAATCACGGGTCCTTTTCAGCAGATTCCACGCGTTGTTCTCTTCCGCGGAACCAATCCAGATATCGTAATTGTGAGCGATCCAGGACCCGCTGTACAGATGGGGAATATTCTCTGTGGGCAGATGTTCCGCCACGTAATCCCCGATGAGGGTCGGACGAAGCGTTTCGTCATGGCTCAGCCGGTCGAACAAGCGGCGCAGGAACGCCTCCCCCCCGTCGGGATAGTACTCCCAGGGATTTTCGCCGTCCAAAATGATATTGATCAGACCGGAGCTGTTGTGTTCCCCCAGGTGATCCCGGATATTGAAGAGGTGTCCGATCATGTCGTCGGCGGACCGGAGGGGATCGTTCTTGCTATATACAAAACCGATGAGATCCGACAGGGAATGATCCCGAAACACCACCACAACAGACTTGTTCTTGTGCTTTGCCAGATAAGGCCGGCACAACGCATTGCCGCGATCCTCCACCTGGAATGAATTCAATAAAATATCTTCGTCGGTGGCGATCCATTGCACGCCCGCATCGGCCATCAGTTCCACCAATTCCTCGCACACCGATCCCTCAGACGGCCACATCCCCCGCGGCCTCTTGCCAAACACCGCCTGGCCTTTTTCCAGGGCCTTGGCAATCTGGGCGCGCGCATCCTCCGGGTGACAAAACCGGTCGGGCAACGGCGCCCAGGGCATGGCGCGCTTGGCGAAATCCGTGTCCATCAACAGCGGTAAAATGGGGTGATAAAAAGGGCTGACGCTGATTTCCACCTGGCCGGAATCCTGAGCCTTTTTGTATTCGGGAAGAAGATCCTTGAGTACCTTGCTCTGGGTGGTCAACACCGTCTGTTTGTCTGCCTCTGTAAAGTCTTTTCCCTTGCGGATCAATTCATTCAGCACGGGGTGCGTCCTGCGCGCCATATACCCAAACCACACCAGGTT
>CAZGMX010000025.1:0-1768 GCA_964526865.1 uncultured Actinomycetota bacterium | reverse complement strand
GGTTGAAAAACACCTGGACGTCCCGGTATTCCTGTTCGGAAAAACCCTTCACGTCCACCTCGTCAAATTGCCCCATTCCCCTCTTGGCCAGAAGCTGCCAATACCGGGAATGCGGCTTGATCATCGTGTCCCAATTGGCCATGAAAAAATCGCTCAGGATGAATTCCTTGTCTTCGGGGGTCAATTCAGACGCGGGTTTTGCGGACACATTCCAATAGATGTCGTGCGTTGGGCTGACAACCAGGTCTTCGATCTGCGTGATGAGGGAGGGCACCACGTTGAAATTCTGCCGCACCGCAGGATATTCCTGCGCGATCCGGATCATGTCGTTGTACCCCTTGAGGCAATGCATCCGCACCCAGGGCATCAGGACCTTCTGGGTGAGAGGGTCCTTGTACATGGGCTGGTGCATGTGCCACAGGAATGCGACGTGCAATTGTTTCATGATTTATTTCTTTCCTCAGATGTCTTCTTCATCGCTCATGCCGCCGTCCGTCCGCCCCTATTTCACCTCGGTTTCCTGAAGAAACTTGGCGGCCTCTTCCGGGATGGTGGGATTGATATAGAATCCCGTCCCCCATTCAAATCCCGCCACCCTCGTCAGACGGGGCATGATCTCGATGTGCCAGTGATAATCCAGATCGATGGTGTTCCAATATCCCTGCCGAGGTCTGCGGACGGGTCCCGTGTGCAGGATATAGTTGTATTGTGGTTTGTTTAGAGCCGCGGCAAGCTTCGACAGCATCACCTTCATCATGTCTGCCAGGGAAAGCAATTCGTCGGGACTGATGCTGTGATAATCCGGGTGATGCCGTCTGGGCATGATACATATTTCAAAGGGAAAGCGCGACGCGAACGGACAGAACGCGACAAAATCCTTGTTTTCATAAACCAGCCTGGATTCCTGGTGCAGTTCCTCCCTCAAAATGTCGCAGTAAATACAGCGGTCCTTCAGTTCGAAGTGTTCCATCGCGCCTTCCAACTCTTCTTTGACCCGCTTGGGGGTCACCGGCGTCGCGATGATCTGGGAATGGGAATGGGTCAGGGTCGCTCCGGCCATGAGTCCTTCATTCTTGAAAGCGATGATGTAACGAAACCTGGCGTCGTTCATGAGATCCAGCATGCGGATCTTGTAGGCCTCCAGAATGTGTGAAACGGCCTCCACCGTCATGGTTTCCATTTTCTTGCCATGGTGAGGCGTTTCGATGATGACTTCATGGGCCCCGATCCCATTCATCCGGTCGTACATCCCGATTCCCTCTTTGTCGAGTTCCCCCTCAATCCTCAAGGCGGGAAACTTGTTCGGAACAACCCGCACCTCCCAGCCTGGGGAGTCCGGCCGGGACTGCGGACTTCGCAGGGCATAAATTTCGTGCGGAGTCTTGTCCTCCGCCCCCTCACACAGAGGGCATCCCCTCTTGTCCGTGACTTCGGGCTCAACGATAAAATCAGCAGGCCGTCTTCCTCTCTCCGTGGCAATGATCACCCATCGTCCGATCACCGGATCTTTTCTGAGTTCAGGCATAGGGAATTCTCCTTTTCATGCTGTTATATTTTGCGCGGGGGCTTGCTCGCGACACTTTTATAAAGTTTCTCGTACCGCGCGGCGGACACGCGCCATGAAAAATCACAGGACATGGCCTGCTGTATCAGTTTCTTCCAGGACGCTGCGTCCGCAAAAACATCCAATGCGTCGTGCAATTTCTCCACCAGAGCCTCCGTGCTGTAGGACTCAAACTTGAATCCGTTTCCCTTTCCCGTCTTGGGA
>CAZGMX010000024.1:0-25270 GCA_964526865.1 uncultured Actinomycetota bacterium | reverse complement strand
TACATTGAAAATAAGGGAAAAAGGTACGCGGACTTCTCCCGGAATAATCTCTCCATCGTCAGCTACTCCGTCAGCGTGGACAAGACCGTTTCCTACGGAGAATTGAAAAAGCATGTCTACACCAGCGAGGCCTGGCCAAATGAAATCCCATGGGTATTCAAATATTACGAAAAGGACTGGGGATTTTGTCTTTCGCACAACGAGTGGATGTCGTTTGATCCCCATGGCACCTATCGCGTGGTTATCAGAAGCCGTTTTGAAAAAAAGCCGTTTTTGATTGGAGAATACGTGTTGAAAGGGGAGGGCGAGGAAGAAATCCTCTGGGTGAGCGACATCTGTCATCACAGCCAGGTCAACGATTACATCTCAGGGGCAGTGGTGGCGGCCCAAATCGCAAAAGATCTAACGCGCAACTATACCGGACATTATACCCTCCGATTTCTCTTTCTGGCCGAAACGATCGGGTCCATTGTCTGGTTTGCCCGTAACGAAGAGAAAATAAAGAACATTCGGTATGGCATGTTTTGTGAGATGCTGGGCAACAAGAACCGGTTTTTGCTTAAGACGTCCCGCCAGGGAGATACCCCGATCGACCGGGTGGCGCAGGCAGTCTTATCCCATCACGAACAGTGCGGAAAGACCCAAGTGACTGGGTTCAAAAATATAGTTCCTGGTAATGATGAGCGTGTGATGAATGGGGTGGGGATCGATATCCCGACCATCTCCATCACCCGGTGGCCCTATGCGGAATATCACACAACGGCGGACAGGCCCTCCATCATCGATCCCGAAAATCTGGAGGAAGGCAAAGCTGTTTTTGAGGAAATAGTCAATGTCCTCAATACGAGCCTTTATCCCGTTTATCTATCTAAGGGGCCCATTTTTCTATCCCGTTATGGCCTGTGGATGGATTGGCGGAAGGACCCCCAATTGAACCGGGCTATGGAACAAATCCTCATCCTTTTGGATGGAAAACATTCTGTTTCTGATATCGCCCAAGAAGTATCGCTGGATTATGACACCGTGTACCGCTATTTAAAAAAGTTTGAGGAAAATAATCTGATTCGATGGAGTATGCATCCATGTTGACGCCCAATCAGGACGACATTCGGAAAAAAACAGCCGTCAATGTCGAGCCGTCTTCAACGGTGTTCTTGAGCAAGTCGCTGAGCCGGAAGGATTTGACGGCGGGGTTTCGCCGGCTGGGGTTGACCGAGACGGATACAGTTTTGGCGCAGAGTTCCTTCAAAGCTTTTGGGGGTGTGGAGGGTGGTCCCAGAACAGTGATCGAGGCTTTGTTGGAAATCCTCCTTCCGAACGGGACGCTCATCATGCCCACATTCAATTGGAACGACTTTGGGGAGAAAAAACTTTACAGCAAGCGGCATACGAAGCCTCAGACGGGTATCTTGAGCGAAATGCTCATGTCCTGGGATGGGGTTTGCAGGGTCTATCATCCCATCCATGGTTTCTCTCTCGTCGGCAGGCGAGCAAAAGAGCTGGCGGAAAAAGTAAAAAACGAGAGTTCTTTTGAAGAATCCTCCCTTTTTGGCGAGTTACATCGGATGGGTGCGAAGATCATGTTGTTGGGAATCGGTTATCGAAAGGGGCTCACATTCTTCCATTATGTGGAGGAAATGGTGGGGGTGCCCTACAGGAAATTTATCACCTTGGAGGGAAGTGTGGAGGAATTAGACGGGACGGTTCATCCCGTCAAAATGATGTATTACGGCCGCAGCACAAAAGAGGTAAAATACGACATCGACAATATTGGGCCTTTTTTGGAGGAAGGGGAAAGACCCGTTGTGACCATCGGGAAAGTTGGCGCAAGCACGGTCCGGGTTATGAATGCCCGCGAGGTGTTTGACCGGTTGGCCCAAGCCTTGAAATTGCACCCCACCCTCGTCGTGGTGGACCAATGGCCCGCGTAATGTTCGAATCAGTAGTCTGTTAGAGAAGGAGAAAATATGAGATATTGCACGAAATGCACCTATCCGGAGACAAAGCCGGATTTGACATTGGATGAAAATGGAGTGTGTGACGCGTGCTGCAACACGGCGTCCAAAGACGGAATCGATTGGGAGGCCCGGCGCAAGGAGCTGGTTGATGTCCTGGAGCGGTACAGAAGCAAGGACGGGAGCAACTACGATTGCCTCATCGCTGTTAGCGGGGGCAAGGATAGTTTTTATCAGACCTATGTGATCAAGAAAGTCCTGGGATACAACCCCCTCTGTGTGACGTGGTCGGCCTGCGAATACACGGAAATTGGAAGAAAGAACATTGAAGCTATGCAGGAGCTGGGCGTGGACCACATTTTCTTCAGGCCCAATCCCGTTGTCTATAAGAAATTATTCCGCAAGGGGTTTGTGCGGCTGGGGGATTGTTGCTGGCCCTGCCACGTGGGAATTTTTACCTATCCCATCCAAATCGCGGTGAAATTTAAGATTCCCTTGATCATTTACGGAGAGAACGCCCAGTTGGAGCAGGGCGGTCCGCCGGAGGCAGCGAAAAAGGCCGTTATCGACAGGCGGTGGCTGGAGGAATTCGGGGGGCTGCTGGGCTGTCGTGTTCAGGATATGGTCGGAGACGGTGTTACGGCCAGCGATTTGCAACCCTATATCTATCCTTCCGATGAAGATCTTAAATCCGTGGGTGTGACGGGTATCTATCTGGGGTATTTTCTCAACTGGAACGCCAGAAAACAGGTGGAGATCAACAAACAATACGGATTCACGGTTGAGACAACGCCGCGGGAAGATACCTATATTGAGTACGAGAATTTGGACGGCAAATTTGTGGCCATTCATGACTATCTCAAGTTCTTGAAGTATGGATATGGCCGGGCATCGGATCATGCGTCTCTGGATATCCGCAACAAGAGAATCAGCCGGGAAGAGGGCATCCAATTGGCGATCAAATATGAGGGCAGGCTTCCCAGGAAGTATCTCAACGATTTTCTCCGGTTCATCGATATGACGGAGGAAGAATTCCACCAGGTGTTGATGAAATTCACCAACAAGTCCATCTTCAAATGTGATGTTGATGGAAATCTTCTCCGTGACGAAAATGGGGATGTCATCAAAATCAATTACGACAATCCGGAGCAGGCGCTGACCCCGGAACGGGCCCGGCAGGTGGTGAAACAGGCGGAAGAAAAATTGGACGTCATCACCTTGGAAAAAGTTCAACAGACGAAGAATGTCAGTAAAGATTCCGGGACATGTCTGGCCAACCAGGGGAAACTTGCAGGCATTGCGAATCACCATCGTTGATTACGGCATGGGGAATCTCCGTTCGGTTGCCAAGGCCTTTGAGGCGCTGGGGTGTCAAACCCTTGTGACCTCGAAGGTTCAGGATATCCAAGAGGCGAAAGCGATTGTCCTTCCGGGGGTTGGATCTTTTGGGGACGGGATGGATCACCTCGAGAATCTGAGCCTTGTGGGTGTTCTGCGGCAAAAGGTGGTGGAGGAGCGCACGCCTTTCCTGGGCATTTGTCTGGGAATGCAGATTCTGGCCCGGAAAGGGTATGAGAACGGCATGTGCGACGGGCTGGGCTGGATTCCCGGGGATGTTCGAAAGCTGGAGCCGGTCGGCGTGTCCCTCAAGGTTCCGCACATGGGTTGGAATGATGTGACCGCCAAGACGGATGATGCCCTGTTTGCTTCTCTCGGTCCGAGTCCGTGTTTTTACTTTCTTCACAGTTATCGTCTGGTTTGTGCGGACCCGCAGGTGTGTGTTGCCGCGTGCGATTATGGGGGCGAATTCACCGCCGCGATTCATCGGGGTAATATTTTCGGAACACAGTTCCATCCGGAAAAGAGCCAGAAACCAGGGTTGCAGTTATTGCGAAATTTCGTCGGCGTCGCATCATCCCCGGTGCCGAAGAAATAGAATCGTATCCCATGTCCGTCAAAGTCCGCCTGATCCCAACCCTCTTGTTTAAGAACACGCACCTGGTCAAGACCCGGCAGTTTGGGCGGTACCGGCCGGTGGGTATTCCGGTGCCGGCCGTCAAGGTCTACAACGCGCGGGAGGTGGATGAGTTGGTGTTCTTGGACATTTCCGCCACGCCGCAGCGCCGCGGACCACGGTTTGATCTGGTGGCGGAGACCTCGGAAGAGTGTTTCATGCCGCTGGCCGTGGGGGGTGGGGTGAGGACTCTGGAGGATATCCGGGAACTCCTGCGTGTCGGAGCAGACAAGGTGGTGATCAACACGGAGGCCCTCAAACGCCCAGAATTTATCCGCGAGGGGGCCCAGATGTTTGGCAGTCAGTGCATCGTGGTCTCGATCGACGTGAAACGCCGAGGAGACCACACGATGGAAGTGTTTGGACTATGCGGGACGGTGCCCGCGGGAAAAAACCCTGTCGATTGGGCAAGGACTGCACAGGATTTCGGCGCAGGAGAAATTTTACTGACCTCCGTTGACCGTGACGGAATGCAGGAGGGATATGATTTGGAATTGATCCGGTCCGTGGTGGAGGCCGTCAACATCCCCGTGATCGCTTCAGGGGGAGTGGGCACGTTGGAGCATTTTTCACAGGGAGTGCTGCAGGGGTGTGCCAGCGCGGTGGCGGCGGCCAGCATTTTTCATTTTTCGCAATACACGCCGATGGACGCCAAACTGGCGATGAAGCAGGCAGGGATCAACGTGCGGGTGTGAGGGGAAGGCGATGCCGAAAAATATTCTCTTTGTCGAAACAATGCTGGATTACGCGACGTCAGTCGATTTTATAGAAAACAACCCTTCCGCGACAAAGGATCTGTTGGTCGTCAATCTCAACGCGGGCAACCGTATGGATTATGATTCTCTCGGAGTGGAGTATAAGACAGAGACTGATTACATTCGGGAAGACACGCTTGATGGAATCAACGAACGCGCGCTGGAAATCGGGCGCAGCTGGTTCTTGGATCCTGCCCTGAAGCCTGTTTTGGAGGTGGATGGGTCCAATGTGGGGTTGATTTGGGAAAATTTTATTGTTCGCCGGCTGATCACGGTGAGCAAGTATGCGCGTCTGGGCAGGAAGATTTTGTCCGAAGAAAATTGCCGCGATGTGGCGGTAATCGGACATCCCGAAGGCCTGCCCGCGGGAGCGAGTTTGCTTCCCTCCAACGACGAGAAGGTGTTCAACGACGTTTTGGCGGTTTTGGCCCCCGTGGAGGGGGTGCGCGCGCGAACGTTTGCCAGCCTCCCGCCGGTCAAACCGCCCGCTTCTTCCTGGGCGGATGCTGTGAAGCGCCTTGTCGAACCCCTCACCGATGCCGCGAGAACGCTGGGCAACAAGATCATCCGGAGAAGAGGATTCCTGGCGGCGGAGCGCCGTGTGGTTTTTGTCGGAGCTCCGCGTCTCATGTTTCCGCTCATGGAGGACTTTCAGCGGGAGAATTCCCGTGTTCCCATGGTTTATTTTCAACACGTCTTTGGCCCGCGCATGGTAACAAGACTCTTGCGTCGGCGTATTCCGTATAAGATCACCCGGGATTTTCCACTCAAAGGGGAGGGATCCCTGCGCGGTGAATTGCGCCGTGTGCTTGCCCAGAGATGCGCGTGCCTGTTGGATCATCCCCGATTTCGTCAGATTATGGAATTTGAAGGACTGGACATGGTTCCGGCACTGGAAAAACACCTGCGGTACGCGTTTGAAGAATGTTGTGTCGAAATTCTCTCGGCCATGCGGCAATATCAGCGATTTTTGCGGGAAGAAAAGATTGGTGCAGTGGTGATTGATGAGGCGGTCAAGGAATTTAGCCGCCCTTTTGTTTTGACGGCTGCCGCCCGTGGCATTCCCAGCGTGGAAATTCAGCATGGTGTTCCGGACTACTACGTCCATCACCGCCTGCTGACCAGCAAGATGGCTTGTTGGGGAGAATATTGCAAGGCCCGATACGTCGAAGAGAGCCGTTTGAACGGGCAGGATATTGTGGTTACAGGTTCCCCCACACTGGACCGATTGAAGCGGCTGGAGAGCCACGAGGCAGGTCCCCGGGTGCGGCGCAAACTGCGGGTTGCGTCCTCTGACCGGATTGTCACCTTTGCCGCCACGCCATTTCATTTGGGGTCCCGGGGGGGAATCATCGGAGAGCATTGCACACGCGATCAGCTGGAATCCGTGTTGGGCGCAATCCTGCGTGCGCTCAATGGCGTTGAGGACATCCACTTGGTGGTGAAACTGCACCACACCGATCCCCATCTTTGTCACGTGAGGGAATTTATCCGGCTCAGAAATTTTGCTCAGCCTAATTCTGTTGTCAAGATGTTTGATATTCATTCCTTAATGAAGAGTTCCGACGTGATCTTGAGCATGGGATCGACGGCTGTCCTCGAGGCCATCGTGATGGAAACGCCGGTCGTTCTGATCAATTTTACTGGCCGGCCGGATGCGGGGCCCTATGCCCGGTGGGGGGCCGTGACGGCGGTACGCCATGAAGGGGATTTGCGTGCGGCAATCGAGCAGGTGTTGTCGGACAGGGAGGAAGTGTTGAGACAAACCCGCCCTGGCAGGGAACGCGTTGTGCGCGAGCTGGCGTGTGGGGCCGATGGTCACTCGGGACGGCGCTGTGTTTCGCTGGTGGAGGAACTTCTCTCCCGTTCTTTACCCCTGGCGAAGGAATCCGTCTACTTTTGAAAAAGGAAAGAGACGTCGCACAAATCCGGACGGTGGAGGTATGGGTATTTTGTGCAGGAGAGAAGTTTGAGGGAGGGGAAGAGTTGCTGGTAGAGCTTTGGGAAATCTGCCTTCCAGAGAGCGCCCTTCTTTCCCCGGTATGGGATTTCCTGTTGTTTGTCTGAAAAATATTCAAAACCGCTGATGTATTTACGGCTGCAGCGGACGATTTCACTCATGGCGGCCTTGAGATCTTTGGGGTGAATATGAATGAGGACCCCGTTGGTGAAAACGAGATCAAAATACGCGTCCTTGAAAGGGATGTCGAATGCGCTGCCCTGGATGATGTGGATGTGCCTGGTGTGTCTTTTTGACCGTTCCACCGCGTCCTCCTGTATCTCGACACCGTAGAGTTTCTCAAATCCCAGGTGCTGGAGGTGGTTTAATTGAATGCCGATATTACAGCCGACTTCCAGGGTGCGCCGGATTTGCAGCCCGCGATATAGGGAACGGTACATGTGGGACAGGGTGACACCCCACGTATTCTTATAAAACCGGTCCAGGGAACGGACCGTGTAGATATTGCGTTCGGTGTATTGTCTTCCGAAACGTCCTGTCCAAAGATTTATTTGAGGGGTTGTTTTTGCCATGAGTGTCGAGCATACTTTAGCACAAGGGAAAGACCACAGTCAGCATAATCCTTTTTTACCGGAAAAAGATCATACAATGAAGCAGAAACCGCAGCAGA
Source organism: uncultured Actinomycetota bacterium (assembly GCA_964526865.1). Classification (GTDB taxonomy): domain Bacteria; phylum Auribacterota; class Ancaeobacteria; order Ancaeobacterales; family CAZGMX01; genus CAZGMX01. The sequence continues at coordinate 17,916 of CAZGMX010000024.1, read as the reverse complement.
ACAGGCTGGCCTCGCACCGTGCGAAAAAGGGGGGGCTCCCGCTGGTTTTCCTCTTCCTGTTGATCGCCTTCTTTCCCCAGGTGTTTTTTCTGGGCAAGGTGGCGATCCCCAGGATGAGCGATATGCACCTTTTTTATTACAGCCTGTCCGCGTATTTTAAGAACATGACGGACCTGGGCGTCTTTCCCCTTTGGAATCCGTTCTCCTTCTGCGGCTATCCCTACGGCGCCAACGCACAAAGCGGAGTGAATTTGCTCAACGGCCTGGTCTGGCTGTTGGGAAACATGGACCTGGGCTGGAATGTCATGATCCTGGGCAATATTTTTCTGGCCGCGTTTTTTACCTACCGCTATATGCTGCGGCTGGGGGTGCCGGCCTTTGGCGGTGTGGTGTCGGGGATCCTCTTTGCGTTTTCTCCCTCCAGCGGGTGCGCCGTGGACTGCTGGGGTTTTTTTCTTCCCTTGGGATTGTGGCTGATCGAAGGCTATTTCGCCACCCGCAAGGTCCGTTATTTGCTGGCGGCGGGCGTGTCGTTCTGCGCGTGTTTCTTGACGGCATTGCCTCAATATTCTTTGTACATGGCGGCCTTCTTTGCGCTCTACGTACTGATCCGGTTCCGCTCGCTTTTGGGAATCGGTGTTTTGGCTTTCGCGGGCGGCGCCGCGTCCTTTCATCTTTTCCGGTTGTTCGAATCCCTCTCTCTTTCCCCGCGCGGAAATATGTGGTTTGGAAACGTCCTCCTGCCCACGCATTTGATCAAGACCCTGTTTCCGTTCATTTTTGATTCTCCGTTTTTGGGGGAAAACAACTTCTTCTTTGCGAAGATATTTGGTGAATTCTCGCGGGTGGTTTTTCACACCACGGCGGTGCAGTATCTGCTGGATCCCCCCTATGTGGGCATTCTGGGACTGACATTCTTCTTTCTGGCGTGGCGGCAGAAAGGCGTGGCGCGGATCTATCAGGGCGCGGTATTGATCATCGCGTTGTATATGATGACATTTCCCCTCCTATCCCCCCTGTACAAGTACATCCCCGTGCTGGCCCAACTGCCCCGCATTGCCAGATTGACAACAGTTTTTACATTTGCGATGGCCATCCTTGCTGGAATGGGGGTCCAACGGTTTCTGGCGGGACAAGTCAGGCTCAGGCCCCTGGTCCTGTTTTATGGCGGTCTCTCGGTGCTGATTGTTGGGACGATGGCTATGATTCGTATCGTATTTAATGTCAAGGGTGACGCCATCCGGGGCTTCTTGGAGCAATATGTGTGTTCTCACATCGCCGGGCAGGGTTCTTACAAGGCCTCCCTGGAATTTTATCTCAAACGGGTTGATGACTTTTTTGTCTTTATCCGCCAATGGACGGACATATTAAGTCCCGCCATTTTTGTCCCTATCATATTTATGGTGCTAACGCTGGGGCTTTTGATGCTATGGAAGAAGCGGAAAATAGGCATCGCGTTGTTTTCTTTGGTGTGCGTTGTTTTGATCAGCACGGATTTGATGCTGTACTGGAAATTCGGTGCTTTCTATTGTAGTGCTTCTTCCCGAGAGCTGAAGCCGGATTCCAAGACGCTGAGGTTTCTTCAGTCGGATCCGGGCGTTTTTCGGGTGATGCCTGTCTTGGACGACATAGGGTTTGGTGGGGCGCGAGAACGTGATATCTTGGCGCCGGATTCCAATCTGTTGTATCTATTGGCCAGCGTGGAGGGATACGATCCGCTGTTTCCCGGCCGGTACGCGGCGTTTTTTCACAATTTTCAGACCGATTACGACAACGATCCGGCCTTAATTTTAAGCGGTCCTGAGGGCGGCTTTGATTACCGAATGGCGGATTTTCTCAACGTAAAATATTTTTTTACGTCCAAGCGGAAGCAACTCGAAAAAAATTATCCGATGGTCTGCACGGATGAAAAAAATAGGGTATTTTTGAACCCCCATTGCCTGCAGAGGGCCTTTCTCTGTTTTGATTATCGGGTGATTCCGGATGGCAAAGAGTTGCTGGAATATCTCAAGAGCGATCGGATGGCGTTTAATTCCATGGTGGTTTTGGAGGAAGTTCCGGAGCTCAGTATTGCAGCAGAGGGGAAGCCGGGTCCGGCGAAGGGACGTGTACTGATTAGGAACTATACCCCGCACCGTGTGGATCTGGGCGTGATCGCCCCGGCCAACGGGATTCTTGTCTTGACGGACAACCATTACCCGGGGTGGAGGGCGACTGTGGACGGTATTCCTGTCAAGATATTGCGGGCCAACTACGCCTTCCGCGCTGTTGAGATCCCTCGCGGAAAGCACGTAGTAAGTTTTTTCTACGAGCCGGAATCTCTGCGAAGGGGGCTGGTTGTCAGTTTTGTTTTTATCGTGATGGGACTGATGGTGTGCTGGAGATTGCGGCGCAGTAAATCCGCGGCCAAAGTGCCGGCATGAGAAGAGGCAATGACACCTTTCTATAAAATATCTTCGTGTGACACGGAAAAGAAAGCGCGATCCCGCAAAAAGGACCGTGGTTTTTTCATCATGGTGTGCCGCGTTTATTTGGTGTGCGCAGCGGCGGCCGGGGGCTTTTATTTTCTGTTCGGACACCGGTTGATCCGTGCCATGTACCACGGCGAATCGTTGGATTTTCTCAACCGAATCATTGTGGGGCAAAAAGTGCACTCCCTGGCGTTTTATATCCATCGGGCCGACGCCCTGTTCTGGCGGCGATTGGTGTGGGCGGCGGTTCTCACACTGCTGGGGGTGGCTGCAATTTCAATCCTGCGGGCGTATTGGCGAAAATGGTCGGGGAAATATCTCCTCAATCTGTGTGTGTGCGTTCTGTCGATTGCCGTATCTTTGGGAGCGGCGGAGATATTCCTGCGGGTGAAGGGATTTAAGCCCGCCCGGCAATCAGGCAAGCGCGTTGTTGTGGAACCAGGAGGAAGACTGGCTGTGATCCATCCCGTCCTTGGCTATTCCATGTTGCCAGGGCAATTTAAGGCGATTTTGCCTTCAGGCTATTCCTTTGTCATGACGCATCTGCCCAACACGCTGAGAATTACTCACCCGCTGGGAACATATCCGCCGGCGGTTTCGAAAAAGGAAATTTGGATATTCGGGTGTTCGTTCACCTACGGCTGGTCTCTGAACGATCAGGACACCTATTGCTGGAAACTCCAGGAGAAACTGCCGGATTATGAGGTGGTGAATTCTGGAGTCATCGGATACGGCACGCTCCAGTCGATGATCCAATGCCGGGAGGCGCTGAAGGCCGCGAAAGTCAAACCCGCTGTTGTAGTCTATGCCTATGCCTCTTTCCACGACGTGCGAAACACGTTTCTTAGACGGCGGCGCCAGGCAGTGGGAAAAAATAACGAACTGGGTCCGTTTCGCCAGCCGTTTGCCCGGATGTCAAAACAGGGGGATCTGATTTATTCCATGACGGATGTTGTCTATCGGGATGTGCCGCTGGCCCGGTATTTGGCCCTCATGCAGTTGATCAACGAGCGGTACAATGATTTGGAAGAGCGCTGCATCCCCAGCCATGAAATCAGCAAGCGCATCGTCCTGGATTTTGCATCGATGGTGAAACGCGAGGGGATCGAGTTTGTGGTGGCGGGCATTGATACGGACAGTGCCGGGATGCTCGCGTGGCTAACCCGTCAGGGAATCAAGACGGTGGACATTGCTGTGGATTTGAGCAAACAGGAAAATCGCAACTGGCCCTACGACAGTCATCCCAATGCCAGGGCGAATGCTCAATATGCCCGGCAGTTGGGGGACTTTTTAAAGAGAGAGATATTGAAAGGGCCGTGAGATTGTGACACGAAGCCATCTTGATGGAGGCGATGGGATGGTTCATAATATGAAATGCTTGAAAAAGGGCAATTCCTTTCATGGAGGTTTTGAAGATGTCAGGTAGTCAGACTGCGGGAACGGTTGCATCGGCAATCCGCCCGCCCAACTCGATGGCGCTTCGGGATGCGCTGGTGGTGTATTCCAATCCCGAGCCGCAGTCGGACAAGGTTGTTACCCTCATCAAACCCCCGATCGTCTTCTCCAAAAACTCCTACAGTACACCTCTGACCATGCCCCTGGGATTGGCCTATCTAGCGGCCGTTCTGGAAAAGGCCCGTTACAGGGTAAAGATCATCGACTGCCCTGGCGGGGACGTGGAAAATATCCGGCTGACGCCGGATGGGCGATTCAAGGTACAGGGGCTGGAGGAGAGCGCTTCGATCGGGCAGATCGATTCCGCAACGGACATCATTGGCATCACCATCATGTTTTCTCAGGAGTGGCCGTTTATCCGTGAATACATCAACAGGATTCGGCAGCGATTTCCCAGAGCGCTGATCATCGTGGGGGGAGAACACCCGACGGCAATGCCCGAATATACGCTGCGGGACTGCCCCGCCATCGATTATCTGGTGCTGGGGGAAGGGGAGTTGACCCTGCTGGAATTGGTGTACCGCCTGCGCAGCGGCAAACCCGCTGGCGGCGTTTTGGGTGTGGCAAGAAGGATCGATGGGGAGTATCAGACAAACGACTTGTCTCCGCGGCTGGCCGACATCAGGGAAATGCCCTGGCCCGCCTGGCATCTGATCGACGTGGAGCCGTATTTTAGGCCCACCTTCAGCATGGGAATTGGGTGCGGGCGTAATATGGCGATGTTGGCGACGCGCGGATGTCCGTATCAGTGTACCTTCTGCTCCAGCACGGGAATGTGGACGACGCGCTATGTCTTGCGTCCCGTGACCGACGTGGTGGACGAAATTCAGGAATATATCAGGCGCTATGACGTCAAGAGCATCGATTTCTACGATTTGACGGCTGTGGTCAAACGCCAGTGGATTTTGGACTTTGTCGCCGAACTCGAACGCCGGCGCATCGGCATCGTGTGGCAGATTCCCGCCGGCACCCGCTCGGAGAGCCTGGATGAGGAGGTTGTCCGGGGGCTGGCGCGCACCGGCTGTAAATTTGTCGCTTATGCGCCCGAGAGCGGATCTCAGTGTACGCTGGACAAAATCAAAAAACGGGTTCACCTGAAAAATCTGGAGAAATCCGTTTCCACGGCTCTGCGCTACGGCGTGGTGATCAAGGTCAACTTCATCATTGGATTCCCTTTTGAGACCAGAAAGGATATCCTTAAGAGCGTCCTCTTTCTATGGAAGCTGGCGTGGTTGAAAGCGGATGACTGCAATGTGTCGCCCTTTTCTCCGTATCCCGGTTCGGAGATGTTTGATGAACTGGCACGGAACGGAGTGTTGGGCCAGGTCAATGATTCATACTTTGAAAATTTGATGACCCAGTTCGACTTCACGGTGGTCAAATCCTACTGCCGGAATGTCGGGTCTCTGGAAATCATGCTCTACCGGGTGGCGGGGATGTCGGTGTTTTATGGCTTGAGCTATTTGCGCATGCCCAGCCGGCTGATCCGCCTGGTAAAATTCATGTTCCGGAAGGGGCTGTTTGAGCCCCGGAGCCTTTTTGAACAACGGGTTTATGACATGGCGGTGCGCAGAAAAAGGGGGACGCGGCCGGCTGTTAAAAAGGCTGCCGGGGAAAACGTTGCGGTGCCGGGGGTTGGATAGAATGGGCGGTCGGATGGGAGGAATTTTATGAAAGCAGTGATTCTGGCGGGAGGGAGGGGCACGCGGTTGAGCGAAGAGACCGATGTCCTGCCAAAACCCATGGTTCGGATCGGCGGGCGGCCGATGCTCTGGCACATCATGAAAATTTACTCGGCGCACGGAATCAACGATTTTGTCATTTGCTGCGGCTACAAGGGATATGTCATCAAGGAGTATTTTGCCAATTATTTCCTGCATGTGTCCGACGTGACGCTGGATTTAAAGAAGAACAAGATGAAAGTGCACCAAAATTACGGGGAACCCTGGCGGGTGACCCTGGTGGACACGGGAGAGAAGACAATGACAGGCGGCCGCCTCAAACGCGTTGCGGACTATTTGCGGGGGGGCGCCTTCTGTATGACCTACGGCGATGGCCTGGCCAATGTGGACATCCGGTCGCTTTTAGACTTTCACAAAAAAAGCGAGTGTCTGGCTACCGTGACGGCCGTTCAGCCTCCCGGGCGTTTTGGGACGCTGGCGATTGCTGGCGGGAAGGTGAGTCGTTTCGATGAAAAATCCCCCGGCGACGGAGGCTGGATCAACGGCGGTTTTTTTGTCCTGGAACCCGCGGCACTGAATACCATCGCAAACGACGAAACGCTCTGGGAGCGGGACAGCATGACGGCACTGACGCGCGAAAAGAAACTCGCGGCGTATCAACACCACGGTTTTTGGCAGCCCATGGATACCCTGCGGGACAAGAAATATCTGGAGGAGCTGTGGGAATCGGGCAAAGCCCCGTGGAAGGTTTGGTAACAGCCTTTTCTGGCAGGGAGGAGCACCGGCCATGTTTCACGACTATTATTGCGGCAAATCGGTTTTGGTTACCGGACACACCGGTTTTAAAGGGGCGTGGCTATCGTTGTGGTTGAAGGAATTGGGGGCACAGGTGACGGGTTATGCCCTGATGCCGCCGACCCAGCCCAGCCTGTTTGAGTGTACCGGCCTCGCAAAAAAAATCCATTCTTTCTTTGGTGACATCCGCGATTATGAAAAATTGCGGGACGTGGTGGTCCAGGTTAAACCAGAAATCGTTTTTCATCTGGCTGCCCAGCCCCTGGTCCGGGCTTCCTACCGCGATCCCGTGGAGACCTTTTCCGTCAATGTCATGGGGACGGTCCATGTCCTGGAGGTGATCCGACAGGCGGGGAAGACCGTCAGGGTCTGTCAGATTATTACCTCGGACAAGTGCTACGACAACCGCCAGATGGGCCGTTCCTGCAGGGAGGAGGATCCCATGGGGGGCCGGGATCCTTACAGCGCCAGCAAGGGATGTGCCGAGCTGGTGGTGGGCGCGTACCGCCGTTCGTTTTTTTCTCCCCAAAGGATTTCCGACCACGGGGTGTCGATCAGTTCCGTGCGCGCGGGCAACGTGATCGGAGGGGGCGATTGGGGAGAGGACCGCATTGTCCCGGATTGTGTTCGCGCGCTGTCTCAGAACCAACCGGTCTCTTTGCGCAATCCCCATGCCGTGCGGCCGTGGCAGCATGTGTTGGACGCCTTGTCGGGATATCTCCATCTTGCCAAACTCCAAAGCACCCATTTCCCCATGTATGCAGACGCGTGGAATTTTGGCCCGCTGGAGGCCCAGGATTTATCGGTGGAGGAATTGACCCAACAGATCATCGGACAGTGGGGTGCTGGCAGTTGGGTTCCGGCGGCCGCCGGAAAGTCTCCGGCGAAAGAAGAATTCAGAGAAGCGGCGTCCCTGCGGTTGGACTGTTCGAAGGCCCGGCACCTTTTGCAGTGGCAGCCGGTCTATGACATCCAGGAAAGCATCGCGCAGGCCGCGCAGTGGTATCAGAAGTTTTATCGGGACGATAAATTTGATGCCTTTACCTATTCCACGCAAACGATTCGAGAATTTATGGAGATGGCTAAAAAGCGCGCCTGTTCATGGGCCCTGCCTCTGCCCAAGGAAAAGATCACCTCGTGAACTCCGAAGAACTGCGCAATACAATATTGGATTTGACCGAGGAATACTGCGCCGGTTCGCACGCCCCAGAAGAATTTGTGCCGGGGAAAAGGCCTGTGCCCGTTTCCGGCCGGGTTTACGGTGCCCGGGAGATGCGCTCTTTGGTCGATTCCGCGCTGGATTTTTGGCTGACGACCGGCCGGTTCAACGAGGCCTTTGAAGACCGGCTCTCGGAATACATCGGCGTGCAATACGCCTCCACCGCGAATTCAGGTTCCTCCGCCAATTTGTTGGCTGTCGCGGCGTTGACGTCCTCCCATCTGGGGGACCGCGCCCTGAAACCCCATGATGAAGTGATCACGACGGCCGTTAATTTTCCCACCACCGTGAATCCTCTGCTGTTGTACGGGTTGCTTCCCGTTTTTGTCGATGTGCACGTCCCCACCTACAATGCCCTGGCGGGGGATGTCGAAAAGGCCATCACAAAAAAGACGCGGGCGATCATATTGGCGCACACGCTGGGGAATCCCTTTGAGGTGGAAAAGGTGACGGCCTTGGCCCAAAAGCACAATCTGTGGCTCATCGAAGATTGCTGTGACGCGCTAGGCAGTGTCTATGGGGAGCGCAAGGTTGGGACATACGGGCATCTGGGGACATTCAGTTTTTATCCGGCCCACCATATCACGATGGGGGAGGGCGGGGCTGTTTGTACCAGCAATCCCAGACTCCAGCGCATCGTGGAGTCTTTCCGGGACTGGGGCAGGGACTGCTGGTGCGCGACGGGGCAGGACAACACCTGTGAAAAACGCTTTGGTTGGCAGTTGGGCAGCCTGCCCAAGGGATACGATCACAAGTATATCTATTCCCACGCCGGCTACAACCTCAAGATCACCGACATGCAGGCGGCGGTGGGGCTGGCCCAGATGGACCGCGTTGAGGAGTTTGTCGAGGCCCGCCGGAGAAATTTTAATTTCCTTCTGTCGCAGTTGAAGGCGGAGGAAGAGCATTTTATACTGCCAGAAGCCACGCCCAACAGCGAGCCCTCCTGGTTTGGTTTTCCCCTGACCCTGCGCACGGGATGTCCGTTCACGCGGGAGGACCTCCTGCGCTGGCTCAACGACCGGAAGATCGGCACACGCCTGGTCTTTGCCGGCAACATCATCCGCCAGCCCTATTTTGCCAACCGCCCCCACCGGGTCAGCGGTTCCCTGGAGAATACGGATACGGTCATGCGCGACACGTTCTGGCTGGGGGTCTATCCGGGGCTCACCCAGGAAATGCTCGCGTACGTGGTCCAATCTGTCCATGAATTCTTGGAGACGGTTTGTGAGCGAAAGAAAAGCTAAGACAACACCGCCGCACCGCCGGTCTGCGGATTCTGCCTGCGGGCCATCCCGGTGTTGTGCGCTGGTGACCGGCGCCACGGGATATGTCGGCTCTCATTTGACGTGGAAACTTTTGCGGGAGGGGTGGAGTGTCCACTGCTTGCTGGCCCCCGACGCGGGGGAGAGGCAGAAGGCAGGGTTCTTGTTTGGCGGCGCGTCCCGGCTTTATCCTGACACAACGCCGCGGCCTTCGTCCGTGAGGTTCCACACCTATCAAGAAAGTTTGGCAAGCGCCGCGGAAATCCTACGGCAGGCCAAGCCGGATATGGTGTTTCACCTGGCCTCTTGTGTCCTGGTGGACCACAGCCCAGAGGACGTCGACCGGATGCTTCGGGCCAACATTGATTTGGGGACGCATTTACTTGAGGCCATGGCGCGGACGGGACGGGGCAACTTCATCAACACCGGAACCTTTTGGCAGCACGACCGGACAGGGGGCTATGATCCCGTCAATCTCTACGCCGCCACCAAGCAGGCCTTCGAGGAGATTTTGCGCTACTATTGCAGGGCGAAGGGAATCCGCGCCGTGACGCTCAAGCTTTTCGACGTCTATGGGCCGGGGGATACGCGGGACAAATTGTTCCGGCATTTGGAAAGGGCGGTCTCCAGCGGACAGCCCTTGAATATGACGCCGGGAAGGCAGCTTGTCGATTTTGTCCATATCGATGATGTCGTGCGCGCCTATCTGCGCGCGGCCCAACTCGTGTGCTGCAGTTCGAGAACTGCGCGCGGCGAAAGCTATGCCGTGAGTTCCGGCCGGCAGACTCCGTTGAGAGACGTAGTGGAAATATACCGCAGGGCTTGCGGGAAAACGGTTCCCGTTGTCTGGGGCGGCAGACCGTATCGCGCGCGAGAGGTGATGAAACCCTGGAAGGGGAAACCATTGCCCGGCTGGAAGGCCCGTGTCGATTTGGCCGAGGGGATCAGGGATATGCTAAAAGCTAATGAAGGGAATCACGTCATTGCGAGGAGGCCAAAGGCCGACGAAGCTGTAAGTCCGCCAACGCTTCAGTGGCGGGCAATCTCGAAGGAATAATAGAGTGACCGACGAGATTGATTCGTCTGACACCAAAACAAAGACGGACTTACAATCACAATGATGATGTTTGTGTCGGAGGAGGGTATCGACGTGAAAGAAAACAGAAAGTGTCTTGTCTCCATCGTGGTTCCCGTGATGAACGAAGAGGAAAACGTCGGGCCGCTTTATGAAGCCGTCCGCAAGGAGCTCGGTGCACTGGGGTCCGAGTACGATTACGAATTTATTTTTACGGACAATCGCAGTACGGACCGGACGTTTGAGCGTTTGCAAGGTCTCGCGCAAAACGATCCACGGGTCCGCGTCGCGCGTTTTTCCAGGAATTTTGGATATCAGAGTTCCATCTACACGGGGTATTGCCTTGCCAAGGGAGACATCGCCATCGAGATGGACTGTGACCTGCAGGACCCTCCGCGGATCATCCACGATTTCATCGCCAAGTGGAAAGAGGGATACGAGGTGGTGTATGGGGTGAGGAGCACGCGCCAGGAGAGCTGGTGGATCAACGCCATGCGGCAATGGTTTTACCGCTTGATCGACTTGCTGTCCGAGGACCACCTGCCGCTGGATGCCGGCGATTTCCGGCTTGTCGATCGCAAAGTGTTGGATCACTTAAGACAGCTCAAAGACGCCAGCCCCTATCTGCGCGGAACCATTGCCAGTTTGGGATTCAACCAGACGGGGATTGTCTATGACCGGCAGTTGCGTCAGCGCGGCCGGGGAAAGTTCAATTTTTCCGGCATGGTGTCGCTGGGCCTGGACGGGATCATGAATCATTCGATTCTTCCCCTGAGGATTGCCACTGTTTTGGGGATCTGTCTGTCGGCGGGATTGATCCTCTATTTTATTGGGTTGTACTTCTTGACGCTTTTCTTTCACTTCCAATGGCCCAGGGGATTTGCCACGATGTCCGTTTTAATCCTCCTCTCCATCAGCCTCAATGCCTTGTTTTTAGGCATCATCGGGGAGTATCTGGGCAGGATATACCGGCAGGTGAAAGGCAAGCCGATCGCTATCATCGATCAGACGATCGGCTTGCAAAAAATCGACTGGAATTTCGGGGACAGCATACTTAATTCGAAATCTTGATGCAAGGGGCAGGAGTTATCCTGTTACATTTTGTCTTGATGTTTTTCAGGTTTGAATTAAGTATGCTGTCCCCGAAATTCGTGCCTGTAGATGTACAGTGGCGGCGGGTTCTTGCCTTTGAGGGCATAGAGGATGCGCTCGCAAAGGCTTTTTTCGTTGATGCCGGACACGGTGGTGATGAGCCTGGCGCGCGGGTAGGCGGCCAGTTTTGCGCTGTCTGATGTGACGTAATAGACGGCCCCCTTTTTTGCGAAACGCTCGAAATCCTGTAGCGCCCCATCTTCTGTTTTATTCCAGCTTGACCATGGCAGCTCTGCAAAATAGACGACATCTTCCATGCGCGGCCGCTGGGGGTTCTTGACCACATAGGCAGGGCAGTAGAATTTTCCTACGTTCCATAAATCTTGTGCCTTTTCTGGGGCGCTGGAGACGTCCTGATAAATTTTCTGTGCGCTGTAGAGATAGCGGTTGAACCGCTGACCGACCTTCATCCTTTGCCAGGCGCAGTGGGAGGCGTTGACGAGCGTGGACCATCCCCAGCAAAAGAGGGCAATGGCCAGAAAAATCTGGTTGGCCTTCCGGGGCAGGATTTGTGCGGTACACCAGACCAGGCGCAGGGCCAGCAGCGTCAGAGGGATCATGGTGATGCTGAAATAACGGGGTTCCGGCTGAAACAGCCCCATCAACGATATCTCGATCAGGGCCCACAAGGCGCAGATGGATACCAGCGGGTGATCTAAAAAGCGAATGCTCACCCCTGCGGCGGGTGTACCCCGTTCCCTGGCGGAAGGGTTCCAAAATCTCGCCATCCCATATATCGCCGCACAGGCCGCCAAAGACCACAACGAAAAGAAGCCGAAAGTCCGTGCGATCGAAACCGGCCAGATGTGCTGGAGCGAAAAAAAAGCGCTCACGGGCTCGTCTTCATATCCCTGGGTGTGATTTCGGAAAAGCATGCGGGAGATATTTTCAAAGGAAAAATTGAATCCCTGACGCTTTGCCCCCAGATGTTCCAGCGGGACAATTTGAAGGACCAAAAAGCCCGCAAGCAGGATCAGGAGACCCCATTTCAGTTTTTGAGTCTTCCATTGCATTGCATGAAGGACTGTATAGACACCGACCGTGAGGGGAAGAATCAGCGCGGGTTCTTTCGTTTTGATTCCCAGATATCCCGCAAGGAAAAGCATTCCCCAGAGGCCCAAGAACGTCCGGATAGGACCCTGCTGGTTCAGATTTTGCGCTATCCGGTAAAAAATCCAGAAGCTCAAAATGATGAAGAATTGCGCGATTGTGGCGGGATCGCTGATCCACAAGGCGTGAGAATAGTGGGCGGGGACCAGACAGAAGAAAATTGCGCCGCACAGTGTGAATCCCGGCGAGCGCGTCACTTCATAAACAAAAAGGGAAAACAACGTGCAGGTACCGGCAAAAAACAGGACCTTGGTGAAGAAAAAGAAGGGAAAAAACTGAATGCCGAATGTTCCCTCCGCGAATTTGAGAGCGATGCCGTTGAGGATGCGCTTGCAACTGATCTGGTCGAACAGGTTGACCTGGTTGAACCAGTATTCACTTCGCGACCACGGGGTCAGGGTGTTTGCGATGAGTTCGGACCACGGCGTGTCCTTGGAAATTTTTACCAATACCCAGTCGTCCAGGTCCCCGAATGGCAGTCCTTGGGTCAAAAAAATCCCCCAGGCCGCGAAGGCGCAATAGACGATTGCGATGATCCAAGCCCTGTTATCCACCCACGTCGATTTCATGGAAGGGAGTATTTTACCTACATCTGCTTATATTTCATCAGGAAAGGGAGGTGCGGTGTAATCACGCATAAGAAAAAAAATATTGCACCTCATAAGAACTTTTAGTAACATATTAGGTTCTTATGTCTAAGCCAATCAAAATTAAACGATTAGGAACAATCAAATGAAGACACTGGTTACCGGCGGGGCAGGTTTTATTGGGAGCCATCTTGTGGAGCGGTTGATCTGTGACGGTCACCATGTGACCGTCATAGACAACCTGGCCACGGGCAGGGAGGAAAACCTCAAGCCCTCACAATCCAAAAATCTGATATTCCACCGCCAGGATGTGTCCGATTTTTCAAGAATCGTGGATTATTTCCAAGGCGTGGACTGGGTCTTCCATTTGGCGGCTCTTGCCGATATTGTTCCGTCTATCAATTCCCCCATGGAGTACTACCGGTCCAACGTGACAGGCACCGTCAATGTTTTGGAGGCGGCCCGTAAGGCCAACGTAAAGCGCTTCTTGTACGCGGCCTCGTCTTCCTGTTATGGTCTGGCCGATATTTTTCCCACACCGGAATCAGCCCGCATTGCCTCCCAATATCCCTACGCTCTCACCAAGAATTTAGGGGAGCAGTGCGTGATGCATTGGGGGCAGGTCTATAAATTGCCCGTTGCTGTCCTGCGTCTGTTCAATGTCTATGGTCCTCGCGCCCGGACGTCCGGTACCTACGGGGCGGTTTTTGGCGTCTTTCTCGCGCAGAAACTTCACAACCGGCCTTTTACCGTGGTGGGGGACGGAACCCAGACCAGGGATTTTACCTATGTCAGTGATGTGGCGGAGGCCTTTGTCACGGCGGCGGCCCAGCCGCATGTCGTGCAGGAGATATTTAATATCGGTTCCGGACGGCCCGTCAGCGTGAACCGGATCGTGGAACTCTTGAAGGGGGATGTTGTTTATATCCCCAAGCGGCCCGGAGAGCCCGATTGTACCCACGCGGATATTTCCAAGGCCCGGAGAATCCTGCGATGGGAGCCAAGGGTGACCATTGAAGAAGGGGTTGCAAAGCTTTTGGAAAACAGCCATTATTGGCAGAGTGCGCCTGTCTGGACCCCGGAATCGATTTCGGCGGCCACCAAAGACTGGTTTCAATATCTGGGAAAAGATTGAGATGAGCGCGACCCTCGAAAAAAACAAAAAAAGACCGACGGAGTTTTCCCACAAAATCATCACCCTGGATGCCCTGGCAGCCGTCATTGCGCGGTTGAAAAGACAGCACAAGGTGGTGGTGCACAGCCACGGCGTGTTTGACCTCCTCCATCCGGGGCACGTCAATCATTTCCTGGCGGCCAGAAAACTGGGGGACGTGCTGGTGGTCACGCTGACCAAAGACGAATACGTGAACAAAGGGCCCGGCCGGCCGGTATTCAATCACCGCCTCCGCGCCGAGTCTATTGCGGCGATGGAATGCGTGGATTACGTGGCCGTCAACGAATGGCCGACGGCGGTCCAGACCATCCGCAAATTGAAGCCCAGCATCTACGTCAAAGGTGCTGATTACATCAACCGCAAGGACGATGTCACGGGGGCCATCCACGACGAAGAAGAGGCGATCCGGTCCGTGGGAGGAAAAATCCAATTCACCGATGAAATCACCTTCAGTTCCAGCCAGTTGCTCAATTCCTATTTCAGCGTCTATCCGGATCAGACCCAGGCATTTTTGAAGGACTTCCGTGCGCGACACGAGGCGGACGACATCCTCAAACAGTTGGCGGCGCTCAAGAAATTAAAGGTATTGGTGATCGGCGATGCCATTGTGGATGAATACCACTATTGTCAGGCGATGGGGAAATCACCCAAAGAGACCATTGTGGTCACGCGATATCTCCGGGAAGAGGCGTTTGCGGGCGGCAGTCTCGCCTGTGCCAACCACGCGGCAAATTTCTGCGGCCAGGTCGATTTGGTCGCCCTGCTGGGTAAAAAGAATTCGCGTGAGGATTTCATCCGGTCCAAGCTGAAATCCAATGTCAAACCGAAATTTTTCTATCAGGAGAACGCCTCCACGATCATCAAGCGCCGGTTTGTGGATCCGGCGTTCTTGTCCAAGATGTTTGAAATCTGCTTTTTGGATCATGGCGGAATTTCCAAAGAGCTGGAGTCGCCCCTCTGTGATTATTTGGCGAAGACCCTGCCGGCCTATGATGCGGTGATAGTCACCGACTACGGCCACGGGTTCATCGGGCCAGCCATGATCAACATGTTGTGTGAAAAGGCAAAATTTCTGGCCGTCAACGCCCAAACCAACAGCGCCAACATTGGGTACAATCTGATCACTAAATATCCGCGGGCAGATTATATCTGCATCGATGAGCCGGAAATCCGGCTGGCCATGCACGATCGCACCGGCAAATTGGAGAATTTGATCCACCGTGTTTCGGAACAAATGAATTGCAAAAAAGTCATCATCACCCGGGGACATTTGGGCAGTATTGCCTATAGCGGCGGGAAATTTTTTGAGACCCCCGTTTTTTCGACCGAGATCGTGGACCGCGTTGGCGCCGGCGACGCCTTTCTGTCGGTGACGGCGCCGTGCGTGGCCAAAGGGATTCCAATGGATGTGGTGGGATTCATCGGGAACGCAGTGGGGGCGATGGCCGTGACCATCGTGTGCAACCGGTCTTACATCGAGGCCGTGCCCCTTTCCAAATTCGTCAAGACCCTGTTGAAATAAGGCTGCCGACCTGGATTCGGCCGGAGAAACGATATGAGCGTTAAAAAATATTTTCAAGAATTGGGCAGACTGCTGGAGAGTGTGTGGGTGACGGACTCCAAGGGAAGCCGCCTGGACCTGGACGGGGTGATCGACTCGATGGTCCAGGAGATGGCGTGTCTGCAAAAGGCGGGCGGCAAGATTATGTTTGTGGGTAACGGCGGGAGCGCGGGGATTGCCGGCCACCAGGCGGTGGATTACTGGAAGAACGGCAATATCCGTGCGACGGCCTTCAACGATGCCTCGCTTTTGACCTGTATCAGCAACGACTATGGCTATGAGCACGTCTTTGAAAAGCCCGTCGAAATGTTTGCCCAGCCGGGGGATTGGCTGTTTGCCATCAGCAGTTCCGGCCGCTCGGAAAACATTTTGCGCGCTGTCCGGGCCGCCCAGGAGAATGGATGCCGGGTGACGACCTTTTCGGGATTCGCGCCGGGAAATCCTTTGCGGACTCTGGGAGACGTCAATTTTTATGTGCAGTCCAATTCCTACGGACTGGTGGAAATTGCCCACCTGGCCCTGTCTCATGGCATCCTGGAACGTTGGATCGAAAAGTCTGCTGCCCAGCAAACCACGTCGGAGGATTTTGTGCGCCGCGTTGCGCCTCTTCCAGAAAGCAAGATTCATTGAACCGGATGGACTCGTTTCGAATCGACAGTCACAAGCTGATGTTCCATGTGGGCCGGGTACACGACTGGTTGCAGGACAAGCCTGTGTATCCTATCTACGTCGAGATCACAACCTCGGGCGCCTGCAATCACCGCTGTACCTTCTGTGCGTTGGACTATCTGGGATATGAAGCGCGTTTTTTGGACACCCGGGTGCTCAAAACGCGGGTCGGTGAAATGGTCCAAAAGGGCGTCAAAAGCATCATGTACGCCGGGGAAGGGGAACCCCTTCTTCACAAGCAGATGGGCGAAATCATCAACCACACCAAACAGGCCGGTATCGATGTGGCGCTGGCCACCAACGCCGTTCTACTGACACCGGGCTTGTGCGGAGAGGCCCTGAGATCGCTCACATGGCTGAAGGCCAGCGTCAATGCGGGAACGGCAGAAACGTATGCCAAAATCCACCGGACCCGTCCGGAACATTTTGATCTGGTGTTTAAGAATCTGGAGTCGGCTGCGCAGATCCGGGCGAAGAACGGTTGGACCTGCACGCTGGGGGTCCAGATGGTACTCTTGCCGGAAAATCAGGATGAGGCGGTATTGCTGGCACAGCGCGCCAAAGATGCGGGAATGGATTACGCGGTGATCAAGCCCTATTCGCAGCACCGGCTCAGTCTCACGCATTGTTACGAGAGTCTTCGGTATGCTTCCCGGGAGAAAATGGCCCAGGATTTTGCCCGGCTCAACGACGACAAATTCCATGTGGTGTTTCGCCAGCACACCATGAAAAAGCTGGAGGATTGCCGGCGTCACTATGAAAAATGCCAGGCGACGCCTCATTTCTGGGCCTATGTCATGGCGGATGGGTCCGTCTATGGATGTAGTGCGTATTTGGGAGGGGGAAAAGCGCAAGAAAAGCATCGAGCATGTTCAAAATACGCTTGCGATCGACGAATGCCGCGTCAATTGCCGAATGGACGAAATCAACCGCTACCTTTGGGAACTCAAACATCCGTCCCCCCACGTCAATTTTGTTTGACCTTTAGTGTCATCGCGAGCGTGGTACATTATCGTTGCGAGTCCGAAGGGCGTAGAATTATCGTCATTACGAGGAGCGCCTGCCTGCTGGTAAGCAGGCAGCGACGAAGCAATCTCGAAGGTTGGATTTTAAGCCAACGAGGTTGCCACGTCGCCCCGCCTGTGACGGGACTCCTCGCAATGACCTTATTATTTTGAGATTGCTTCGCCCCGGCTTGATACTTGCCGGGACTCGCAATGACGGTGGGACAACATTGGATCATTTTATGCAAGTTGAGTGCGCAAAAAAAACACCTTCTCAGTCCTGCGGCGGCTGTCCGCGCGAAACGACCGTATCCTTTTCGTCGCTGGCGCCGTGGCTGTTGGCCGCGCTGTCTTTCTTTGTTTTGTGCGGCGCGATTCTGTTGATCTATAGGCCCGTCCAAAACATCTTTATTACGCCCGAGGGGGTACTCCTGCAGGGGCTTCCTCTGGCTGCGGCGTTGATATCGACGGTGGTTCTCACCTCGCAATTTCTCCTGCGGATGGAAAAGGGGATCGGCATCCTGGATGTCCGTTTCAACGCCGCGATATGGGGGCTGGGTGGGTTGGTTTTCGCCCTCTGTCTTCTCGTGAACCGCTTTGTGCTCTTAGGATTCATGAATTCCGCGGATGAGCATTCGTGCCGCTTTTTCGCGCCGTGCCTGGCGTGCTGCCGCGCGGCATCTCCGGTAGAATAGAG
>CAZGMX010000023.1:18450-25313 GCA_964526865.1 uncultured Actinomycetota bacterium | reverse complement strand
GTGCCTCCTTGAACCGTCCGACACGCTGAGGGATATTTGCGAGAAGGACATCCTGTACCGGAGAAGTTCGTTTCAAAAAGATCTTCGGCGCATGAATGTCACCAATGTCGTAACGCTGGAAGCACGAATTCCCCGCGGCGCAAACACCAGCGCCTTGCTCGTTCGCACGACGCTGGACGACAAGCCTTGCAAGGATTTTCTGATGATCTATACCGGACAGCCGCTCAACAATATGGAATCCCCCGCGCAGGTGTTTGTCCATAATTTCGCCGAAAAATCCTCCCATTTTGTCCTCCTGCCGCGGGAATACTGGCCGGCCGTGGCGGAAAAGCTTGCCGGCGGCAGACAGGACAAGGGGGGTTCCTCGGCAGAGATACTGAAAGACCCTCTGGAAATGTTTATCCCATATTGCTCCGGTGCAGAAACCAAAACCCCTGCCGGCAAACGGTTTCGACGGAACATTTCACGGAACGTGGTCCTCCGGTTTTTGATGGAAAAACAAAAAACTGCTGCGATCCGCACCGGCGAGGGACTGGTTTTGTTTGTCCCTTCCTACGGGGCGGCCTGCGTTTATTTTCCCTTGTTCCGGGCCGTGATGAAACGCATCGGCCACAAAACCACTGTTCCGGCCCTCGTCCATGAATTGTCCCACCCGATGTATCACATGAGTTTGACTTTTGCGCAGCGCGGCATCAATCGCACCTATTTCTTAAATCCCCAGGAATCCGGCAATGAACATCCCCTCTTGAGGGCAATTCGCAAAC
The DNA here is from genome assembly GCA_964526865.1 of uncultured Actinomycetota bacterium. GTDB lineage: Bacteria > Auribacterota > Ancaeobacteria > Ancaeobacterales > CAZGMX01 > CAZGMX01. Next base: position 24,549 of record CAZGMX010000023.1, on the reverse strand, counting down.
AGCCCTTTCTCGCCCCTGCCCTGCAGGCCCGGCCGGATTTTGTTTATGAAGAGGCATTGGCACAGACATTGGAGGCCTTGGCGGCATGGCGCACCCGAACCCGGGCGGGATCTCCGGTGCTTCTATCAGACATCGCGCATTTGGAAAGATTAGGGCTTTTGCCGAAAGAGATCTGCCCGAACAATTTCGGGCTGGGACACAATGCCGAGCCCATCCGCGCAGACTACTTCCTGCGGGTGATTGGGCAACTGAAGAAAAATGCCCTGTTGGCGGGTGCCATGGATTATCTGCCTTTCATCGCACATCAGGAGCAGGCGCTTTTCACCAGCGAAATTCGGACGGACAATCTTTCTGTGGACGGCCTGGAATCCATGCTGTCCGTTTCCCTGCACATGGCATCTGTGCAGGAACGGATCGGCCAGCGTTTGCCGGCGTTGGAAAAAATCCTCGTCCACAGCGCCTCGGGGGACACGTCCACCCTGATGGAATACGTATCGGAAAAAATCGAATGCGCAAGGCCAGACAGCCGGTCTACTCCCATCCCCTATGTCATCCTTTTGCGCGGGGATGCACTGTGGAAATATCCCGATCCGTCCCGTCTGGAGATCCTCGTCTTTCTTAGAGACAAAGAATCCGGCGCGCCACAAGTTTTTTCGTCGCTGCAGGAGGGCCTGCTGGTTCGCGGCCCCTCGACGGGATTTCCAAAATTAAACGACATCCAGATCACGGTGGCCAGCGTAGAAAACAAACCCTTCTTTTATCAGGAATCGCTGTCCCTGTGGAAAAATTCCGTGGTTTTGGCGGGCACCCCCCTGCCCGATCCTCCGGCCGGCGACATCAAAACATTTCTACTCGACCATTGGACCACGCTGAGGGATTCGGTTGCACGCCTCGAAAACACTTCTCCCTCTGTCTTTGATGCCATGTGGAACATGCTGCGCTTGCTGGTTCCATCCATCCGCGTGGGCAACCAATCCGATTTGGCCAGCACGCTCCAAGAGATTGAGCAAGCCGCTTTTGTCCCCGTGCCCGAAATGAGCCCCCGGCAGCAGATGCTTTTGAGACGAGCTCTTACGGTCCGCATGGACAAGGCGATTTCTCTTCTCCAAGATAGGGGTTTTGCCGGCACGGATGCCCCCGGTTCACCCAAAACCACCGCAGACGGTCCTGCCTGTGTGGCAAAGGCCGTAGACGGCGCACGCGCCATTCCGGACAGCCGGCAGAAACAGTTTCAATCCAGTCTCCCGGACCTGCTGGAACCATCGCAGGCCAGGGCACTGCGGACGCAAAACCTGCTGGTCCTGTTGTCCCGGGATTTTGGTTCTCCCGCACTGCGGGACAAAGGCATCGTCTACATCGACGAGACATTCGCCTCTCTGTGGGATCATCCCTCCCCTGCCGACACCGCACAGGAAAAATACGGCCGGCTCTGCCGCAGTCTCCTCCAAAGTTGTCTGGCACACGAACTGAGTCGGCGTGATTTTTCCTGGGAGGAAGAGGTCTACGCCATGGGTCAGGCCATGGCCGTCCTTTCTGCTCTTTCTCCCGGCGACCGCGACGACATCCTCCATCGCATTTTGCCGCTGTTGCCTTCATCGGCCTGCAAATCCAAGCTCTATGCGTTCTGCCTGCTCGCGGACGATATCTCCGCAAACCGCTGGAACAAGCCGCACGTGATCAATCCCATGGCGATGAAGGTCCTTGTGCCATTTGTTACGCGCCTAACTCCCGCACCCGCCGCGTTGTCGCTATTGGACGCGCAGGGACACGTCGCGCAGGGACACGTCGCGCAGGACCATCTGGAAAATATTTATTTTGTTACCGACTTGCGGAGGCTTCAGCGGGAGGCCCCGAGTGAGAAAAACAAAAATCAGGAGGCAACAAAAGAGGTTCCCTCCCAGGAACAGTGGGACGGATTTGCCCAAACACACTGGAAAAAATCCCTGCCACGAAAACTTTTTTTTCAAATCGATTTTTTTCTTTGCCGGGAGCAACCAGGCGAATCGGCAATTCCCAAAGTCTATCGCTTCGCCCTGCCGCCTGAAATGTTCGCCCAAATTCAGCGGCAGAGCCGGGACAACCCGGCGCTCTTGGATTTTTTACAACGGCCCGGCACCATGGCGGCTGCCCTGGCGGATTTCCACAGGGCGGTTCAATTTTTGCCCGGCAGCCCTTTTCGGTATCCTCTTGAATTTTGTGACCTTTTGGAGAAAGAGCGGTTCGCGTCCCTGTGGAAGAATTTCCCCTTGCCCCTGACCGATCCTCGTGTCTTGATCGTGAGCGCCTGTGATCAAACAGGATCGCTGCTGGCCGCCGCCATGGAACAAGTTCCGGTTTCGGGCGGCGAGACAAACACCCGGGCCAAAATCCTCATCACCGATACCGACCCCTCTTTATTTGCCGTCGCAAAGACCCGAACCAATGCCGCCGCAAACTTCTCCTACCGGCAGGACCATCTCTCCCACAGCGGTCTCGCCAGCAATTGCGCGGACATTCTCATCGCCCGTCATCCGGTGGCGGCCCTCCGCCGCGAGGCAAACAACTCCTGGGACACGGCCCCCCGCGATTGCGCGGCCACGTTTGCGCACGGCAACCGGATCCTCAAGACAGGCGGCATTCTTCACGTCATCGACCGGACACTCTACAAAAACATCCTGGAACACTGTGCCGGCCGATACGGGCTGACCAAGGTCCAAGAACAAGAAATTCCAGACTTCTTGAACAAAGATCCTTTGTGCGTTTTGAGTTTCACCAAGGACACGGAGATCGCCGGCATTGCTTCGCTTTTGGACGCCGAAGCCCAGCAGGCGGATCTGGAAGGTGTTTTAAAAATCCTCAACGCCCTGCCAAAAGACGAGCCGGTCGTATTTTCCCTGGGAGAAAAATCCTTTCGCGTGGCCTGGGCAGACGCCTTCTGGACGATGTGGGACGGCCTGCACCAGGGCAAGACATTGTGCATCCGCGATTCCTCGGGCAAAGAAATCCGCGTGACAATTCCAGCTGCTGTTTCGGAATAATTGCGTGTGGTTTTTCCCTATCCGCTATACGCTATTTTTCCCTATACGCTATACGCTATCCGCTATACGCTATTATTATGCTACATATTCTTCCAAGGGGCATTGTATCGGCAATCAACCGCATGCCGGCGGCTGTCAAAGGGTTCACATTCCTGGAGATCGTCTGCGCCCTGGCCATCCTGGCCATCGGGATTGTCGCCGTCCTCACGCTCTTCCCTGTGGGGCTGGAAAACAGCAAGCGCGCGGGGGAGCGCACACGGGCAGCCGTCCTGGCCTACCAACAGCTTCAGCGGTATCGCGCGATGGGGTACGCCTATGTCAACCATACCCTGGCTTACAAGGCCGGTAATCAAAATTTTTCTTCCACCGATCCTGCGGACACCTATTTCAAGAACTATGTTACCGTGGGAAGCGCCCCTGACGTCACCTCCGGAGCCGTCGTTACACAGGTTACAGTAAAAGCGTGGTGGCCCTCAAACGAGGGTTATGCCAAAAGGCAAAAATCACTCACGATGAGCACGCTGATCAGCGAGCGATAAGTTAACAGTCTGCTGAAAAAACCCGCAGGCGTACCATTGCGAGGTTCCGCCTGTGGCGGGACCGAAGCAATGACCATTTACACTTCGAGATCGCCACGTCGGCCGGGGCCTGCAGCGAGCGAAGTGTGGCTGGCCTCCTCACGATAACAAATTGACTTTTTCAGCAGACTGTTATGACTTGTCGTCTCTGTCCAAGACCGCGCGATAGACATCGCGGCGGGAAATTCCAAATTGCCGGGCCACGTTTCGCATCGCCTCTTTGCGGGAAATTTTCTGATCTGCCATATATTTCTGAATCATTTGGTTCATCTGGTCCGCACTAGGCGTTTGCTTCCCGCCGGCACCGCCGGTGTTTCCCTCCACGATCAGGACGATTTCTCCCCGAACGCGTTCTTGCTGGCCTATCTGCCCGATCAACTGTGACACACGGGCGCGGCAAATCTGCTCGAAGATCTTCGTGAGTTCCCTGGCCATCACGGCACGGCGGTCCCCCAACACGTTCAACACGTCCTGAAGACTCGCCATAATCCGGTGCGGCGTTTCAAAAAACACCAGCGTGCGGCACTCGTTTTTTAATTCCTCCAGCCTGCGCCGGCGGTCCTTGCCCTTGCGTGGAAGAAATCCGTCGAACACAAATTGATCCGCCGCCAATCCGCAAACACTCAGGGCGGCACAAAGTGCGCTGGGGCCGGGCACCGGTTCAAGGACAATTCCCCGCTGTGCCGCGGCGGCAGCAATATCCGCCCCCGGATCACTCAGGGCGGGGGTTCCGGCGTCCGAAACCAGCGCAACATTTTTTCCCGCTTCCAACAGGCCAATGATTTTCTCCGTTCGCGCCCGTTCGTTGAATTTGTGCACGGAAACAATTTGCGCGGGCTGGATGTTATAGTGCACGAGGAGTTTTTGCGTCTGACGCGTGTCCTCACAGGCAATCACGTCTGCGGCCTTAAGCACGTCCAACGCCCTCAGCGTGATGTCTTTCAAATTTCCAATGGGGGTCGCCACCACAAACAATTTGCCTTTCGGGGCGGAATGCATGGCGTCAGGACCCTTCCTGCCCCGGCATCATGCCCGGGGCCGCGCCCCCGGAGTTTCGCCGCAAAAACTCCTGCGCCATGCGGATTCTTTTGGAAATGCTGGGGTGCGTGTAGAAAAGAAATTCCGTCACGGGACCCGGATCAGGATTGGACAGATTTTGCCGGGCCAATTTTTTCATCCCCCGGCAAAAAGCATCCACGAGCCCCGTTTTTTCCAGCGCAAACCAGTCCGCCTGTCTCTCGCAATGTCTGGAATACGCATGAAAGAAGGGTCCGGCCAATACCGCCCCCGCGGACAGAAAGAAACTGATCCGCGCCAATGCGGCAAGATCATCCGCCCGCCACGCCGACGGCCAGAGCGCCGTTCCCTGTTTCAATATTTCACTCGTCAGCCAAAATCCGGCGAAGGTGACCACGGTGGAAAGCGCGATGTTCCTGGCGACATGGCGCCGGACGCAGTGCCCCATTTCATGGGCCATGATCACTTCAATCTCTTCCTCATCAAACGCCTCCAGCAAGGTGTCCCCCAGAAGAATCCTCTTGGTGCTTCCCAATCCCGTGAACAGGGCATTGGCCTTCTTGGTCCTGCGGCTCATGTCAAATTGGAACATACCCACCACGTGGACACCGGCTTTTTGCGCAAGAAAAAGGAGCCTCTGTCCCAACCCTTCGTTTGTCAGCGGTGTCACATGAAAAAAAAGAGGCACCACGACGATGGGAAACAAATGGCTCAGCAGAATTCCAAAAATCAGCCAGCAGCAGCCTGCCCACACCCACCAGGCAGGACCTGTCGAGCGCAGTAAGACATACAAGACCGCCGCGCCTAAAACGAGTAGAATCCCCTTCAGGGCGAACGCCTTCGCCTGGTCTTTGATCCAATCCGCCACCCGTTGGTTGGAGAGATGGAAGCGATGTTCCAGCCGGTATGAACTCTCATATTCCCACGGCAATAAAAGAAAAGAGTATCCGGTCCAGCACAGGCCGGTGAAGACCGCCGCGCCCAAAATCCCCTCGCCGGCAACAGAGCAAACCCAGCGGCCCAGCCAGACAGCCGGTCCCGCCAGGGCAAATAAACCCGTGATGCAAAGGGAAAAAAACATTTCGCCTAAATGGTATCGGATGCGGAGTTCTTCGTACTGCCGCGCAGTGGACGCCGATGCGGGGTCGCGCCCATCCTGGGGAGGCATATAGTAGGCGTGTGCGGAACTTTCCATAGAGCCAACGGAGGCGGGGACATGATAAGACATACGATACTCACTGTCAACAATCCGAAAGAAGCCGAAGACCACGCCCGGAACGCTGTGTCCGGGTCATGACATTTCTTTTTTCGCGTTTGCGACTGCCGCCGAAATGATGTCTATTGCCTCATCGATTTCCGCTTCGGTCGTCATCTTGCCGGCGGAAAACCGCACTGTCCCCATCGCCCACACGGCGGGGACATCCATCGCCTTTAAGACCGGGGATATATTCAATCCTCCCGAATGGCAGGCAGAACCCGCGGAGGCC
>CAZGMX010000023.1:15924-18440 GCA_964526865.1 uncultured Actinomycetota bacterium | reverse complement strand
CTGTCCGGCTGCCGACATCGGACAGGAGCCGGCCGGCATTTATGCCGCGAAAACCCACGCTCAATGTGTTGGGAAGGCGCTTTTCGGGATGACCGTTTAATCTGATGTCTCCGATCCTTTCCTGCAGGCCGTTGTGCAATCTATCCCGCATGTCTCTCATGCGGCGGGAGTTTTTCTCAAAATCTCTTTCTGCGATCTCGCATGCCTTTCCAAACCCCGCAATCTCTATTACATTTTCAGTCCCTGCCCTTCTGCCCTGTTCATGCCCCGCTCCGTGCATAAACTTTGCCAATTGAACACCTCTTCTAACATACAACACGCCAATCCCTTTTGGGGCGTACAGTTTATGGCCGGCGACGGAAAGAAGGTCAATATTAAGCGAATCAACATCCACCGGGATTTTGCCGACAGACTGGGCGGCGTCGGTGTGCATGATAATTCCTTTTTGCCGGGCAATTCTTGAGATCTCTTTGATCGGCTGAATCGTCCCGACTTCGTTGTTTGCGTGCATGATCGTGATTAAGATTGTCTGAGACGTTGCAGCATCCGCAACGTCAGCACTGTTTACCAGTCCATATTTATCGACCGGCAGATACGTCACCTTAAACCCGTTTTCTTCAAGATACTTGCACACCTCGATGACCGCCGGGTGTTCAATTTGCGATGTTATGATGTGGTTGCCTTTGTCACGGTTTGCAAACGCGGCTCCCTTGATCGCATGGTTGTTTGATTCCGTTCCGCCGCTTGTAAAGACAACCTCTTCCGGCTTGCAATGCAAAAGAGAGGCCGCTTGAGCGCGCGCTTTCTCAACCGCATTTTTTGCCTGAACACCATACCAATGAGAACTGGACGGATTTCCGAAATGCTCCTTTATGCAGGGCAGCATCGCGTCTATTACCTCGGTATCAAGAGGCGTTGTCGCGTTATAATCAAGATAAATGGGCCTTTTTGTTTTGCGGGACATCGTGGTATCTCCTAGAATGTAAGAACCTTATCGCTCTCCTTGACGATCTCGTAAAGATCTTTCATCGTTGACAGCGGACACAAATCAGACCCTTCAGATTTACGGATCTTCAGACATGTGCCGCAGGCAAACATCCCGCCGCCGCTTTCAACAAACAAGCGGATCTGTTCGGTCACCTTATACTTTTCCGTGTCGAGCGACTCACATTCCACACCCTTCGCCAGCAGGAATACCTTCACCTCGTCTTTCTCTTTTAGGGCAAAATTTCCGAAACGGAAGGCATTCCAGACTGTCTCCGGATCACTCGAATAAATCACGATACCGATCTTCATATTTCCCCCTTGGAGCCTGTTGCGTTTTAGAATTTAAAACCAACTTCCACAAAGAACAGATTCGCATCGCCGCCGTTTGGATAGAGCTTTTCAATCACACTGCCCCCAAAGAAATGCCCGTAATACGCCGAGACGCCGAACTGCGGATTGATCTGATAATTGATCGTGATATCCAAGAGATTGCCCAGATCGCTCTTACCGTAACCGGGTCTTCCCGTATAACCAAAATTTGTCCCTTTCTTTTGCGTTGCGCCCGTGCCGCTGTAAAACCTGTCTGCTCTTTCTGACAACGCTATGAAATGCCAGTCGGAGCGGATAGCCAGCGCCTGAAAAGGTTTTAAAATCAATTGCGCAAACAGGTCTTGATTGTTCATCAAATTGTAGATCGGAAAAAAAGAGTAGAGCCTTGTCGATGGCAGCAACTGGAAAAATGTCTCATGGTATCCATCAAAAGGGGCCGAATCACCGGACCCATAAAAAACCCCTGTCCTAATCCACGGATTTGCAAAAATTTTTTTAAATTGGTATCCGATCTCGCCGGTACAGGCAAATGCCCTGTGGTCCAATTGATACCAGTCTCCCTGCTGGATTGCCGACCAGACAAGGGCATCCATCTCGCCGGGTCCGGCCTTGTAGGCGCCGGCCATATCCATCCCAAATGTATTTATATCGATATCAACTTTGGGCGCCGTCGTTGCGCCCGTATTGTCAACCCTCTGAGTCACGCTTCTTGAATCGATGTACTTGATGTAAAAAAACCTCTCTTCGGTGTTTTTGATCAATGCTGATTTTTTTATGGTCAACGCCGAGGACATCAAATCTATCTTATTGATCGTATCGCCTGCCCTGTCTTCAAAACATCCCTGAGTCGGCCTCGAGAACAATTGATCAATCCTGAACCCTTTTTTGTCCAGCCACACCCACGCACCGTCGAAACTTCTTGTTACAACCGTAAATCCGGAAGGGCCTATCAAACGTTCGCCGATCCGAAATTTCTTGAGCCAATCGATTTTTGGATCTCCGCTCAATGCCTCGAGCCCGTCCAGATATTCAAAACGGCCGATCTTCGCGGACAATCCCAATTCAAAAGGATCTTTCAGGTCGGTATAAAGGTTTTTGATAAAAAGGCGGCCCGGGAATCTTTTGCCGATTTGCGAATAATAGATCGGTCCAAAGCCGAGCGGCCCCTGCGGCGCCGGTGCAGCTGAGCCGGCACCCGG
>CAZGMX010000023.1:8775-15914 GCA_964526865.1 uncultured Actinomycetota bacterium | reverse complement strand
ATTGGTTGAATTGAAGCTGGATTACGCCGTCCAGTTTTTTTGTTTCGATCTTAAGACCGGCCCTGGAGCGCGTAAAAAAATAACCGTAGCTCTCATCGTATGGCCCCGTGGAGCCAAACCAATCCCAGAACTCATAACGCCATAGAGATTCCCCAAGGATAGATGCCTTGATATCTTTTTTGCTCGTTTCAAATATTTTAAGATCGCCGTGGAGCCCCACGGGCACAGCCTGTGGCAATTGCAAATCTGCCCCATGTGGGGCGGCATCCTGGCCACTCGCTGGATTTTGCGCAATGCCAACGTCCACGGCCGAAGGCCGCGGCGTTGAGCCGGGGTAAGCCGGCGGCAAAAACACAAGAGTGAAAAAACCAAACAACAAGATCAATCTTTTCATGCCCCCCCCCCGTGTATCGGTTCAGAACGTGTGAAAAAATTGCTTTTTCCATCCCCGGACTTCTCGACTTCGTTCCGCATACGGCGGAACTACGCTCGAAGAATATCCCTCGACTGCGCTCGGGACAGGTTGTTCGAAGCGAGTCGAGAACTCTTGTTGCGTCAATTTTTTCACACGTTCTCAACGATTAAAAACTCAGCGCTTTTTTCGGGCAGGCCTGAACACAAAGATTGCACTTCAGGCAGTCCCCGTCCCCCACTTTCTCCACAGCCCTGCCCTTGAATTTGAATGGTTCTATCTGGACGGGGCAGACCTTACGGCAAAGTTTGCAATCCATCTTCAAAGGATATTTTTGTCTTCCAGCCCAGTTTGCCATCGTGCCGATGGGACAAAAACAACACCAGACGCGCTGATGAAAGATCAAAGCCAGAAAAACACCCAATACCGTTGTTGTGGTAATGAGTACCATAAAAAACATCCCCATTTTATACGGGTCCGGCCAACGCTTAATAATCTGCAGGGCCATCAGCAGCATTAGGAAAGAGAGCATGCAGATTCTAAACGGCAATCCCTTAAAGAATTTGGGGATTCCTTTTTTCGGACTTATCGGCCCGATCAAGACATCAAAAAAACTTCCTCTCGGGCAATACCAGTCGCACCATTTCCGGCCGCGGTACAAACCTATGCCGATCCCTGCCAGCATGCATGCGGGAACAAAATAACCCGGTACGGGATAGCGCCAGCCCCCGAGGAGAATCGCAAGAAACACAGCCGCCATAACAGACTGATGGAACCCTCTGTTCCTTTGCAAAACATTATCTTCTGCCATAATTAATATTCCTTTATTAGAATACGCTGATGTATAGGGGTAAAAAAATTATGTCTTTCCCGATTTGCGTATGTCCTGCGACAGCTTCTCCGCCTGGGCCAATTTTTCAAGCAGCATCTCTCGAATAATATCAAATGCCTTGAGTATCTTTGGATTTGCCAGTGAATAAAATATTGCCACACCCTCTCTTCTTGTCTTGACGATCCCTTTCCCCCTCAAAATCCCCAAATGCTGGGAGAGATTTGCCTGGCGGATCTTGGCAAGTTTAATCAATTGGCCTACGGATAGTTCCTTGTCCCGTAAAAGGTTTATTACCTCCAGCCGCTTGGGAGACGTAAAGACCTGACACATCTGCGCGTGAAGCTCGTAAAGTTTATGTTCCATGCTATCCATATAGTTATATGCGAATATAAATATGTATGTAAATTACGTCAAGACAAATCTTCGCTTCAAAGCGCAGTCGCGGGACGCGCACCGCCACCGCTTCGGCGGGCATCCGCCAGCGATGCAATTGCTGGACGCATATCGTTTCCCGCGGCAAAAACCATTTCTCCGACAGGCTCCTAGGAGCCTGTCGGAGAAATGGTTTCGTCACGAGAAAAACGAGATGCGAGCCGAGACAAGGAAGACGAACAAAAAGCGCGGAAGCGTAGTCTCTGCACTACGTTGAGCACTTTTTGCGAGTCTGACGCAGTCGCAGGCCGCATATCGTTTTTCGCAGTAGAAAGCATTACTCCGACCGGTTCCTAGAGGCGCTTTTTCATGCCCATCAAATTCAAAATTCTTTCCAAATCCTCGCTGGAGAAATAATCGATTTGCACGCGCCCGCCTTTTCCACGGGGAACAAGAGTCACTCTGGTCCCCAACAGGCGCTGCAACTCCTCTTCCAGCATCTGGACGTGTGGATCCTGGTCTTTTTGCCTGCGGGAACCCGCCGTTTGGGCCGGTTGAGTCTCCCTGTAAATCTGCTCCGCCTGTCGTACGGAGAGCCCCTCTTTGAGAATCTTCTCGCAAAGCCAATCCTGCCGCACTCTGTCGATGATACCCAGCAAAATTTTTGCGTGGCCGACGCTCAATTGATTTTTTGAAATTTTGTCCTGGATCTTTTCCGGCAGAGCCAGCAGGCGCACGGCATTGGCAATGGACGTGCGGTCCTTTCCCACGGCTGCGGCAATCGCCTCCTGCGTCATGTGAAATTCCTTGCTCAACCGTTCGTACGCCTTGGCTTCTTCCAGAGGATTCAAATTCTCCCGCTGGATATTTTCTATCAAGGACAATTCCAGCGACTCCCCGGGAGGAGCATTTTTTACGAGCGCAGGAATCTTTGCCCACCCCAATGCCTTTGCCGCGCGATATCGCCTTTCTCCCGCGATGATTTCATATCCCTGCGGTGTCTGGCGCACAAGGATGGGCTGGAGCAAACCCTTTTGCCGGATGGATTCCACCAACTCCTGCTGTCGTGCAGAGTCAAAATCTTTTCGCGGTTGGGAAATATTTGGCTGGATTTTTTCCACGGGTATTTCTGTGACGGATCCAGACGTACCGACGACAATTTTTCCCACTGGATTTTGGTTTGTCAACGGTGCGGCAGAAGGAATCAACGCGGACAATCCTCTTCCAAGAGCTTGTTTTATTGGCATTTGTATGTTCTCCTAACTTGTTGCGCTATAGACACTTGCGCCACTACTTCCTTCGGTTTGTTACGCTCTAGCAATTCTTCTCCAAACTGCAAATAACACTCCGCGCCCAAAGAGCGAATGTCATAATGGATGATGGGCTTTCCAAAGCTCGGCGCCTCGCTCAGGCGGATGTTTCTTGGAATCACTGTCTCATAGACACTTTCCTTAAAATATTTCCTCACTTCTTCTACTACCTGTCTGGATAAATTTGTCCTGGAGTCATGCATCGTAAGCAGAATTCCCTCGATTGCCAAATTCGGATTAAGACTTTCCCTAATCATGTCGATTGTGGAAAGTAGTTGAGTCAGTCCTTCCAAGGCAAAGTATTCACATTGAATCGGTAAAATAACGGAATCTGCCGCACATAGTGCGTTCACCGTGAGCAGGCCCAGGGACGGCGGGCAATCCACCAGAATAAAATCACATGATTCTTTGGCAGAATTCAGAGCCTTCTTAAGATAGAACTCTCTTCCCTCCTCGGACACCAGTTCGATTTCTGCTCCTGTCAAGTCTCGATCCGATGGGATGAGGGAAAGATTATCAAATTCGGTTGGTATGGCTGTCTCCGACACGGATGTGCTTTGCATGATCAGGTCGTATGAACTGTGTAAAATATTTTGCCTTGAAAATCCTAGGCCGCTGCTGGCGTTTCCTTGCGGATCCAAATCCACAAGAAGGGTTTTTTTATCCGCCTGGGCAAGTATGGAAGACAAATTGATCGCCGTGGTCGTTTTTCCAACGCCACCTTTTTGATTTGCTATGGCAATGATTTTTCCCATGGAGAACCCAAACGGGTACACGCGTATTATCCATCTTTGTTATACTTCTTGTCAAGAGATTTGTCCCCCGATGGGTAATCATTTACTCATCGGGGGCAGAGCACAAGTCTCTTCGCCGCTCCACACCTCCACGTGTACCCTTTCGGATCCTCGGCTCGTGGACCCTCGGCCATAGTTGCCGCCGTATCCACTCGCCTGCGGATAAAGCACAGGTGCGGCGTATCGTTGCTCTCGGTGCGTCACCGTATTTATGGTATCGACCACTACGGCGGGAGAAGCCCGGCTGATTCACTTCGCGAATCAGAGTTGCCGGGGCAGGCAATCTCGTAGTTTATGCAACGGGATTTAGAAATCGTCAAGCAAGTTCTCGCATTGAGTGGAGCGGATTGTTTGATTGCAAAGTGCCTCGCTGCGCTATGCAATGTCATTTCCGTCTAAGTAAAGGGATTTATGAAGCACTACACTAGGATCCCGTTTCCATTGCAATACTTACCCGTCACGGCTGGATCCATCGCTATGATTTCCCCCCATTGTTCCACGTGGAACAATGGGGGGAAATCAATCGGAAAATCGAAAAAATGGTTTGACCTAGAATGGTTTCGACCACTTAGTGTGAATCTGGCCGACGGTGTCTTTCTTGTTCTTTTTGAATCCAAATCATGAGAACGCTGATATCCGCAGGGGTAACTCCTGCTATACGCGATGCCTGTCCTAGTGATATCGGTTTCACTTCTGTGAGCTTCTTCCTGGCTTCCGTTCGAAGAGCATTGATCTCAGAATAACAAATCCAGCCAGGAATCTTTTTATCCTCAAGTTTTTTGAACCTATCAACCATTTCCTGTTGCCTCGCAATATACCCTTCGTATTTGATTTCGGACTCGATCTGGAAAGCACCTTCTATGACCCGGCTTTCCTCTGGAACAAGATCAGAATATTTGATTTGTGGTTGTCGAAGGATTTCCGCAAGGCTTTTGGAGCCCTTATAACTGTTCTTGAGCCTCCGAATCTCTTCAATTATCCTGGTCCTTTTCTCACTAAACCGAGCATATCGGGCCCTGTTGATTAATCCGTAGCGATACCCATAAGGAGTCAACCTCATATCTGCATTGTCTTGTCTGAGCAGCAGTCTGTGCTCCGCGCTGGAGGTGAACATCCGATATGGCTCTCTTGGGCATTTTGTAACCAAATCATCGATCAACACACCTATATAGGCCTCTTCCCGCCCAAGGATGAATGGTTCTTTTTCTTCTAATTTCAAAACCGCGTTTATTCCAGCCATCAGCCCCTGTGCGGCGGCCTCCTCGTATCCGGATGTCCCGTTGATCTGTCCAGCAAGAAAGAGATTTCGTACCTTCTTTGTTTCCAAATTCGGCATGATTTGGACTGGAGGGACAAAATCATACTCAACGGCGTATCCAGGCCTGATAAATTCAGATATCTCCAGGCCATCAATCGATCGAATAAACGCCTCCTGAACATCCAGTGGCATGCTACTGGATGCACCGTTGACATAGATTTCGTTGCTATCAATCCCTTCCGGTTCCAAAAATATTTGGTGCCTTTCCTTCTGTGAAAATCGCACGACTTTGTCTTCAATTGACGGGCAATATCTCGGCCCGATCCCTTTTATTCTTCCGGAGTAGAGAGGGGACCGGTGCAGATTGTCCCGTATGATCTGATGAGTTGTCCTGTTTGTGTAGGTAATATAGCAAGGAACCTGTGGCATTGGTCTGGCTTGGCTTTCATAGGAGAAAAAGAAAATCTCCTCGTCACCATGCTGAACCTCCGTTCGCGAGTAATCAATGGTGTCTTTCGCGAGCCGTGGGGGAGTGCCTGTTTTCAGGCGTCCAATCTCTAAGCCGATGTCCAGCAAGTTATTGGATAAATTTTCCGCCGACATTTCTCCAAATCTGCCTCCGGAAACTGTCTCAAGGCCGGTGTGCATAACCCCCCGTAGAAATGTCCCTGTCGTCAGAATGACGGCTCGCGACTCAAATTGCTGCGCATCTTTTGTTTTGACCCCACAGACTGTTCCGCCAGTCACCAAAATCTTTTCCACAACGCTTTCAAACACCTGAAGCCCTTCCTGGTTTTCGACCACACTTCGCATTGCACTGGCATACGCCGCCTTGTCCGACTGTGCGCGCGGCCCCCAGACCGCGGGCCCCTTGCTTCGATTGAGCATTCTAAACTGGATGCCAGTGAGATCCGTCACCCCGGCCATCTCTCCGCCCAGGGCGTCGATTTCTCTCACCAGATGCCCCTTGGCCAACCCGCCGATCGCCGGATTACAAGACATGTGTGCAATGGAATTTCTGGAAAAGGTGATCAAAAGAGTTTTCCTGCCCATGCGGGCGCAGGCAAGTGCCGCTTCACAGCCCGCATGTCCTGCGCCGACAACAATGACGTCGAAGGAATCCATTATTTCCCGATGCAGAACGTTGAGAATATCTCGTCCAAAACGTTTGGGGGAATATGCTCGCCCGTGATTTCTCCCAATTGACTCAACGCGAGATTTAAATCCATAGCGATAAACTCCCGGGAGACATTATTCTCACAGGATTCCAGTGCCCGGTCCAAAGACGTTTTTACCCGGCCCAGAACTTCTGCCTGTCTGGCATTTGCCATGGCGCCGTACTCTGATACCGAGAGTTTCTCTACGGTCTGTTGAACCACTCTCGCAATCTTGTCTTTTAAATTCTTGAGACCCTCCCCGGAAAACGCAGAGACATGTGCAACACAAAATCCTTTTGCAATCGTTCGTTCCTGGATCACAGACAACTTCGAAGAGAGGTCGCACTTTGAAAATACAACTATGTCATTGGTGCGGCGCATCTTATGGCTGATAAAATCTTCATCCGCCTTGCGCAGCGCCTTGGATCTGTCCACAAGATACACCACAACATCTGCCTGTTCGTGTTTCTTGAAAGAGATGGCAATTCCTTTTGATTCTATTTTTCCCGCAGGCTTGCGGATCCCCGCGGTATCGGTTAGAACAAAGAAATACCCTTGATGTTCCAAGACTCCCTCCAGGGCGTCTCGCGTCGTACCGGGAATCTCTGTCACCAAAGCGCGATCGTCCATCAACAGGGCATTGAATAGACTTGATTTGCCGGCATTGGCACGGCCCAATATCACGATCTTGATTCCATCGCGTTCACCCCTTAACCCCTCAAAAGATTCCAAAAAACCCGACACTTTCTGACAGGCTTGGCGGATTCTCCCGGCTAATTCTTTTATTTTGAATCCCTCTATTTCCTCTTGTGGAAAATCTATGGCGGCTTCCAGGGGAGCGTAAAATTTCATTATCTCTTTCTTCAATTGCCCAATCCATCCCGACAACCCGCCCTCAAGTTTTTTCATCCCGCAGAGCAAAGCCTCTTCGCTCTTGGCCCGAATCAAATCCATCACGGCCTCAGCTTGAGCCAAATCCATTTTTCCACTGAGAAAAGCCCGTT
>CAZGMX010000023.1:0-8765 GCA_964526865.1 uncultured Actinomycetota bacterium | reverse complement strand
CCGCCATCCAGGATGGCGGCCAATGCCCTGCGCATCGTGGCAAATCCGCCGTGACCGGTGATTTCGACCGTGTCCTGCCCCGTATAACTGCGGGGGGCACGATACAAAGCCAGCATCACTTCGTCAATTTTGTGCCCCTTATGGACCAGCCAGCCGTGGCGCAGAGTATGGCTCTTTTGGGTCGAAAGGTGTTTTTCTCTTGAGTGGATGAAGACTTTTTGAGCGATGGAAACCGCTTCCGGCCCGCTGATGCGGATGATCCCCAGGGCGCCTTCTCCCACAGGCGTGGCAATGGCCGCGATGGTATCTTCTTCTAAAATCGAGGGATTCGAAGCAGGGGAGGACTTCTGCAATAAGATATTGTTTTTCTCCCTGACCATACTATATTTCCTGGAAATTTTTGCAGACTGCGAAGTCTCAGAACTCGTACGACGTGCCATCCTTAATTCTTCTGCTTCGGGGCCCGCTGTACTTGATATTGCTGAATGATGCTCAAAATGTTGTTGACCAGCCAGTACAGAACCAGCCCGGAGGGAAACCCATAAAAAATAAACGTAAAGAATATCGGCATAAACATCATGATTTTGGCCTGCTGTGGATCCACGGTGGACATTTTTTGCTGCCAAATCATCGTCCCTCCCATGATGATAGGCAAAATGTTGAGAGGGAGACCAGCGACAACAGCAACCGTATCCGGCAGTGATAAATCCTTGATCCAAAGGAAGCTGGCCCCTTTTAACTCGATCGCATTGCGCAGAGTTGTGTACAGGGCAATAAAGATAGGCAGTTGGATCAGCATCGGCAGACACCCGCCCATGGGATTCACTTTGTTTTCCTTGTACAGACCCATCATTTCCTTTTGCATCTTCTGGGGGTTGTCCTTGTATTTCTCCTTCAGGGCATTGATTTGCGGCGCAATATCCTGCATCCTTTTCATCGACTTAAGGCTCATCGCGGAAAGGGGATGCGTCAAAATCTTGATCAAGAAAGTCAAAAGAAGAATGGCAATGCCATAGTTGTGGAACGGTTTATAGGCATAGTGCAACAGATAGAGAATTCCCTTGCAGATGGGGCTGAACATCCCAAAATCAATGATCTTTTGGAATTGGTCCGGAAATTTTTTGAGCTGAAAGTACTCTTTTGGCCCCCCATACAATAAGAAGGTATCTGCCAGAGATTTTCCCGGAAGAATTTTAAACCGCGAATACCAGAGAGCCGCCTCTGCTCCAATCACTTTGGATGATTCATTGCGCAGGGGGGCGTAGATCAGGCCCTGGGCCTCTGCCGAGGGCTTTAGAATAAAGGCATAATATTGGTTTTGCAGGGCCGCCCAACTGACGGTGCGAGTCTCTGTCGCGTTTTCCTTGATGCGCCCCGCGGCCTTTCGCCACACATTTCCCAGGTGGTCGAGCGCGGCAATGCTCACATCCGCGATGCCTGCCTGTATTTCGTGTTGGAATATGGCCCCAACGGCAATTCCCAGCCCCTGATCAAACTGGATTTCCTGTTGGGATTTATTCTCGATTTCGAGACCGGCATTGATGACATAGCCATTTTCTGAAAAGGTATAGGTCTTCCGGATCACCAGGGGAAAGCTGGAGACGCTTTCAAACAGAACCTTTCTTCCTCTTATTTCTCCCTTATAGACCCCGTCAAAGCGCCGCCTCTTTCCTTCGTCTTTTGAGATATCCCATGGAGCATTCGTTGGTTCGTTTAGAAGCTGGAGCGTTTTCCAACCCCCATTGGTCCCCGATCCCAACTGCAATCTTTCACCCTTCAGATTCTGAAAATATTTCAGATCAACCTGGCGAATCACGCCACCCCAGTTGCTCAACACCACCCGCATCTGGTCGTTTTCGACGACAAATTCTTCTTCCGGCTCTTCATATTTTGGAAGAAGCTGCTCTTTATCCAGTCCGGACGGCGGTTGAACGGGCAGGGCAGGCAAGGGCAATTTTGCTTGAGAAGCGGCCGGCTCCTCTGTTGGTATTGCCTTTTGGTTTTGTTGCTCTTGCTGACCCTGCGGTTGCTTCGCAGGAGACGGCGGGTAGGCCCACTTCATGAAATAGGGATACCCCATGAGAATGAGGAAGCAAATGGCAATCGCCGCCAGGCTTTTCCTATCCATGGAAATGCTCCACAGGGTCATATCCCCCGGCAGAGAAGGGATGACACCGCAGGATGCGCCCCACGCCAGAAAGTGCTCCGCGCCATATTCCACGTGCGGAAACACTCTGCATAAAGTATTGCGAGCACGACGGATAATACCTGCAGCATGGCCCCAAAGCAGGGGCAATCAGGGCTTTGTACCCTGCCCAAAGCCCTCCCAGAAGAAACACGGTCAATTTACTTGCTAAGCACTTCATGGATCGAACCATACAGAGCTTCCCTTATTGCTTTTGTCGAAACAGAGACCGTTTCCCTTCTTGCAGCAATCACCAGCCAACACCCCTTTGGGATTGGTTGTGGATAAGTCCGTATCAATTCCCTAAAAACGCGCTTGATGCGATTCCTTCCAACCGCTCCTGCAATTTTTCGTCCGACGCTCAACCCCACGCGTGTTTGCTGCGATTCGGAAACCTTCAACCAGTAAAGACCAAAGAACGGCAACAATTTTTTCTGCCCTTCGCTGTAAACCTTTTGAAATTCCCAGTTTTTGAGAAGTCGTTTTGATTTGCCGAAGGATTGATCTAGTGCTTCAACCACAGAGACGTTTTCGTCCTTTCGCACGTCTTCTGCGCAAAACTTCCCGCCCGCCCCGGCTCTGCTTTTTTTTCAAGAACCCCTGCACGCGGCTTCTTTTGCGCCTTGAAGGCTGATAAGTCATTTTCATTGTTTTGCTCCTCTCCGGAAAGAGGCGCTATTATATGTCCCGCGCCCTTCGTTGGCAAGTTTGGTCGAAGCGAGACGCGACATTTTTGTCGGGCCCCGCCCTGTGCTGCTTCCCAATCCAATTCCTTTTTTTCCCGGACCAAGCACGAATTATTTCCGCGCAGCAATTTTTTTTATTGTTTCTATAACTCTTTTTTGTTTTCTCCGCACAAAGTGATTGACCAGCGCGTTTTTTGCTGTTAAGATTTTGCATGATGCAAGCGGGCAGCCAGAGAGACCTGTGGATAAGCTGTGGATAAGAAGTTCTTCTTTTGGGTGATTGGTCCTAAATCGGCTTGTTTTGGCTTTCTGTGGCAATGACGCCGTGATGGGGTTTGGGGCTGGCGAAATTTTAACTTATTATTCTGGCGTAAGATAACAGCGATTTCGATTGAACATTCTGTTCTCGGCAAAGCAAAAATATTTTGTGATCGTGGCTTGAACGGTTGATTTTCTGCGTTTTGCCGAGGGTTTGTTTTTTTAGGGGGAAATGCGTCTTGGAAAACGCAGCGACAGATCTGTGGGATGTCTTGGTCGGCAGGCTCCAAAGCAAGTTGGACGTGTCCGCATATCAGGCGTGGCTCAAGCCGTTGTCCGGAATCGCCCAAGGAGAATCCCTGGAGATAGAGGCTCCCAGCAAATTCCATCTGGACTGGGTCAAGGAACATTATCTTTCCATCATCCAAGGGGTCCTGCAGGATATTCCTGGGGCGCCAAAAAAAGTTGTGTTAAAAATCTCCAGGGATTCCGCCGACGCGTCGTCCGCCCGTGCGGCAAAGCGTCCGGCTCTTCAACCTGCGGTCCCCTCCAAGGCCACCGTGTTCGCGCAGGCGCCGCAACACGAGTCGTTCCTCAACCCTAAATATTCGTTTGATAATTTTGTCGTCGGCAACAGCAACCGGTTTGCCCATGCGGCATGTTTTGCCGTCGCACAGTCCCCGGCAAAGGCGTACAACCCCCTGTTTCTTTACGGCGGAGTCGGTCTTGGAAAAACCCACCTGATGCAGGCCATTGGGCATTACATCTCCGAAAAAAGAAAAAAGGCCAAGATCGTCTATATCTCCTCGGAAAAATTTACCAACCAGCTCATCGATGCCATCCAAAACCGGACGACGGTAAAATTCCGGAACATGTACCGGTCTGTGGATGTCCTTTTGATCGATGACATTCAGTTCTTTGCCGGCAAGGAACATTCCCAGGAGGAATTCTTTCACACATTCAACGCCCTGCACGACGCCCACAAACAGATTGTGATTTCCAGCGACCGGCCGGCCAAAGAGATTTCCAACTTGGAAGAACGGCTTGTGTCCCGGTTTGAATGGGGGCTGGTGACGGATTTGCAGGCGCCTGATTTTGAAACTCGGATCGCCATCTTGAGAAAGAAGGCGGAGCTTTCCCATTTCAACCTACCCGACGAGATATCCTCTTTCCTGGCATCTAAAATAAAATCCAACATCCGAAAACTGGAGGGATCTCTGATCCGGCTTGTTTCCTATTCCTCATTGAGCGGCCAGCCTTTGACCGTAGAGATGGCCACGGACATCCTGCAAGACATCTTACGGGGGGAAGAGGATCTGACCATTCATATTGAGGAAATTCAAAGGAAGGTGGCAGAGTGTTTCGACATCCGCATGGCGGACATGAAGAGTCAAAAGCGGCCGGCAAACATTGCGCACCCGCGCCAGGTGGCCATGTATCTGGCTCGAACTCTCACCACCCAATCCCTTCCGGCCATTGGAGAGGCCTTTGGGGGAAGAGACCACACCACCGTTCTACACGCCTACAAAGCTATTGAATCCAAGCTTCAACAAGATTATAATCTCAAGAAAACCATCACTACATTAACTCAGCGGCTGAAAAAATCCTAAGACAGGGATCCTGTGGATAACGTAGTGCGTCGGGTGTGAATTACTTGTTTAAAACACAACGGACAACTGCCCCTGTGGAAAACCCCCCAGTTGTTAGGTTCTTATCCACAGGATTTGCTCAGGAAATGCTCAGAGGAAACGAGCGGTAAAAAGGCAGTTGTTCACACGTCCTACGATGATGAGTATTTTATTTAAGAAGATAGTTCATAGTAGTACCGTCTGTGGACAGGGAGGCAGTCATGAAAATACAATGCAGTAAAGAAACCCTTCTCAATGGAATCCAGCAAGTCCAAAATATCGTTGCGGCAAAAACCACACTGCCTGTCTTGTCCGATGTTTTGGTGGAAGCGCAAAAGGAGTCGCTCACACTGACCACCACGGATTTGGAAGTTGGAATTCGATGCCGGTTTCCTGCCAAGGTTGCCCAGGAAGGAACCACAACGCTTCCCGCGCGAAGGTTGTCCAATATTGTGAGAGAACTTCCCGACAAGGCCATTCATTGGGAGACGCTGGAAAACGATGTCTCGGCGATCCGCTGCGGCTCGTCGAGTTTTAAGATCATGGGGATCGCGAAGGATGAATTTCCAAAAATGCCCCAACTAGGGGAAAAGGTTACGTTCAAGATTGATCAGAAGGTCTTCAAGGATCTCGTAAAAAAAACGTCGTATGCCATCTCCCACGATGAGACGCGATATGTACTCAGCGGTCTTTTTTTGGGGGCAAGCTCAGGGAAGCTGGTGGTGGTAGCAACAGATGGAAAAAGGCTTGCCTTGATCGAAAAGGCAATAGATCTTCCCGAAAATATTGCCCTGGAAGTAGTCATTCCCAACAAGGCGATCAATGAGTTGTCTAGAATTTTGAAGGACGAGGGCTCGATGGTGGTGGCCATTACCAAGAACGTGATCGCGTTTGATTTGGACGACAGCCTGCTGGTTTCACGGCTGATCGAAGGAAAATATCCGAGCTATCGGCAGGTGATTCCAGAGAAGACCACTGAAAAAATATTATTAAACCGCGAGGAACTTTTGCAGGCTGTCCGGCGTGTGGCGCAATTGACGACGGAAAGATCCAATTCGATCAAGCTGGTATTTTCCAAGGGGAAATTGGTGATTTCCGCCAACAGCCCGGAGGTGGGAGAGGCCCGGGAAGAGATTGAGGTGGGGTACGAGGGAAAGGAAGTGCAGATCGCGTTCAATCCATTGTATTTGATGGATGTTCTGAAAAATCTGGAAGACCAAAGCGTGTTTTTTGAAATGACGGATTCTTCCAATCCCGGGCTCATCCGGACGGACTATGACTTTGTGTACGTCATCATGCCGATGAGACTTTCTTGAGCGGCGCAGTAGAAAGTATTACTACGACAGGTTCCTAAGGACTTTGTTTGGCTGCAGGTCGAAGGATGGGACAATTTTTTACAAATCTTTAAGAGACGACAATTGCTGTTAGCATCTCTTGCGCTATCCCACTTTAGAAATTTGGCGTCTCTGGATCTTGTGTGTCCGTCCGGAATAAGTGTTTTCCTGGGGGAAAACGCCCAAGGGAAGAGCAATCTGCTGGAGGCGATTTATTTTGTCTCCACGGGAAAATCGTTCCGGACCAACAAGGCCTGGGAATTGGTTCAATGGGGCCGGGAGCGCTTTGATATCCGGTGCGATGTGGAGTTTTTAGGTGCGTCCCACCGCGTGGATGTATCGGTGGGAGAACGCTCGTACCGGTATCTGTGGGATGGAAAACCGCGCCGGGGCGCGTCGATCTTTGGAAATTTTAAAGCGGTGATTTTTGCCAGCGAGGATCTGGACGTGGTGCGCCAGGAGCCGGCCACCCGCCGCAAGTTTTTTGATGTGTTCTTTTCCCTGGTGGACCCGGAATATGGAAATTTTCTGGACGAGTACACCAAGGTGTTGAAGAACCGCAATCTTCTGCTCAAAGAGGAGCGCTTCAATCAGCTGGAGGCGTGGAACGAATTGCTGGTTCAAAAGGGCAGCTGGTTGATTTTGCGGCGGAAAAATCTGCTCGCGGAATTTGAAGGGGTTGCGGTGGAACACCACCGCTGCCTTAGCGCATCGAAGGAACAGCGGACTCTTTCGTACAAAAGTCCCTGCGGCGCCCCCACGCAGGCGGCGGTGGCCGAACAGTTTTGGAAAAAACTCTGGGAGCACGAGGAACACGAGCGGATATTAAAAACCACGCTGAGCGGGCCGCACCGGGATGATTATGACGTTGCGATCGGGCAGAAGGCGGTGAGAAATTTTGGTTCGGAAGGGCAGAAGCGGTCCGCGATGCTTTCCCTGCGTATGGCCCAGTGGAAATTTTTGGCACAGCGATTCGGGGAGCCCCCCATGATTCTTCTGGACGACGTGCTGGGAGAGTTGGATGCAGACCGGCAGGAGTCGTTTTTGGACATGGTGGTACACAGCGGCGCGCAGACATTTATCGCGCTGACGCAATTGAGTCCAGGCTTGGCACGGTGTGCCAACGCGGTGTTCCGGGTCGCTCAGGGAACGGTTGCACAGGCAGATGCGGCGAGGGTGCCGGAATGAAGCCGCTCCAGGAGTATAAAAAAATTTCGGAGGTCCTGCCCAGCGTTTTAAAAAAGCTGGGACTGGAGGAAAAGGCGGCGAACGCGGCCCTGGGGCCCGTGTGGCGGGAATCGGTGGGGGCCAGCGTGAGCGCACATTCCAGACCCGTGCTGTTGCAGCGGGGGTGTTTGGTTGTGGCGGTGGACACGCCCGTATGGAAAATGGAGCTGGACCGGTATTACAAGCCGGCGATTTTGGAGAGATTGAAGGTCCGGGATTCCCGGATCAAGAGTCTGAGGTTTCAGGTGGGGGACATATCGTAGGAGCGGGAACCCATGGGTAAAAAAGAAATAAAAAAAGAAGCCAAGAAAGAATCGAAGAAGGAAACTCCGGCCGCCGAAAAAGTAAAAAAAGGCGGGGCGAAGTACGATGCCACAACCATCACGGTGCTGGAAGGGACCGAAGCGGTCCGAAAACGGCCCGCGATGTACATCGGCGACACGGGGGCGCGCGGACTGCATCACTGCGTCTACGAGGTGGTGGACAACTCAATCGACGAAGCGCTGGCGGGGTATTGCAACCAAATCGATGTCATTGTCCATGCCGACAACAGCGTGACTGTCATCGACAACGGCCGCGGGATCCCGGTCGATCTCCACAAAACGGAGAAGAAGCCGGCCGTGGAAGTGGTGTTGACCACACTGCACGCGGGCGGCAAGTTTGATCACAACGCCTACAAGGTCTCCGGCGGATTGCACGGGGTGGGCGTGTCCTGCGTCAACGCACTGTCTGAGTGGATGGAGGTGGAGGTCAAACGGGACAACAAGGTCTATCATCAGCGCTACGAACGCGGCAGGACGGTGTCCAAACTGGAGGTGATCGGGAAATCCACCTCCACGGGCACCAAGGTGACCTTCAAGGCGGACCATGAAATTTTTCCCCAACGCGAATTCAGTTTTGACACCTTGTCCAACCGGCTGCGCGAGCTGGCGTTTCTGAACAAGGGCCTGGCGATAACGATCAAAGATGAGCGCTCGGATCCCGCCAAGGAAAAAACATTTCAATATGAAGGCGGCATCGTGTCCTTCGTGGAGCATTTGAACAAGAACAAGACTGTTCTCCACAACAAGGTCATTTATTTGGATAAGGAAAAGGAAGGGACGCAAGTCGAGCTGGCCATGCAGTACAACGACGGCTACGCCGAGAACATTTTTTCCTTCGCCAACAACATCAACACGATCGAAGGAGGTACGCACCTCACGGGATTCAAATCGGCACTGACCCGTACCATCAATTCTTTTGCCAAGTCGGCGGGTCTCATCAAGGAGTCCGACGCTCAAATCCAGGGCGACGATGTCCGCGAAGGGCTGACGGCGGTCATCAGCGTCAAAATCAAGGATCCGCAGTTTGAAGGCCAGACCAAGACCAAGTTGGGCAACAGCGACTTGGACGGCCTGGTGGAATCCATTGTGAACGAAGGGCTGGGAGCGTTTTTGGAGCAAAATCC
>CAZGMX010000022.1:24114-25476 GCA_964526865.1 uncultured Actinomycetota bacterium | reverse complement strand
AATAGAAACCACCAAAAAAGTTGTTTTCGGGGGCGAGTTGGGAAAGTCAGGCTAGCCAATCCGATACCCACGATCAGTAATTACAAGAAATTTATCGCCGCGACTGGATCGCTCCGACGGCCAGATCCACGGCCTGTTTGGGATCTGCGGCGGCTATGATTCTTTTTTCCCTGTCGATGGAATTGAGGTCCCAGGTGAAAAGTCCGATCACGGGGATACCGAAGTTCAGCGCGTGGGCGATCTCTGAAAGGGTTCCGTACCGCCCGGTGACGGCGATCAGAGCCTGGCTGGACAACACCACGATGACGTTGCGCGCGTACCCCAGATCCGTGGCGATGGGCACATCCACATGGGGATTGGCCTTTTGTGCGTCACGGCCCGGCAAAATCCCCACCGTCAATCCGCCCTCCTCCTTTGCCCCGCGGCACGCCGCTTCCATCACGCCCCCCAACCCTCCACAAACCAGGATGGCGCCCCGGCGGGCAATTTCGGCCCCTACATCCCGGGCCAATGCCAAATCTTTTCCAGATGCACTGCTGGCGCCGATGACCCCTATACGGACTTTTCGCACGACTCCTTTCATGTCCTTTCTCCTTATTTCCTGCATGCCACCGCCGCCGTGGGGCGCGAGGATAAAATCTGCTCCAAATCCCATTCCAGCGGAAGCTGGACCACGGGGCCGTTTTTTCTCTGATAGATCAGGTGCTTATTCTTCATGGCAAAATCAAAAAGCGACCGCGTGATCATCACATCGTTTTTGCAGTATTCGACAATGAGATCGATTTTGCCCTCTTTGAACCACCGCAGGGCCTGCAGGCCGTCCGCCGTCTTGCCCAAGTTCAAGGTGTGTTTGGCCAGATGATCCAGGCTCAGCCTGAATCCCAGCCGCCGGTGTATGTCCTCCAGCAAATCAAACGTCGGCAGGAAGGAAAAATCAAAATCCGTGTAGCCGCGCAGGACGCCGTAGTCAAACCGCTTCACGTTGAAGCCCACGACCAGATCGGCCGATTTCAAATCGTCCAAGAGCCGCGGAATGTCCTTCTCCAGATAGGACACGAGTTGTCCCGTCGTGGAATCGTGGACCACCGCGGCTGCAACCCGCATCAAATGCGTTTGATTCCACCCGCCCACCTCATCGGCTCCGCGCTGAGTTTCTATGTCAAACGTCAACACCCTGGGCGGCTTCACTTCCCTCTCCTCCCCACGGGGAAGGGCGGGGATGGGAAAAACTTCGTTGCCGGCACCCTCAACTGCCTTGTTGCTGTTTCCCGTCAGCGGCACAATCCCCAGCAAATATTCCATCAGAGCGATGGCGCCCCGCTTGTCCAGGATGCGCAGCACCACCTTCTCCCCGTAGATCCC
>CAZGMX010000022.1:11060-24104 GCA_964526865.1 uncultured Actinomycetota bacterium | reverse complement strand
GGGAGAGTGGATGCAGGAGGGACACCCATCCTGGCAGGCGCAATTTTGCACCAGCAAAAGCGTCTTTGCGATCAGTTCCTCCACCACGTCGTAACAGCGCTCGGCCAGGCCGATTCCTCCCGGCACACCGTCATAGACAAAAACAGCGGCCTTCCCCAATTGCGGGTGGATCGGATAAGAGATCCCCCCAACGTCACTGCGGTCGCACAGGGCAAACAGGGGAAACAGGGAAATCATCGCGTGTTCCAGGGCGTGGATCGATCCCATGAATTGCATGCCGCGGGCCTGGATGCGCTGAACGATGGCCGTCTCGATCTCAATCCAGAGCCCCATGGTCTCAAAAACCACGCTGGGCATCTCTAGCAGATGGGAATCCAGCACCTCCCGGCTGTGCATCTCTTTTTTGTCATATCCCGTCACCCGCTCCGTGACTTTCAGCCGGCCGAGTTTGACCAAAAAGTTCCCCGCGGGCCGCACCTTTTCCCGAGCCAAAATCGCCGTCTCTTTTTCGGCCTTGGACTCGGTGTAGTAATTCTCCCAGCACTGCCGCACGTAGATGTTGGCGTGCTCCAAGTCCATCCGCACCACCTGATACTGTCTGCCGCGGTGCAGATAGATCGCGCCCGGGTGGCATTCCGCGTAAGCCCGGCTGGAACCCACGTCCCCGACCGGCTTCTTTGTCTCCTCGTCGAAAATCGTAAAGCTGTCCCCCGCCGACCGGATGTTGACCAGGCGGTGCGGCCGCGTCTGCGCGCTGTACCAGACATCCTCCTGTGCGCTCTTCAATAATTTGTGGGACATCTCCAGCTCCCGGATGGGGACCGCGTAGCCGGAAAAAGCGTACCGGCCATCGCTTTTTTGCAGTGGAATTTCGCTGGCAGCGCAAACCAGATGGTGCTTGAGAATTTCCCGGTTGTGTGTGTCGATGATCGCATTTTCACAGGACCGCTCAAAAAAATCCCCGGGATTTTTCATGAAATATTGATCCAGCGCATCCGGCTGGGCGATGAGGATGATACAGGAATCCCGGGAACCCCGCCCCACACGCCCGCCCCGCTGCCAGGTACTCGTCACCGTGCCGGGATATCCGATCAACAGGCACAAATCCAGCCCCCCGATGTCGATACCCATCTCCAGGGCGCTGGTCGAAATCACGCCGTCCAGTTCGTCGTGGAAAAGTTTGCTCTCGATTTCGCGGCGTTCCTCGGGCATGTATCCGGCGCGGTAGGAACTCACGCGCGCCGCAAGATGCGGAGCCTTCTGCAGAATCCAGGCATGCAAAAGTTCCGTGATCTTGCGGGCCTTGGTAAAGGCGATGGTCTTCAGTCCCGCCCCAACGCCCTTCAAAAAAAGATTGGCCCCCTCGGTGTACGGGCTTGCGGTGGGATTCATGAAGAGAAAATGCTTCTGGGTCTGAGGTGCGCCGCTCTGCGTGATGACCTCAAAATTTTGGTCCATCAATTTGTCCACAAATTCTTTGGCATTGGTCACCGTGGCAGAACAGCAGATGAATTGGCAGGAGGCGCCCTTTGCGTCCATCACGCGCCCCAGACGTTTTACGATCTGATGAAAGTGGGACCCAAACACGCCTTTGTACGTGGACAATTCGTCCACCACAACGAATCGGCAGTTTTTGAAGAACTCCCCCAATGTTTCATGCGCCGGCAAGAACGACAGATGCAGCATGTCCGGATTGCTGATGAGAATGTGCGGGGGGTTCGCGAAGAGTTTGCGGCGCGCGTGCGAGGGCGTGTCTCCGTCATACACCGCCGCGTGGATTTGCTCCGAGAGCCCCATCTGTTCAATCATCCCGGTGAGGACCTGCAATTGATCCTGCGCCAGCGCCTTTAATGGGAATAGATAAAGGGCGCGCGCGCTGGGATTGGAAAGTATTTCGTTCAGGACCGCCAAATGATAGACGAGCGATTTGCCGCTTCCCGTGGGCGTCATCACGGCCACGTGCCTGCCCTGGCGAAGTTTCTCCAGGCCGTCCGCCTGATGGCTGTAGAGTTTATCAATCCCCTGGCTTGACAGCAATTCTTTCAATTTGGGATGCAAAAACGAAAGATATTCCCGGCTGGAGGCCTTTCGCGCCGGCAGAACCCGGTGGTGCACGAATTGTCGCCGGTAATGCTCCGTGGCCCAAATTTCTTCCACCCACCGGTTGATCATCTTTTTACCTTTGGCGCACGTCTGCCCCCTCTCCCTGTTTTAAGGGAGAGGGGTGGGGTTAGGGTCTGCGCCTGCACAGCAATAAAAGGAAGATGCCGCAGATCGCCGCGGTCATCCAGGCCGTAGCCCACCACAAAATCATTGCCAATTGCAAAACCGCGGTAGTCCGGCGTCAGCTTCACTTCCCGCCGGTCTGTGCGGTCCAAAAGAACACAGGTCTTGACCTGGCGCGGCAATTTTTTCTTGAGACACGCGATGGCAGTCTGCAAAGTGTGACCGGAATCCAGGATGTCATCCACAATGAGCACGGTTTTGCCGCAAATGGAGTGGGTGACGTCCTTCACAAGCTTGGGGTCACGGCTGCTGGACGTGCCGGCGCCATAGCTGGAGACCTCCAAAAAATCCACCTCCATCGGCAGTTTGATTTGGCGGATAAGGTCTCCAAAAAAAACAATACTGCCTTTGAGAACTCCGATCACGACCAAGTCATGGCCCGCAAAATCCTTTGTGATTTGAGCCCCCAGAAAACGCACCCTGCGCCGGATGCGCCCGGCGGGAATCAAAATCTTGCCCCATCTTTTTTTCACTGACTCGCCCTCTTTCTTCTTGCGGCGGTGGCCATCAGCCATATCACCCATGCGCCGTAAAGAAGCCCGATCCCCATCGATATTCCCGCGAAAAATCGCACAAATTTTGCGATGACTTTGTCGTGACATAGAAGGCCCAGGTCCGAGAGCATGTAATTCCCGTCATGATACACCTCCCCGCCGCCGACAGAAACCATCGGCAGCGCCATGGCCCTGGCGTCCGCGGCATAGACGGAAATGTAATAGAGATTGGTCGAGAGCCACACAAAACTGAAGGCAAAGGCAAAATAATCCGATTGCCGCCAAAAAAGGAAAAAAGAAAGAAGGGGCGCCCCGAGTTGAAAAATCGTCCCCCCGGTAATGCCCAGGAATTCGTTTTGGAAAAACCCCAACACGACGTGCCCCAGCTCATGAATGCCGAGGTTTATTCCCCCAAAAACACTCAAATAGGCCGGATTGAAAAAAAGCCTGCAGCTCTTCCGATCTAAAAACAAAAAAACCAAACCGCGCGGGACGATTTGTTTTCCTTCGCTCCACTCAACAATTTCCTGCTGCAACTGTCGAATCATTTTCGGTCTCTTCTGTGCGGGCCGCCGGCAATGCCCCAAAGATTCTTCCGTTTATTGCCTTTCTTTTTCCAGCACGGTCACAACACTGTTTATTGCAGACGCATAAGCGGGCTGCAGCCTTGCCGCCGTTCTCAGAGCAACCACCGCTTCTGCACTTTTCCCCTGTCGTGCCAGCACCAACCCCTGATACAAATGGCCATTGAAATCGTCCGGATTGAGCGCCATGGCGCGGTTCCACTGAGCCGCCGCCGCACGCAGATCTCCGGCTCCCATCAGCGCAAATCCGAGTTTTTTTGCGGTTTCCCCATCCTGCGGCACCAAACTCTCCGCCCTGCGATAATACTCAACTGCACGGGCATATTTCTTCTGGCACATCATGAGGTCGCCCATATTGCTAAGCGTTTCCCGGGCGCAGGGATTGATCTGGAGGGTCATCGAGAAATGCCTGATTGCCTTTTGCAAATCCCCCTGCTTGACCATCTCGACGCCTAAATTATGATGGGCCACCCAGTTGTTCGGATCGACTTTAATCCCATGTTCAAACAACGTCGCGCTGTCACGCCAGTACCCCGCCTGCACAAAAGAGGTAAAAGATAAAACCCCTACGAGG
This sequence comes from uncultured Actinomycetota bacterium, assembly GCA_964526865.1. GTDB lineage: Bacteria > Auribacterota > Ancaeobacteria > Ancaeobacterales > CAZGMX01 > CAZGMX01. The sequence goes on along the minus strand of CAZGMX010000022.1, from coordinate 20,166 downwards.
AAGACAGCGCACATCCATCCCAGGCTTTTCGGCAAACGCCACCGGGTCCAGACATCGGCCGTCCCCCACACCACGGCAAGAAATATGCCCAGCATGGGAACATACATATAACGGTCCGCCATGGCATGCGCTCCCGCATGGAAGAGACCGCTCATGGGAAAAAGTGTCCCCATATACCATAACCAACCCACGATCCCATAGGGGCATCTGCGCGCCCCCTCCCACACAAAAATGGATATCACAATCAAAATCAGAGAGGCCCCTAAAATTTTTTCAGGCGTGAGCCATAGACCAAAGTGAACGTAAAAACACGTCATGTCCACCGGCCAAAATATCTTGCCAAGATATTTCACATAGGAAACGATGGCATTGCTGATCCGCACCGCCAGGGGCAATCCTTCAAAAAACGGCATACACGTGCTCCGGGTATTGGCGACCACGGAAAGAACGCCGTCTGCCGCCGACACAAACATCAGCGGGATTTTTTCGACAAACAATTTGCCAAAATTTCTTGCAGCACCACCCTTTGCGGCCATCCGGTTCAAAGGCCAATAATCCAAAAGAAGAAGGACAAAGGGAAAAGACATGATCAAAGGTTTTGCCAGGATCCCCAGGAGAAAAAAGCAAAACACGGCACAATATCTTCCCGCTGAGGGATTGCGCACGTAGCGCACATAGGCCCAGATCATCCACAGGCAAAAAAAAGCACACAGCACATTGCTCAACTCCGTGATCCAGGCGACCGACTCCACATTCAATGGATGGACAGAAAAAAGAACAGCGGCAAAAAAACACCTCCATTTCGCTCTCGTCATCATCCGCAGAACGTGAAACACCAGAACTGTGTTTGCCGCGTGTAGAACAACATTCAGGGCGTGACTCAAGGAGGGATTCGGATACCCAATCTGACACACGAGAGCATGTGTCAGCCACGTCAAGGGAAACCAATGGCCGTAGCTTGTGTTGGTGAATGCCCAAACAATATTTTCCAGCGTTAGCCCCTCCCAAACATGAGGGTTGGACGTAATATAATACCCGTCGTCATAGCTGACGAATCCGTAGGTAATCACTTTGCCAAAAATCAGGATGGGAATTCCTGCCAGCGCCAGATACAGCCAGCGGATCAACCTCCGCTCTTCCCAACCGGCGCCCATCACTTTATCGAACACGTCCGCTCTCTTTCTTAAGCACTTCGGCTGTTAAAAGTCTCTTGATAAATATTGTCTGTTCTTATTCTTTCCGCACAATATTTCTGAAGACAAACAAGCTTTTGTCTTTGTTTTTTCGGAATTATTTAATAGGAAATTGCTTCAAAGCGCAAGAGCCGTTTGGGGTGTAACTATTTGTGGCTTTTCTGATTGGAGACAGGGACGCCGCACAGGGCGTCCCTGTCAAATGGTTACCAGGAACGGATTTTGACAGTCTTGCGCCTGGGAGAACGCCTTTTTGTCTTCCGAACCTCAAATTCGATCTGCATGGCCTTCAGGGCGGCCATTTCGATGGTGGTGAGGCTATACTCCCGAACCGCCTCGTGAAAATTCTCCCGCAGGGCCTTCGCGAACGCCCGGTCTATCACACTGCGCCGGATTATTTGCTGGATTTCATCCGCTGACACGGTATCAACCCTCCTCGGTCTAAAGTTAAGCCACTTTTCATTATGAGAATTCATTCAACGTTGGCCCCGTTTGCTCATATCATAGCCTACGAAATGCGTTTTGTCAAGGGTTGTTATTCCAAGATGTTGCGTTGCCGCACGTTGCGTTTCGCGCTACAGCGATTGCTGGATGACTAACAGCCCCGCAAGACGGTCGGAATACCGCAGATCTTCGATGGATTTTGGCATGAAAAAGCCGATTTCCTGGACGGTATCCCGGTCATAATCCTGCAGGGATGAGAAATTTTCAATTTCATAACAGTCGCCCATCGACACATGGTCTTTTGCCCAAGCGACCGACTGCACCCCCTGCATGAACACGGGCGTATATGAAAAACCATCCAGCGTCGTTGTAACAATCAAGGGCAAACCCCTGATTTCGCCTTTTCGCAGACGTTCCTTGAGTGCCTCTCTAACGCCAAGCATGATGGTCGCGGAATGACACGAATCCACAAGGATTGTAATATCAGACAGCCTGCCCTCATGTTTTCCGGCCCGGGAAACAAGCGCATCGACCCATTGCGATTGCTGGATCACATCATCGGGGCCCTCTCCCATCCAAACATCTTGAGTATCGGCATGGCCATTGAACCAAATGGTCGTGTTCTCCGGACTCCTGCGGACAGCCCTGAAAAAAAGGTTCCGGTCCATTCCCCCCTTGAAACACTCGATATCTTTCACGCCAAAATGTTTTGCGACATCGACGATTGCCGCGGGATTGAATTGCCTTGCGGAATGACACGCCGCAATCAAATGAACGCCTTTGCCCAGCATCAGCCGCGGCACATACTTTTTTCTTTGCGCCGCAATGTAGGGCAGAAAATCTCCGACGGTCGAGCCGTTTATGGACAACCCGCATTTCTTTATTTTGAGCGCGACACTTCTGGCGATCGAAAACTGGCGGGCGGGACTCAAATCCTGTTCCTGGGAAAGGGCGGGACTGGCATAGACCGCAATGATGTCCACGGGAGCAAGAATCCCCTTTTGAAACAACACCGAGCCCAGAATCAATTTGAGCGCGAGGGTTGGAATGAAGTCATCTCCGGGCATCGGCACATCCCGCCCCTGCAGAAAGTTTTCCTGCACGTATTGCCTTATGGCCGGAATGATTCTGGATTTCACAGCCGGCAGACTCGTCGCTGCCGCAATTCTGGCGAGGGCTTCGGCCGCAGAACGCCGCACGAGAGGAGATTCCGATCTGTTGGACACATACAACATCAGCGCGTCCGCCGTCGTTTCGTTGATCAAATCTCCTTTTCTCCCTATGGCCCTCAACAAGTCTGCCCGAACCACCTCTTCCTTTTCCCGATTCAAGGCTTCCAGCAGCGGGGCGACGAGGCGAACATCCGGAATGGCCCCTGCCGCCTCCACTGTGACAGGGAAACAATCCGATGAATGGTCTTTCAGCCGCCCTATGATTTCAGGAACCGCATTGACACTGGCGATATTTTTCAGCGCAATCAAAGCCTGCCGGTGACCTCTGCCTCCAAGAGACGGGCTGTTGAGGACCTCCCGGAGCGCGGGAACAGCCCTCGCATTCTTTCTTTTTCCCAGTGCTGTAATCGCCGCGATCCGCAGTTCTTTCCTTTCCAGAGGATCCTTGGCAATCGCCGCGAGACTTCCGATCACATCCTCCTGGGCAAATTCAAACGTCCCGAGAAGGTCGATGAGAAACTCGCTTTTGTGCCTGTAATACAGTTCGGCGAGGAAACGACAGGACAAAGGCCCCAATTGCTGGAAAGCCTGGGTGGCGGCGTCTTCAAATTCCGTCCTGCCTTCTTTCATCTCTGGGAAAAGTTTTGCCGCCGCATAGTTCTTGAGCGCGTCGTTCCCGATCAGGCCAATGGCCTCTGCCGCGCAATGCAGTGCCACCCCATTTCTTGACTTCATCGCCTCCTTAAAACGATCCGTCACTGCCCTCAAGACCTCTCCATCACCCTGCATGTTGTGATGGACCAGGGCCTGCACCGTCATGACAAAAAGTTCCCCCTGCGCGGATTTTAATATTTCCTTCAGAGCGTCTGCCGCGCCGCTGCCGGCTGTTTCCTGCAAGGCCTCCACCGCGCACAACAGTCTGAGCTGCTTCAACGTCTGCACTGCCGTTTTTACCACCGCGGGATTTCCGCTGTTTAGGTCTGCAAACGAAACAAGTATTTGGGCAAAAACCGTGGGGACTCCGGCGCCGTCTTGAGCGACAACTTTTCGTATCACTTCTTTCGGAATTGAGTTGGGCGCCATACCCGCGGGATAAAAAGAAAGCAATACCGTCCCTCGTGGCGTTCGGACCAATGCACAGACCCTGCGATCGCGTACCTCCAGAAAAGCGACATCAATGTGGACGCCGATCGCCGCTTTCACTTCCCCGTCCTTATTCAGAATTTGAGAAATTCGCGTCAGCACTTGCGCGTCGTTCATTCCGCCATAACCGGGGGACTGGAAAACACCTTCCAGGATTTTTCCAAACTGACAGAGGGACGCCTGCAGTGCATCCTGTCCCACTCTGCTGGGCGGAGAGAGGCTGTGGTGGTCAAACACAACACTCTCTTCCTCTCCTGCTTGGCAAATCCCTCCTGCCAAACACAACCCAGCCGCAAAAAGAACCATCCATCGAGAAAACATAGATTTCCTCTTTCCAAGGCCCCGCAGAATAGACCGCCATCCATCCCGCAATCTATCCTCTTTGGTGGCTTGATTGTATGCCATAATTAGCCTTTTGTCAAGGCCTTACGCCGTCGCAAACTTCTCTATCCGCAGTTCCTTCAAAGATTTATATTGATTCCATATCGGGATATCCCCTACACTGAAGCTGCTTTTTGGTACATTCGGCACACATACAATGGAAGGAGAAGACTCATGACCCTAACAGCCACAGCGATTCTCGTCGAAAAACCCGCTCAGAAAAAACTCCAGGACCTGGGGGTGTTCAAATGGGACATCTGGGAGTGCGGCGTTTCAACATTTCCCTGGCACTATGACGAGCCAGAAACCTGCTATTTTCTGGAGGGAGACGTCAGTGTCAAGGCCGGCGGCAGTGAGGTCTCTTTTGGCAAAGGGGATTTAGTGACCTTTCCCAAGGGATTGGACTGCGTTTGGAATATCAAGAAGGCCGTCCGCAAACACTATCACTTCGGCTGATCCGGGCCGCGGCGCATGAAATTCATTGAGACGCTGGGGCTGATCGTAGGGATTATTCTGCCCTTTTGGAACATCCCCCTCATCGTGCGGATCAAAAGACGGAAATCTTCCGCGGATGTCAGCCTGTGGTGGGCCTGCGGCGTGTGGGTTTGCTTCGCCTTGATGCTGCCCTCGGCCATCATTTCGGACGACCCGGCCTACAAGGCCTTTTCCTACACCAATTTTGTCCTTTTTTCCACCGTCACCGGCTTTGTCATCAAATACCGAAAAAAGTAATTTCCTCCGTTCAAAAAACAGAGGCCCTCGCACTACTGCTCTATAAGTCGCGTATTTACATGTGGATAGGCACCCCTCCCTTGACAGACCCGCCGGTTGACTGTACAATATAACCGCCTGACAGGAGGCGATATATGAGAAGGCTTCTTGTCTTGGGAGCGGCTTGGCTTGTGTGCCTGGCGCTTTCAAGCATATTGTCTATCGGCGTTGTTCCGGCGGACATTTTCGCGTATGACAAGAATATCCGCTCTGGCACACTGCCCCGGGCCGTGTCTATGGGACGCCACAGTCTCGCGCCAAGGAGCGACCCGGATGAGGCGTTGAAGGCCCTCACATTCTTGTCCACTCACAGGCAGTTGCGAAAAGCCGGGTTTGTGAAAGTCGGCGGCCCGGATTGCGCTTACTATCTGTGGCAGGACAAATATTTGGTTGAAGCAGACCTCTCCGGCTCACAAAAAGGGATTCTCCATCTTTACTGCCCGTTTGACTCGACGGATTATTCACAACAGGATGTCACTCCACTCTCCTATTCCGAAGACGACGGGGTAGGCACCCTGCATTATGTCTCTGGCGACATGGAAGGAGAGTCCACACTCGATAAAAACAAATCCAAAACGGGCCCTATCGGTAGGACGGGGCAATGGAAGCGGCAGTTTTTGCCGGAGGAACAGAGCACGGGACACCCCCTCAAAGCCAGAATTGAAAGCCTGGGATTTCGAGAAGTCGTTCCGGGCTCCGGAATTCACCAAATCACGGACCGGCAGGGCAATTCCCTCACAATTGTCTATGAAAATGAAAAAATAAAATTCATGGGGATTCCTGCGAGGGGCACCGTCCTGGACAAAAACACACTGCCCGTTGGCTGCGAGGTCCGCGAGCACTCTGTTTTAGGCCAATCGGTCCCGCTATTAAAAATTCAAAACGATTTCTTGAGTGTCGATGTCGATACACTGGGATTCCCGGTTGCAAACTCCTGCCAACTCCACAGGGAGGCAAGTCCGCAGGAACTTGGCTTGGACCCTGCGGGGATCGGAGCCGGCGAGCCCGTCGTTCCCCGGTCGGAAACCGACCAGGTCAACGGCATTCCCGTCCTGGAACTGCAAGAAAAATTGCGACCCAGCGGGGATCCCTTTTTTGGATCGCGGGCAGGTTTTATCGACGCGACAGAAAGACTGCTGGACCAATGGAGCCTGGACGAAGATTATGTCCACGCACAGGGCTATACGCACCGGCGATTGGCATTCCCCCTGCTCTACGCGATGGCCCTTTGGGAAAGAAGCGGCGGAAAGACAAACTGGTCTGCCCTGGAATTTTCCCACAACGGCAAGAAATATTTGATGCGTGGATTTACGCCAATAGGGGGATACCAATATTCCCCCTTCGGGGACCAGATTGGGGGGAAAATCGATTTCCGAATAACCAATCTGGAGACGGGGGACTCCGTCTCCTTTCATGAGCTCGTCCCCCATCTCATCTGGAACCATGGATTTTATGAGGGGAACACCCCCTACCGGGTCCCTCCACAGGACATCATCCGGGTTTTCTTTGCCGGCACGCCGGCGCTGACTCCGGGGGATGAGCGAACGATTGTCCTCCGGTCACATGAGGATGTCGATGACTTGCCTCGGATTCTTCAAGAGAACTCCTGGGCAGGGCGCTTCACTGTACGGATCGCCGATCCCTCGCTCTTTCCTAAAATCTCAAAAAACCTTAAGACAAATGCCGGTTTGAAAAAACTCTATCCGTCAAAAATCGCCGTCGTTCTGGACAATTTGTCCATCCAAACTTACAGGGACTTCCTGCGCTTCCGCGCGGCCTGGAGGGACTCGGACCGAAAAGGACGCTCGCTATTGCTGGAAAAAGTTCAAGACATCCGTGTCGACATGTCCTGGCTGGACCGTTTTCTGGATTTACCGGACTTTGATCCAGGCCTCATCGACAAGGTGACGCCCTCCGGGTTCACGACAAATCAGCTGCGGCTGATGGCAAAGGAAAAGGGCGCGCTCCACAGAATCACCGCGCCTCTGCGGTACGTCCGGTCTCTCGCGGCCAACGCGGCCTTCCGGCATGGCGCATTCAAAAAATATCCGCAGCTCAGGGAACTTCCCAAGGACACTCAGCGGCATAGTGGGAAGGTCATGGAAATGTACTACGCCTTTGTGACACGGGATTTCAGGACACTCTATAATGCCCTGCGGCCCGCCGTCAGAGAACAAACGGATTTCGAGCGCGTCTACAAGCCGCTGTTAGAGGAGCTGTGGGCACGGTATGACGCCTTGTCCGACTCTGACAAGAAGGCCCTGGAGACCGCTACCATTCTGCATGACATCGGCCTTTACGGGGGGAGGCGATGGACCCACAACGCGAGGGGCGCTCAAAAGGCCCGGGAAATTCTCTCGGCGCAAGGCGTCCCCGCGGACATGACGGACAGGGTCGCTCAAACCATTCATTGCCACGGCGACGTGATGGATATGGGCGTGGACGGCCTGCCGCATGAAATGCTGCGGATGCCGCTGAGCGACTGGGATTTAACCGTCCTCATCAGCATTTTTGACAGTGCCGGTAAAAATTCGGGCAACACTATAACAGCATCCCTTCTGCAAACATGCCTCCGGTTCAGAGAAGTTCTGAGTACACACGAACAGAACAACGATTTTTACCGGTATCGATTCCAGAACTTGCTCTGTCCTCTTTCGGTGGAAGGCCTGCAGTCTGGGGAATTTGAGGCGCTGGAACAGATGATCCATAGACTGGTTCCCGCACAAGATATGGCGTCGTTTATAGACAACTGGAACCACCGGCTTCGTCTTCACGCGTTCGGTTTGAACCAGGGTGTGGCAAGGGCCTCTCACGAAAACCTTGTCAAGCTGGCAAAACTCATCAGCCAGGCATGTTGCGCCGCCAGGGCACTGCATCCGGACCTGGAGGAGTGGATCGTCGACACGGATTTGGACTACATGAATTTGAACGACGCCCAGCGCGCGCCATACCGCGACCGGCTGAATCTGTTGTTGTCCAGCATCCCCCCGGGCACCACCAACGATTCTGTCGCGCTGGAATGGCAGAACAGCAATCACACCATGGCCTGTGGAATCCCCCTGCGCCTGGATGCCGCAAATCTCCGGCTGGTCATCGATTTGAAAAGATTGTGCCCCGAACTGCATCCCCCGCTGAGCCGTCAGGATGGCGTGGATGCCGTCACGGCTGTCGAGACAATGCTGTAAAAAAACCATCACCAGTTACCGGTTTTTTTCTTTGCCCTATAGAGAGGGATATCTTTTCTCAGCGTTTATAGATGCTGTTGATAAGAGCGATGTCTGTGAAAAAACCGGTAGCTGTCCCTAGTTTTTCAGATACAATCTCAAAAGGGGAGAGACTGTCTTATGAAAAAATCATTGGGAGCAAAGGTGTTCGTTTGCCCGACGCCGGTGTGGATCGTGGGAACTTATGACAAGGACGGCAAGCCCAATGCAATGACGGCGGCGTGGGCCGGTGTGTGCTGTTCGGCCCCGCCCTGTGTCGGCGTCTCGCTTCGCAAGGCGACCTACTCGTACGCAAACATCGTGGCCAAAAAGGCCTTCACCGTCAGCATCCCGTCTGAAAAACACATCGTGGAAGCGGACTATCTGGGGATCGCCTCCGGCAGGAACGAGGACAAATTTGCCAAGGCCGGCCTCACGCCGGTCAAAAGCACACTGGTGGACGCGCCCTACGTCGAGGAATTTTCCCTGGTACTGGAATGCAGGCTCCTCCACGCCCTGGAGATCGGCCTGCACACCTGGTTTGTCGGGGAGATTCTGGACGTCAAAGCGGAGGAAGAAATCGCCAGCGACGCGGCCACTCCTTACATCGAAAAGGTCAAACCGCTTGTTTTTTCTCCCGAGGTCCGAACCTACCACGGTGTGGGAAAACTCCTGGGCAAGGCGTTTTCGGTTGGGGCTAAACTGCGCTAGGAATGAAGATGGTCATACATTTATTCATCTATTCATCGAGAAGGCTTCTCCCCGCATGAAGCATGCGGGGATCGCAATTGCTCCCTAC
>CAZGMX010000022.1:0-11027 GCA_964526865.1 uncultured Actinomycetota bacterium | reverse complement strand
GCGACGCGGCGTGCAAGGCCGGCTTTCTCCACCACCTCGACGACCTGATTGACATCCTTGTAGGCCTGAGGAGCCTCTTCTGCGATCGTGCCCCGGCCTTCGGCCATCACGATGATCCCTTTCTTCTCCAATTCGCCCAGGAGCTGGCGGCTCTGCACGGATTTCAAGGCCTGTGTTCGGCTCATCATACGCCCTGCGCCGTGGCAGACGGAGCCGAAAGTCTGGGTCATCGCGGCGGGATTTCCCACCATCACGTACGAATTGCGCCCCATGTCACCAGGGACCAGGACGGGCTGGCCGATGGCCTTGTAGAGTGCCGGAATTTCCGGATGATTGGCCGGAAATGCCCGCGTCGCCCCCTTGCGGTGGACGCAGAGTTTTTTCTTTTCGCCGTCCACCTCATGGTCCTCGAGTTTGGCGATGTTGTGGGCCACATCATAGACCAGCCGCAGCCCCAGGGCGTGGTATCCCTTGCCAAAGATCTTTTCGAAGGTCTGTCGTACCAGATGCATCAGGCACTGGCGGTTGGCCCAGGCATAATTGGCCGCGGCAAACATGGCACCCAAATATCGCTGTCCTTCCGGCGAATTGACTGGCGCACAAACCAGCTGGCGGTCGGGAATCGCAATCCCATATTTTTCGGACGCGCCACGCAGAATTCTCAAGAAATCGTCGCACACCTGATAACCCAGCCCGCGCGACCCGGAATGGATCATGACGCAGATGTGCCCTTCGGAAAGTCCCATCACACGCGCCGCTTCTTCGTCGTAAATTTTTTCCACAAGCTGCACTTCCAGGAAATGATTGCCCGATCCCAGCGTCCCCAATTGATCCATCCCCCGTTCGACGGCCCGCGGGGACAATTCTTCCGGGATACTTCCTTCGATGCACCCGCCGCTTTCGGTGAACTCCAGATCCTCGGCAGTCCCATAGCCGTTTTCCACGGCCCACCGTGCGCCCTTGGTCAGAACCCTGCGAACATCCCCCTGCGAGAGCCGGATTTTCCCGTGCGACCCCACACCGCAGGGCACCGTATTGAACATCGTCCCCACCAAATTCTTTAATACTGGCCGCACGTCTTTTTCTTGCAAGTTCGTGCACACCAATCGGATACCACAATTGATGTCAAAACCGACCCCGCCGGGAGAGATGACGCCGCCGGCCGCCGGGTCCGTGGCCGCCACACCGCCGATCGCGAACCCGTACCCCCAGTGCACGTCGGGCATGGCCATGGAATATTTTTGGATGCCCGGCAAAAATGCAACGTTGGCCACCTGGTCCTGGCATTTGTCGCTGACGACGTGTTCCAGCATCTCTTCGGAGGCATAGATCAGGCCCGGAACCCGCATCCCCTGCCTGGTCCCCAGCGGAATTTCCCAGCGCCAGTCGTCGATTTTTTTTAGGCCGTGCATATTTTTGCCCGCTCCATATGCCTCAGACATCCAAAATCACCTCCGCCTCCCATCGCGGCTTTTTTTTGATGTGCAAATCGTGGTATGTCGCGCCCTTGATTTCCACGCCTTTTTCCAGCAGGCCCTTTTGGACTGGAAAACCCTCCAACGTCGCCGAAAGCCGCCCCTCTTCCAGCCGGTCGAATCGCGCCCCCGTAAAAAAGAAATCTTTCGCGCTGAACAAATAGAGGATTTCGTTGAGCCAGGCGACAAAAAGGTCTTCCGTGGACGGGGCCTCCAGCACGATCCTTATTGTGACAGATTTCGGCGGTGTTCCCGCCCATTTCCCGCTTTGCTTGCGCAACAAATGTCGGTTTTCGGCAGGCGCACCGGGAGGAGAAGACAAAACAGCCACCTTGCTCATCATGCCCAGGGCAGCCTCAAGAAACAGTTCTTCCTGTGTATTGCCCCACACCCGCATGCGCAGATCTGCGGGATGATCTAGAAAACAGACGTTCATGGCATTGGGTCCGCCGTCACGACAATGTTTTCCCACTCCTAAAAATTAACGCTTGTCTCGACCCCCAGGACGAGCGCGTTGCCTCTGTTGGTCCGGCCGTCAGGATGGATGATGTACTGTATGTCGGGCGTCAGGTAGAACCATGGTCCCGTCTGAAACCTGTGATTGAGTTCAATGACCATCTCGTCGCTCTGGCCAACAAGCGCATCGCTGAAATGGCCCAGAATAAAACAGAAAGCCGTAACATCGCGGCTGCGGCCGGGCGGCAGGCCCTGATACACAAGACCCGTGGATATTTGGTATATCATCGTGTTGATACAATCCTTGGGCGCCACAGACGTTGCGCACCATGCGGTAAGCCCTTTGGGTCTGTCTTGCGGAATGGCCGTCTGCTGGTGATACGGCTTCTTGCGCAATTCGGCGAGCCTGGCATCCGAGCGCATGTGCAACGGCCCGTCATATTTTGGCCATTCCCCTTTGTATATCATCTGTTCGCCCATAAAATAAAATCCGTAATTTCCGTGCCAAACGGCAGATGAATTGGACAACTCCGCGAAACGGCTCGATTCGTAATAACTGCCAAAGGCCAATCTTCCGGGGAAGCTGTCATCCTTTTTTGTGTGGCCGTGTTGATACGCCACCTGGCCGACAACGAGCCCCCCCTGGCTGGTATCAAAGCTGAAATCGGCTCCATGCCGTGAGGGGTCGGCGACGCTGGAATCGGCGTTGTAGAGCCCCGCGACAAAGCTCCATTCATTACTCGGCTGATACGTGACCCTCGTGCCCCAAGCCGCGGTCCGGTAATGCGGAAAAAATACGTTGTTGGGAACGGCTTCTATTCTTCCATTCACGGCAGTCGTCAAATAATACTGAAACATCGGAGAAACGGCAAAAATATCCCCGGCAAAGATACGGCCGGCCTCAAAGACCACCGTGTCGTCCAGGATGGACAGCGACAGATTGAGCTCGCCGAAGTAATAGCCGTCGTTCGTAAATACTTCCTGCGGACTGAAAAAATTTCCTATGGGGGCCGAAATATCGCGTCCGGTCGCATAATAGTTGCTGACCGTGAGCGCCAGCCCCTGTATGGAAGCCATCTTTTGGAAATCCAGCGCGAGGGCGACCGAGAGAAACCCGGAATATCTCGTGGTCTGATTGAGTCCCCCGGTGGGGTTGCCGCCTATATCCGTGGTGAAGTTTGAGGATACGTCTATGCCCTTTTTATCAAGGGTATCGCGCAACCCATCCCACGTGCCGGTGGCGGTCTTTTGTGTCATCCAGGAATCGAACCCCGAAACACTCAGGCGCTGGTCGCCGCCCACTCCTGTGGTCCCTGCCTGGTCTGCAGCGCCTGCCAAGGCAGAGACAAACAGGAAAAGAACCGCAAAAATGATCCGCGCTCGCATTCGTTTCATCGTTTTGCCCGTATGCCACCCCTCCGGATTCAGTCCGTGAAATATTTCTTCAGGCCGGCGCGGTTGCCTTTTTCCTTCGCGAGAGCCAGCATGAGCAACAAGCACGCCTTCGGGCCCGTCAGGTCACCGCCCAGTATCACCCCCGATTTTTCGAGCGTCTCCCCGCCCCCTTGGTCGCCGTACATGGGCCACACACCGCTGTGGTAAACCTGAGTGGTCACGACCACCGCAATCCCTTTGCCAAGCGCGTATTTGACCGCCTCATAGACCTGCGCGTTGACGTTTCCTGCGCCCACGCCTTCTATGACAATCCCTTTCGCACCCCGGTCCGCAGCCACTCGAACAAAAGCACCATCATCACCCGCATAGGTTGTGATCAACGCGACATCGGGCAGCACCGGCGGAAGGTCAAACCTTTGCCGCGGCCTCGGGTTGTTGTAGCGCACAACCTTGTCCATCACCACGTACCCCAGATAGCCCTTCTCGCCCGAATCAAACGTCTGCACGTTCGTCGAGTTGGTCTTCCGCACGTCTTTTGCGGAATTGATATACTGATTGAGCGTCACGGTAACGCCCCACCCTTTCGCCTCTGGCGAGCAAACCTGTGTGACCGCGTTCAGAATATTCGCCGGCCCGTCCGGGGAAAGGTCCGAGGCATCGCGCATCGCGCCGACAAAAACCACCGGCTTGTCGCTCTTCACCGTGAGATCTAGAAAATAGGCCCCTTCGGCCATCGTGTCCGTGCCGTGCGTCACCACCACGCCTTGTATCTTTGGATCTGCGAGAAGTTCGCTCACGGTCTTTGACAGCCGCGCCCACATTTCCGGCGTCATCTGAGAGCTGTCGATGTTGGAAAAGTTGACGACCTCGATATCGGCGATCTTTGCAAGGCCCGGAACCGCCTCGATGAGATCCTTTCCGGACACGGCGGGGACCGCCCCCCCTGTTTTCGGATCGGTCTTCTCCGCTATCGTCCCGCCCGTCGTGACGATAGCGACTTTCGGCAGAGCATCCGCCGCATACGCGTGTAAGCAACAGAGAATCAACGATACCGACAGAAACGCCCCCAGACACAGTCGAGAAAATAAACATCTCCACGTATTCATCCTTTTCTCCTTTTCCGAAAAACGGGCCTTTGCCCCTTACATCATATTGACAATAAAACTCCCCATGACCGTGAGAACAACATTTGCGAACGCATACGGGACCGCATAGCTTATCACCGAAACGGAGCTTCCGGAGTCCTCGGTCAGTACATCCAGCGCCGCCGTTACGTTATGCGCCCCCGTCAGCGAACCCAACAGCAAAAGGATATTCATCTTCAGGACTTTTCTCCCGAAAATAAACCCGGCAAAGATCGGTATCGATGTTACCGCTATCCCTGCGATGAATATGGCCAAGCCGCTGGTCTTGAAGGCATGCACCGCCTGCGGCCCTGCTGTAATCCCGACGCATGCGATGAACAAGTTCAGACAAAAGTCGCTCAAGAACCATTGGGCCCCGCCCGGGATCTGGCCGAACGTGGGATGCAACGACCGCAACCACCCGAACAAAAGGCCGGCGACCAATACCCCGCCTCCGGTGCCCAGTGTGACCGGAAGCCCTGCGACCGGTATGACAATCAGGCCCAGAAACGTTCCCAGGATGCAGCCGAGAGCCACGGTGGCAAGGTCGGTGATGATGGTCGGCCGTTCCGCGTAGCCCAAAAGCTTTACCACCCGCTCGACATCGTCCTTCCCTCCGATGAATTGCAGAACATCGCACTTATGGACGACCAGGTCTTTCACGATGGGGATCTCATAGCCTTGCCTAGTGATGCGTCTTAAAAATACGCCATGGCCCGATTTGTCCCGGCTGAGTTCGCCCAGCGTCTTGCCAACGATGGCCTTGTTGAGAACGCACACCTCCAAAGTTTCACCCGACATGTCTTTGGCCTCGCAAGGGTCTGTTTCCGGCCCCAGGATGTCGCAGGCCCCCACGAATGCACCCGGCCCGGCCACAACGATAAGGCTGTCGCCCGCCTCTACGAGTGTATCGGCCGCCGGCTCAAAACATGCGCCCGCCCTTCCTATCCTGTCAATCGCTATCCGCGACGAAAAGAGCGCCTCTATGGCCCCCACCGTCTTCCCGACAATATTCGCATGTGTCACCTTGTAGGCCCGAAGCTCAATCTGCGAAGCCCAGTGAAACTCCGATTGCCCCTCAGCGCCTTCGTCCAGGGCACCCATTTTCTTCTCCAGCATCTTGGCTTCGGCCCTGAGATCCACCTTTAAAAAACGGGGAATGAATTTGATGAGGATGATCGCGCCCGCGGTCCCGAACAGATAGGTGATTGCATAGGCGACCGCCACATTTGTGTTCATGGCGGCTTTCAAGCTATCCGTTATCGACAACTGCCCGATAGCCCCCTCCGCCGTGCCCAGGGCGGCCGAGGTGGTCATCGAGCCGGCAAATATGCCGGCGGTTGTCCCCTGCCCGAAATGCATCAACTTTCCTATGACAACGACACTCACAACAGCCGCCGCGGCCACAACAAGGGTGACAAGGATATACCCGATCCCTTCGCTTTTAAGCGCACCGAAGAATTGGGGGCCGACCTTGTACCCAATGCAAAAAATAAACAGCGCGAAGCTTCTATTTCTGACGAGCGGAGGCACATCCACGCCCACCTGTCCGACCACCAGCGCGGCCAAAAGCACGCAGACGGTGGTCCCAAGGCTGAACCCGCAAATCTTTATCCTTTTGCCGAAAAAATACCCCAACCCCAGCGCCAGAAATATCACTATTTCCGGATGGGCGCGCAACGTCTCCAAAATATCGTGCAGCATGGAACCTCCCGTCTATTTTTTTGATTTCTTCCAGCCGCGATAATAATCCTCAAGAAGCCCGCTGATGCCTTTGCCAATCGCCTCGTAGGCATCGTCGTCGAGGTTGGCCAGCGAAACCCGGACCGACATGTTGGGCGCGTCAAATCCCCCGCCGTCCATCAGGACGATCGATTTTTTGTCGGCAAGTTCCCAAACAAAATCGATGGGTTCGAAATTCTTGACGAGGTAACTCGCAAAATCCTTCCCGTACCTGCTCCCGGCCAGTTTTGGTATGTCGATGGTCGTGTAGTAATGGGCATCGTATTTGTTTCTGGGGTGCGGCATGCCGATCGCGGCATAGAGCCTCTTGTACCTGCGTTCCACGATATCCTGCGCCATCTTCTTATACGCGCCTTTCTTGTCGATGAGGCAGTGCAGCGAAAACAAGACCATCATGGCCTGCTGCGGCGTGGAAAGGCCCGCGGTATGGTGCAGAGCCACGGACCGCGAATCCGCGACCATGCGGTCGATAAGTTTCATCTTGCCGGGATCCAGGATGGTCGTGCTGTACCTTTTATGGAGGGCCTTCCTGTCTGCCAGTGGAAGAGCGGCAATACGCTTGTCCAGGATGTTGTCTTCGTGCAGGCCAATGACGCCCAGCCGCCATCCCGTCGCGCCGAAATACTTCGAGAAGGAATAGACCAGAATCGTGTTGTGCGGCACCGCGGCGGCCAGCGACTTGAATCCATTGACGAATGTTCCATACACGTCATCGGTCAGGACGATCAAATCTTTGCGCCGGGTGCGAACAAGTCTGGCTATCTTGTCCAGCGAGCGCTGCTGGATGCTCACCGACGCCGGGTTGGAAGGATTGACCAGAAAAAACGCCTTCACGGACGGATCCGCCAGTTTCTCCAGTTCCGAGTCCGGATACTGCCAGTCCGAGTTTTCGTCCTGTTTTACCTCAAGCTCAACCAGCTCGTAGTCGTTGAGCCTCGGTATTTCAATATACGGCGTGAAGATCGGCGTGCCGATCGCGATCTTGTCCCCCTTGTGTATCAGCTTGTTCTCCGACAAGCTGGTGAAGATGTAGTCCATCGCGGCAGTGCCGCCTTCCGTGGCAAACAAGTCAAACTTTCCCACGGATTTTTCGCCGGAGAACATCTCCTGCTCCAAATACTTGTGAACGATCCGTTCGGAAAGCTCGAGCATCCTGTCGGGTGTCGGATAATGGTCCCCCAGGATGGCATCGACCATCTCGTTCAAGAATTCGTCGCCGTCTATCTTCAAGACACCGCGGATGTATCCGAACATCTCGCCCACAAACGCAATGCCCGCCTTCCCCGCACTTCCTGAAAGGAAACCATCAAATCGTTTGGACAATCCTTTTTTTTGTGCGACCGTTCCCAAACCGGGCCTGTGGGGTATCCGCTGGGACTCTTCCAGGGAAAACATCCCGAATTGAAAAAAACCTTCACGCGGGGCGACAGCAACCCAGTTTGGATTGCCCCTTCCGGCGTTGAGCATGGCCCGCTCACGGTGGGTCTCGGCCATGCTGATAAGTTTATTCTTGAGTTCAAACGGGCTCAGCGCCTCGTATCCCTTTTCCTCATTGGCTCTCCCCATAACGGTCCCCTTTCGCCAATAAAAAACCATGGACAACAAAAAAGCCGCCCCCCCATCTCAGAGAAACGACTCACAACCGCACCAGCGGCCATCCGCAAACCGCCGGATGTCACTGGTCTGCCGGGTGCCACGGAAAGAAATGGTTCATTTTCCGGCTTTGCTGCCGGCCTCAGCCGTCTCTTCCGTTTCCTGTTCCGCCCCCTCTTCGTCTTCACTCACCACGCGGGTAACGGCCTCCAGCTTGTCGCCGTTGGTCAGGCTGATGAGCCGCACGCCCTGGGTGTTGCGGCCGATGACATTGATCTCCTTAACCGACGTGCGCACCATCTTGCCAGAGGAGGAAATCATCATGATCTCGTCGGAGTCCACAACGCGCAGGACGCTCACGACGGACCCGTTCTTGTCGGTGGTCTTGATCCCGATGATCCCTTTGCCTCCGCGGCTCTGCACGCGGTATTCGTCAAAGTTCGTTCGTTTCCCGTAGCCTCGCTCTGTGACCACCAACAGCGTGGCGTCTTTTTCCACCATGTCCAGGCTGACGACCTCGTCCTTTTTATCCAGCCGGATGCCGCGCACGCCACGCGTCGCGCGGCCCTGGTCCTTGACCTGCGCTTCGGGGAACCGGATGGACTGGCCCTCTTTGGTGGCCAGCACGACCTCGTCGTGGCCGCTGGTGATTTTTATTCCGATCAACTCGTCGCCCTTGTCTATTTTAATGGCGATAATCCCCGCCCGGCGCGGGTTGCCAAAGTCGGACAGAGGCGTCTTTTTCACAGTGCCCTTCCTGGTGGCCATAAAGACCTTGCGCGCGGCGTCGAACTCCTTGACGCAGATCATGCCCGCAATTTTGGTCCCTTCCGGAATGGAAAGCAGATTGACGATGGCCCTACCCTTGGACATCCGGCCGGCCTGCGGAATGTCATAGACCTTCTGCCAGTGCACCATCCCGTCGGAGGTGAAGAACAAAATGTAGTCGTGCGTCTGGGCCGTGAAGAGATGTTCCACATAGTCCTCCTCCTTGGTCTCCATGCCGCCCACGCCCTTGCCGCCGCGCTTTTGCTGGCGATAGAGGCTGACCGACGTGCGCTTGATGTAGCCCATGTGGGAGATGGTGATCAGACAGCTCTCGTTGGCGACCAGATCCTCGATGCGCAGTTCCTTTTCGTCCGGCACCAATTCCGTGCGCCGCTCATCGCCGAAACGCTTTTTCAAGTCGTCCAGCTCCTCCTTGATGATGCCCAATACTTTTTTCTCGCTAGCCAAAATAGCCTTCAAAAAGGCGATGCGCTTGATCAGCTCCAGATATTCCTGGTTGATCTTTTCGATTTCCAGATTAGTGAGCTGATAGAGCCGCAGGTCCAAAATCGCGTTGGCCTGGATCTCACTCAGCTTGAAATTGCTCATCAACTTGGTCTTGGCGATTTCCCGGTCCTTGGAGGTCCTGATGATTTTGACCACTTCGTCGATGTGGGCCAGGGCGATCTTGTATCCTTCCAGGATGTGGGCGCGCGCCTCCGCTTTTTCCAGTTCGAAGCGCGTCCGGCGGATCACAACCACCTTGCGGTGATCGATATAACAGGTGATGAGTTGTTTCAAATTCATGACCTTGGGCCGGTTCTTGTCCAGCGCCAGCAAGATGGCCCCGAACGTCGTCTGCATCAGCGTGTGCTTGTAGAGCTGATTCAATATCACCTTGGCGAGTTCGCCCCGTTTGAGTTCAATGACGATGCGCATGCCGTCCTTGTCGGACTCGTCCCGCAGATCGGAGATGCCGGTAATCACCTTGTCGTTGATGAGTTCGGCAATCCGCTCGATCAACGAGGCCTTGTTGACCGTATAAGGAATCTCGGTAACGACAATTTGTTCCTTGCCGGACTTGGTGGGCTCTACGCCGGCCTTGGCGCGGACTTTGATGTGACCGCGGCCGGTTTTATACATGGCGATAATTTCGCTATTGCCGCAAATCTGGCCGCCGGTAGGAAAATCCGGGCCCTGGACGACTTTCATGAGTTTTTCCACCGTCACGTCCGGATCGTCGATCACCATCTTGATACCGTCGGCGATCTCATTCAGATTGTGCGGTGGAATATTGGTCGCCATCCCCACGGCGATGCCCGAGGAGCCGTTGATCAACAAATTGGGGACCTTGGAAGGCAGGACAACCGGCTCTGAAAGCGATTCATCAAAATTCGGCCGGAAATCGACAGTGTTCTTGTCCAGGTCGGCCAAAATTTCCTCGGCCAGCGCAGAAAGCCGCACCTCCGTGTATCGCATGGCCGCGGCATTGTCTCCGTCCACCGAACCAAAATTTCCCTGCCCGTCGATCAGGGGATAGCGCAGGGAAAAATCCTGCACCATGCGCACCATGGTGTCATAGACCGCAACGTCTCCGTGCGGATGATACTTGCCGAGCACTTCTCCGACCACGCGGGCGGATTTTTTATACGGCCGGTTGTGCAAAAGGCCCAGTTCCTGCATCGCGAAGAGCACCCGCCGGTGTACGGGCTTCAAACCGTCCCGCGCGTCCGGGAGCGCCCGCCCCACAATGACGCTCATCGAATAATCGACGTAGGAGTTCTTCATCTCCTCTTCGATGTTGATGGGAACAACGCGCTCGTTGGGCGCGTAGATCTTATTCTGCTTGTCGTCGGTCATATCGATTTCCTTTTAAATATCCAAATTCCGCACGCTGGGCGCGTGTTCCTCGATGAACTGGCGCCTGGGCTCCACGGCGTCGCCCATCAGGATGTTGAAAATTTCGTCCGCCTCCACGGCGTCCTCGACGGTGACCTTGAGGATGGTCCGCCGCTCCGGATCCATGGTGGTCTCCCACAACTGCGTGGGATTCATTTCTCCCAACCCTTTGTAGCGCTGTATCACCATGCCCTTCTTGCCCAATTCCCTGAATTTGGGCAGAATTTCCAGTGCCGAGGCGACCGGGGTCATCCCCTCTTCCGAGTGGATTTCGTAGAGGGCCGGCCGCTCTTTTTCTTTTTTGTCCGGCATGGGAGGCTCTACCGAGGCCAATTCCACGCTGATTCCCTTCTTTTCAAGGTCGGAAAGAATCTTTTCCAAATCTTTCGCCTCGTACAACTCCAGGACATCGATCCGTTTTTTCTTTTCTTGTTTTGCGTCTTGTTTCGCGGCGTCGCCGGCCTTGTGCTCGTCTTCGTCGAAAAGTTCCAGCTCCTCCCCCGCCTGCTCCTTTTCCTTCGTCCACTTGGCCAATTCTTTGTCGGTAAAAAGGAACTTTTCTTCGGCACCCAGA
>CAZGMX010000021.1:19903-25579 GCA_964526865.1 uncultured Actinomycetota bacterium | reverse complement strand
ATGATGTTATCAAAATAGCTTCCGTCGCCCCTGAAACAGACGGCCTCCCAATCCGCGTACGAGGGTGCTGCATTTGCTGATGTGAAAGCGATCTTCCCGATCAGTGTTCCCTTGGCGACGATCTTGCCAGACACATAGAGGCCCGAGTGTGTGGTGGAGTATGATTTTAGACGAGTCGGGTCTGTATCATTGAAACCGTCCGGGGCGACTTCGTCACCCTTTCCTTTGTCGTCCCCTGCAACAAACCGAACGGTCGTCCCTGGAGCCAGGGTCAGATTGCCAAAAACAAACGTGTCGCCGGTGAGGGTGATTGTTCCCGTCCAACGCTGGTTGCCAAAAAAGTATCCGCTAGTCTGTCCGCCGGAAAACACGGCGGCGGGCCTGCAAAAAAACTGATAGTAGAGACCGCCCGCGGTTGCCGCGAGGATGAGTACCGCAATTGCAAGAACAGCCCCTGTGATTTTTACGATCAATCGCATGGCATTTCTCCCAGAGACCCTAACCAAAAACAGTATAGTTTAAAGAAGAAAAAATGTCCTGATTGTTTTTTTTAGACATGGGAAAAAGCAAGAAATCGGCAAAACGGGAGACAAAAAAGCGTGCAACGCATTGTCCCGCAAGGAGATGGAGTGTCAATCGCTGTTTGTGCACGGCGAGACAGGGCCGCACCGATTTTTCGTCAAATTTGCTTTTCAATACCGGGCTTTGAGTGGTAGAATAATCAGTCCGGCTCGAAAAACGACACGATACATAGAAAGACAGAAAGATCGATTGGATCGAAGGGGGTTTTATGGAAATCCGCGATTTTGAAAAAATGGAATTGAGCGAGCTCTTATCGCTCGCCAGGGAAAGAAAGATCGGCAATGCCGATCAGATGAAAAAGCTTCAGCTGATCGCCGCGTTGAAGAGGGACCAGGAAGAAAAACAGACAAGCAAACCGGTGTCCACTCAGACGCTGGGTTCGGCGCGAGAATCCGCGGCGGTTCCACAGCCGCATTATCAGGACAAGGTGGGTGAAAGTAAATTTTATGTGGGACCCTCAGCGCCCCAGACCTTCAAAGAGAGCGAGTTTATTTTTCCCCAGGGATACGGGCAGGACAAAGCGATTTTGATGGTCCGTGACCCGTACTGGATGCATGCCTATTGGGAAATCACATCGGCAAAGGTGGGGGCTCTGAAGGCGCAGTATGGCGAGGGGTTGATCAACAGTTCCCGGCTGGTCCTGCGTGTTCTGGATGTGAACGACACGACGCCGGAAAAACCGAACCGCGTGCAGGACATCGATATCGCGGGTGGCACCAACAACTGGTATATTCAGGCAGCCAGTGCAAACTGCGCGTATTGCGTGGAAGTCGGTTTTCTCGCGCCCGACGGCAGATTCATTCTCATCGCCCGTTCCAACATCGTGCGGACCCCGCGCGCGGGGGTTTCGGATGTCTACGACGAGCAGTGGATGACGCTGGAGGAGTACGATAAAATTTATGGGCTGTCCGGCGGCCTGGGGATTGGGCTCAGTTCGGGGGAAATTCGCAAACAGATGAGAAAG
The DNA here is from genome assembly GCA_964526865.1 of uncultured Actinomycetota bacterium. Taxonomy (GTDB): domain Bacteria; phylum Auribacterota; class Ancaeobacteria; order Ancaeobacterales; family CAZGMX01; genus CAZGMX01. The sequence goes on along the minus strand of CAZGMX010000021.1, from coordinate 24,033 downwards.
AAGTTTGAATCCCTGATCTCTTCCGGCGGGATTTCCAGCGCCAGTATCAGCAGTTTTGGAAAGCGGGAGCAGAAAAAGAGGGGATTTTTCCTCATCGTGGACACGGAATTGATCGTCTATGGTGTGACCGTTCCGGACGCGAAGCTGACAATTCAAGGGGTGGAGAAGAAGCTGAATCCGGATGGCACGTTCTCCGCCCGGTTTGCACTGCCGGACGGGAAGCAGGAAATTCCCGTGACGGCGGTTTCGTCCGATCAGGTGGACACGATCACGATCACACCGGTGGTGGAAAAAAGGACGATTTGCTAGCACAGGAAAAGGACCATTTGGAAAGGCTTGTTCAAGCTGCGGGAAATTACGAAGATGGCTTGATCAAGCCTTTCTTGTTGAGGGATAGCAGTTCAAGGTTCTACCTCCCCCAGCCCCTCCTTGCAAAGGAGGGGGGAAAGGCGAATCATGGGTAAAGACAAGGGAAAAGAAAAGGGGTATTTTTGCTTGGTTTTGCACGCGCATCTTCCCTATGTGCGACATCCTGAGTACGACAACTTTTTGGAAGAAGACTGGCTCTTTGAGGCCATCACCGAGACCTACATTCCTCTGATCAACGTGTTCGACGGCTGTCTGCGGGACAAGGTGGATTTTCGCGTCACCATGTCGCTCACGCCGCCTTTGATCACGATGCTTGCCGATCCCCTGCTGCAAAACCGGTATCTGCGACATCTGGGAAAACTGATCGAACTGTCCTCCCGCGAGGTGGAGCGCACGGTGTGGCAGCCGGCATTTCATAATCTGGCGTTGATGTACAAAGACATGTTCCTGAATGCCCGCTACGTGTTCGAAGATCTCTACGGAAAAAACCTGGTCAACGCATTCAAAAAATTCCAGGATTTGGGAAAACTGGAGATCATCACCTGCGGCGCGACGCACGGATTCCTTCCCTTAAGCGATGTCTATCCTCAGGCGGTGCGGGCGCAGGTGAAGGTGGCTGCTGCCCATTACGAAAGGCATCTGGGTCGCCGGCCCCGTGGAATTTGGCTGCCGGAGTGCGGATATCAGCCGGGACACGAGGAATTCTTAAAGGAAGAGGGCATCCGGTTCTTCTTCACGGACGCCCATGGAATTTTACACGGCTCTCCGCGGCCGCGCTACGGGGTGTTCGCCCCCGCCTATACGCCCACTGGTGTGGCGTGCTTTGCTCGCGATCTGGAATCCTCCAAACAGGTGTGGAGCGCCCAGGAAGGCTATCCGGGAGATTATTATTACCGGGAATTCTACCGCGATGTGGGATGGGACCTGGAGTTTGACTATGTGCGTCCCTACATCAACCCGGACGGCAAGCGCAAGAACGTCGGAGTCAAATATTACCGGATCACGGGACTGACCGACCATAAGGAGCCGTACGATCCTTTTCGCGCCCGTGAAAAGGCCGCGGAACACGCGGGCAATTTTATGTTCAACCGCCAGAAGCAGGTGGAATTTCTCCACGACTATCTGAAGCGCAAGCCCATCATTGTGTCGCCCTACGACGCGGAGTTGTTCGGCCATTGGTGGTTTGAAGGCCCGATGTGGATCGATTTCTTGATCCGGAAGATTTATCACGATCAGGATGCCATGCGGATGGTGACCCCCAGCGAATATCTGGAGGAGAATCCCCGCAACCAAGTGCTGGTCCCCTCCATGTCCAGCTGGGGATACAAGGGGTACAGCGAGGTGTGGCTGGAAGGCTCCAACGACTGGATCTACCGCCACCTGCACCAGACCATGGAACGGATGATATGGATGGCGCAGACCCGGCCCAATGCCTACGGACTGGAGCGCCGGGCGCTCAATCAGATGGCCCGGGAACTCCTGCTGGCCCAATCCAGCGACTGGGCGTTCATCATGAAGACGGGCACGATGGTGGAGTATGCCAAGAAGCGCACGCGCGATCATATCGCCCGTTTTGTCAGGCTTTTTGAGGACGTGAAAAACGGAACCATCGATGAAGGCTGGCTGGCCGACATCGAATACAAAGACAATATCTTTCCGGATATCGACTACCGCGTCTATGCGTAGGGGTTGATCATGCAGCAGACCATCCTTTGGTGGCTCGTGCCTCTGGCCTTGGCGGCCGGCGCCGCGGGCGTCTGGCTGTTTTTGCGCACCGGCAAAAAACAGCGGGACATGGAACTTGCCCTCCTCAAGGAAGAACTAAAAAATCATTTTGCGGGAGTGACCCAGGAATCCCTGCGGAATTCTGGCGAACAGCTCCTGACGCTGGCCGCCGAGCGCTTTGGGCGCGAACACTCCAAGGCCCAGGCCGATCTGGCCCAAAACCGGATCCATGTGGAAAATTCCATGGGGCGGATGTCCCTGATCATCGAAAAACTTTCCCAGCAGGTGAAGGAATTTGAATCCGACCGCTCGCAAAAATACGGCAGTCTGCAGGCCCATATGGAAGGAGTTGCCCAGGGTACCGGCCGGCTCCAGCAGACGGTGGAACACTTGAGTTCCATTCTGGGCAATGTGAAACTGCGGGGGCAGTGGGGGGAGCGGATGGCCGAGGACATTTTGCGCGTGAGCGGCCTGGTTGAAAATATCCATTACCGGAAAAACAAGGCCCAGGACACGCTCTCGACGCGGCCGGACTATGTGTTTTTGCTGCCCAACGACTGGAAGATATGCATGGACGTGAAGTTTCCCCTGAATAATTATCTGGCCTACGTCAATTGCCGGGACGAACGCGCGCAGGAGGCCCTTCAGGCGGAATTCATCAGGGACGTAAAAAACCGCATCAAGGAAATCACCCGCCGTGACTATATCCATCCCGATGAGCAGACCCTGGACTGTGTCCTGCTGTTTATTCCCAACGAGCAGGTCTATGGTTTTATCCACGAGGCGGCGCCGGGACTGCTGGATGAGGCGATGCGCCAAAAGGTCATTCTGTGCTCGCCGTTTACGCTCTATGCCGTGCTGGCGGTTGTCCGCCAATCGTTTGATATTTTTCACTTCAAGAAAGCTGCCCGGGAGATCCTCACGATGATGCAGTCCTTTGGCCAGGATTTTGAAAAGTTCAAGAGCCGGTTCGCAGACATGGGAAAACTGTTGGAGAAGGCCTCTGACAAATATCACGAAATCACAGAGACAAGTTACAAGCGGCTGGACAGCCGCGTGCGCAACATAGACGATTACCGCAAAGGCAATGCCCTGTTGACCCAGATGCCGGAGGAAACTGCCGCCGGCACGGCCCCGGCCGACATTTCTGCCGATGTCCCAGCCGATGCTTCGGACGATTCACCGGCCGGTGTCCCGGCCGGTTCCCAGGCGGAAGCCCCTGCGCTCCTTGGACCGACCCAATCATAAGACCGGACTCTCTCCCATGACTTCCCGCGACGATGAGGCTTCTTTAAGGAAGCGCGCGCTGGCGCTGGCCATTGTAAAAAAACTCCGGAAGGCTGGTCACGAGGCCTATTTTGTGGGGGGCTGTGTCCGCGATGAAGCGCTTGGGATTGTCCCCAAGGACTTTGACATAGCTACCAGCGCCCGGCCCTCCCAGGTTATGACGTTGTTCAAAAAGACGATTCCTGTTGGCGTGCAGTTTGGTGTGGTATTGGTGGTGGAGGGGGGCGAGAACTTTGAGGTTGCCACGTTCCGTGCCGACGGCCAATATCTGGACAGCCGCCGCCCTGTGGAGGTGCATTTTTGCACTGCACAGGAGGATGTGAGCCGCCGCGATTTTACGATCAACGGATTGTTGAGCGATCCCGTCAGCGGAGCGGTCCTGGATTATGTGGGCGGCCTGCACGACATCCAGGCAAAAGTCGTGCGTGCGATCGGAGACCCGCGCAAGCGGATGGAGGAAGATAAGCTGAGGATGATCCGGGCCATCCGTTTTGCCTGCCGTTTTGATTTTGACTTGGATCCCCGGACGTTTGCCGCCATCCAGGAACTCGCCGGTCAAATCAATAAAGTCAGCCGGGAACGGATCCGCGATGAACTGGTAAAAATATTTACGGGCAGGCATGCCGGCCGCGCGCTGGACATGCTCCGGGACAGCGGGCTATTGCAGGAGATTTTGCCGGAGGTCCAGCGCATGATCGGAGTGGCCCAGCCGCCGGAATTTCATCCGGAGGGAGATGTCTACACCCACA
>CAZGMX010000021.1:9616-19893 GCA_964526865.1 uncultured Actinomycetota bacterium | reverse complement strand
TCGCCTGTTTGAGTATCTGGAAAATCCGTCCGTGGTGCTGGCCGTGGGCGCGCTGTTGCACGACATCGGCAAGCCCGATACCTTCACGGTGTCCGACCGCATCCGCTTCGACAACCACGTGCAGGTGGGCGTGGATATGGCGGGCGGGATTTTGCGCCGCCTGCGCTTTCCCAATGACCAGCGCAAGAAGATCCAGGCGCTCATCGCCAGCCATCTCAAATTCAAGGATGTGAAAAACATGAGGGAAAACCGCCTGAAGCGGTTTCTCCAGTCCGACATCTTCTCCGAAGAGCTCGCGATGCACAAAGCCGACTGCCTGGCCAGCCACGGGGACATCGGCAACTGGGAGTTTTGCTCTCAAAAATTGAGGGAATATTCTGCAGAGGAAATCCGTCCCAAGCCGGTGATTTCCGGCCAAGACCTGATTTCCCTGGGATACCCGCCAGGACCGCTCTTCAAAAAAATCCTCACGGCTGTGGAGGATGCCCAGCTGGAAAATACGGCCAAGACCAAACGCGCCGCTCTGGCGCTGGTGAAAAAGTCCTTTCCGCGCAAGGAATAAATTCTCGAAACGGCAAGAGTTATTTGTTGGACTCGTTCCGAGGGAACTGCAGGGACGAGATCATCCGGATCAAATCATCGTAGGACAGTTCGCCCACCAGCGTGGCGTGAGTGCCGCCGCGGTGGCGGTGGAGGATGTTCAAGGTCCCGTCGCGCAGGCGATAGACGCGGTCGATGTTGCCCATCCGTTTTTCCAGCATGGCCATGGCGGGGGAGAGGAAACTCTCCGACCCTTCCTCAAAAAGGGAAATAGCCCTCAACCCGTCGGAGTAATGAAAATGCAGAAATCCGGAAGGGGGCCCCTCCCCGCCGGATTCCGGACTGACAGCTTCTTTTGAAAAAGGCGTTCCCCGGCCCACCCAGTGGATCTGCTGGAGGAGAAATCCCTGGGGGAGATGCTGTGGAAGGGCGATAGCAAAAGGTGCCCTGCGTTTGGCCTCTTCCAAGGTGATGGATTCGCGGCGCGTTTGGGGCAGGGCGGAGCGGCTGCCCTGGGCCACTGAAACAGAAAACAGGTTCATGGGCAGGGACTGGACAAACTGGATTTGCTCGTAGTAGAATCGCTTGTTGCATTCGCTGGTTCCATTGCCGGAGGTCTCCTCGGATTTGAGAGGAAGCCGGCTGGCCTTATCCACCCAGATTTTTCGAACAATCTGGGGCCGTGCGCGGGAACAAATCTGGATGACATCCGCCATGCGTTTGGCGATCTGCTCGCTGCCGAGGTGTTGGACGTTGTAATTTTGTAAAAGCAGTTTCATGTTCCGGATTTCCATTTCGCGGTAAGAGCCGAACCGCTTGAAGTGGACGGGCTGGCTGTCCGGCTGGTCCAGTCTCCACGGCTCCTTGCCCTGTGTGACGACAACCTGCCCCTGTTTGGCATGCGGTTCCAGAAATTCCAGGCGGGTCAGGTCCGGCGCGGCATGGGAAATCTTCATGCGGAAGCGGAAAGTCTGCCCCCCCATCTTTTGCTCGAAGCTTTTGACGCCGACAAAATTTCCCTTGGAGGTGGCCCTGACCATGTCGTCCAAAATCTTTTTGGCGTCTTCCTTGGACCGCTTGGCGCATCCCTGAGAGAAGAGCAGAAGTCCGGCGGCCGCCAGAAATGCGCAAAAGACCGACAGGGTATGAACAATGGTGTGAATGGATGGCTGCAACGGCCTCAAGGCTTTTCCCCCATCGTGTTGTAGGCCAGCACCATGGCTCCGTCCGAGATAGGCTGATTGGCTGGGTTGTGATACTCCCTAAAATAGGAGGGAAGCATGCCGGCGGGCTGAGCGGCCAGTTCGACAACAGGCAGAGTTTGGTGCTGAGAGGGCCAGAACGTTCCCCACAGAACTAAAAACACCAGCGCCGCCGTCAGCGCGGAAGAAAAGGCCACCTTCCGGCCCCAGGTGATTTCTTCCAACAGATTGAAAACCCACTCGATCCACGGGGCGGGGCGGTGTTCGGGCTGGGCGGGCTGGTGGATGGTTTGGGCTGCGATCTGGTGCCATAGATACGCGGGCACCTCCAGCACAGGAGCTCGCCGGAGAGCGTCGACGGATTTTTGAAGGAATTCCAACCGCGCCCGGCAGTCCGGACAACCGGCCAGGTGTTCGTTCACCAACGTCCGGAGGTTTGCCGGAAGAGTTCCTTCGGCGCATTCCACTAAGTGTCTATGTACCCTTCTGCATTTAAATGGTTTCATGGTCTGTTTTTTCCTTTTCTAATAAGGTTCGCAGTTTTTCATGGGCCCGGTTCAGCCGGGACTTTACGGTGCCCTGCGAACAGGCCAGCGCCGCCGCCACTTCCTCGTAGGAGAGGTCCTGCAAATACCGTAATACTGCGACCGTCCGTAATTTGACCGGCAAGTCTCCGATCGCCTTCCGTATCCGCGCGTGAAATTCACTCTGCTGCACTTGCTGATCCGCCGCCGGCGTTTTGTCGTCCGCGATTTTCTTGAACTGGCTAGTCTCCTGAAACTCTTCATCGTCGGTCGAGCACGTCGGGTGTCGCGTGATCTTTCGGTACCGGTCGATCGATGCGTTGACGCTCATGCGATAGACCCATGTCGAAAAACTTGAGCGAAACTGGAAAAGATCAATTTTTTTGAAAATATTGATAAAAACTTCCTGTGAGATGTCTGCGGCATCTGCGGCGTTTCCTGCGATTCGATAGCCCGTGTTATAGACCTTGGTCTTATACCTCTCATAAAGCACCTCGAATGCGCCGTGATCTCCGGATTGGAGCCGCCGGACCAACGCTGCATCAGGATCGTGTGCAAACCGGTTCACAGAAGGCGCTTTCTCATCCAATCGTCATAGCTATAGACGGGGCAGATGGATAAAAGGTTTCATGGAAATGGATCTCCCGACATAGAAATTTTTCATGGCGTCCACGCATCTCTTTGGGGAGGGATAGTGGCATTTCGTGGGATCGGCCTGCCGCCGAAAGGGACCTGCTTGAGCAAAACGCGGATTTCCTGCTCGTCTTGGGGGTTCTTGGTCAAGGCCAGATAGCGGTTGAGATGTTCCGCGGCCGTGATCCTGTTTGAATCCCAGAGCAGTTTTCCCATCTCATGATGGGCCTGGGCCAGACTGGGATTGATGGCCAGGGCCTGGTTTAGGGATTCGATGGCTTGGGCGTGATCTGCCTTTTGAATCCATATCAAGGCGCGGTGATAATAGGCCAGGGCCGAGCGCGGATTGAACTCGATGGCATTGGAGAAGGCCGATTCCGCCAGGTCCCATTGTCCCTTTTGCCGGTAGAGCAGGCCCAGTTGCAGGTAGATGTCATGCGCAAAGGAGGGTTTGACTTTGACTGCCTTGAGGTATTGGGCGATGGCCTCGTCGATGTATCCCTTTTCTTCCAGGGCGAGGCCCTGTTGGTACAGGCTTTTCGCCACCTGGTCGTTGATGGTCGTGAACTGCTGGAGCGTCTGTTTTGCCTCCTGGACTTTTTTTGGATCCGGCTTTGCCGGAGATGGAGCGAGTTTTGGCGGTTTGCTTTGGGACGGCTCGGTTGTCTTGCAGGCGCACACAAAGGTCCACGATGCGCAGGCCAAGGAACAGGCCAGCAGGCGTGACGAGGCCCAAATAATCTTTTTGTGCCGGAAGTGCATGCAAATAGACTATCATAAAAGTCGTGGATAATGGAAATCTTGGAAATCAGGCTGTTGTAGTTCCTTCGCTGCTCCGGTCTTCGCGACGCACCCTTTCGGCGCCTCGGATCGGGGCCCCTCGGCCAGCCGTATCTGACGGTAGCCCGGGTACCCGCGAAGCGGGTGGGCGTACCTAATGCCTGTAGCATGCAGTGCGAGGGCCCCTCACCTGCGGCGCTCGAAAGGTGCCCGCCCCGCTCCCGACAGTCGCTGCTCAGGAACTACAACAGCCTACAAGAATTTTTTGGGGTGCTGCATGTTGCGTACAAAATTGATGGTGGTATATCGGCGGTTACGCGGGCGATTTGGGCACCAGCACTGGTGGCCGGGGGAGACTCCGTTGGAGGTGATGGTGGGGGCCATCCTCACGCAGAATACCGCCTGGACCAATGTGGAAAAGGCCATCCGCAATTTGAAATCGGCCCGGGTCCTGAGTGTGCGGAAACTGGCTGGTCTTTCGGACGCGCGCATGGCGCAGATGCTCAAGCCCTCCGGCTATTTTAATATCAAGACCCGGCGGTTGAAGAATTTTCTGTCGTTTTTCTGGTGCCGCTATCGCGGGAATATTTACGCCATGAAACATGTCTCCTTGCAATCCCTGCGAGCGCAGTTGCTGGAAGTCAGCGGGATCGGGCCTGAGACGGCGGATTCGATCCTGTTATACGCGCTGGAGAAACCCGTTTTTGTCGTGGATGCCTACACCCGGCGGATTTTTTCCAGGATTGGATGGGTCGGGCAGGATATGGATTATCACGATATCCAGGATTTTTTTGCGCGGAATCTCCCCCGAAGTATTGCCCTCTATAACGATTATCATGCCCAGATCGTGCGGTTGGGCAAGGACGTGTGCCGGAAGAAACCGCGATGCGGGGAGTGTCCGCTGGGAGATTTGTGCCGGAGGGGGAGAAGTGCTAGGAAATATCCGCGATTTTGCAAACGGCCGCCGTGTCCAGGTTCTCTTCCAGCCAGTCGGCCAGGCGGTCCCAGTTTTTTCGTCGGTAACCCTCAAAATCCCGGAACAGCTCGGTGAGACGCAGTGGCGATCCCTTACGGCGGGCGATGTGGCGCAACAGCGCGTGGCGGAACGAATCGTTTGCAAGAAGGCCGTGGATGTAAGTGCCCATGACGTTGCCTTGCGGATTGATGGCGCCTTCTTCCTGGGAGACTTTCTTTCCTGACCGGCAGTGAACGACGAACAGCGGCCGGCTCTGACCGGATCTTGTCGTCTGCCCCATGTGGATTTCATAGCCGTGTATCCGCGGATGGGGAGAGGATGTCTCAAAAGTATCTGAAAATGTACCCTCGACTTGGTGCAAAGATTTTTCGGGAAAGAAAACTGTTTGTACATCCAGCAGATTTAGTCCGCGCGCGGATTTTCCAGCAGATTCCACGGCACCAGGGTCCCGGATGGTGCGGCCAAGCATTTGATATCCTGCGCAGATGCCCATCACAAAGACGCCCTTGTGTGCCGCCCTGCAGATCGCCTGGGCCATGCCGGCGCGCTTCAACCAGGCCAGGTCCTCCATCGTGTTCTTGCTCCCCGGCAAGATGATGCAGTCCGCCCCGCTCAATGCCTCGGGGCTGTGGGCAAAGAAGAGATGGACGCGGGGTTCCAGCCGCAGGCTGTCAAAGTCCGTAAAATTGGATATGCGGGGAGTCCGGACGACGGCGATTTGGATTTTGTCCGGGGACAAACCGGCGCCGGTGCAGGTCTCGGCGGGTTCCAGTGCCACGGAATCCTCCTGATCCTGGTAGTCGAAAGGAAACCACGGAAGTACCCCCAGCACGGGTCGGCGCGTTTTTTTCTGAAGCATTGCCAGGCCCGGCCTGAGGATTTTTAGATCGCCGCGGAATTTGTTGATGATCAGGCCTTTCACTAGATTCTTCTCGGTGTGGGACAAGAGGCTCATCGTTCCCACAAAGGAGGCAAAGACCCCGCCTCGATCGATGTCGGAGACCAAGAGCACCGGCGCCCCGGCATAGCGTGCCACGCGCATGTTCACGATGTCGTTTTTCTTCAAATTGATTTCCGCGGGGCTTCCGGCGCCTTCCATAATAACGAGCTCGTAATTTTTCCGGAGCCTGTCCAGTGCCTCCCGTATTGCCCCCCAGAGTTTGGGCTTGAGTTTTTCATATTCACCGGCGTGGAGCGTGGAAAAAGGATGTCCCTGCAGGATGACCTGACAGCGTTGATCCGCGGATGGCTTTAACAGCACGGGGTTGAAATCCACATGAGGCAAAAGACCGGCGGCTTGGGCTTGGACGGCTTGGGCCCATCCGATTTCACTGCCCTCGGCCGTGACGAAGGAATTCAGAGCCATGTTTTGCGCTTTGAACGGCGCCACACGCACTCCCCGCCGCGCAAAGGCGCGGCATAATGCAGTTACGATGACGCTCTTTCCAGCGTGCGACCCGGTGCCTTGGATCATGAGAGTTTTTGCGAGCATAGTGGATGCGAATAGGCCTCTGATAACCGCTAGAATATGCTAATATAATCTAAAGGGCAACATCCCAAAGCAAATGGAGCAAAACAATCATGACCGCTAAAAAGAAAGAAGATGCTCTGCAAAAACTCGTCTCACGGCTCTTGACGGAACTGGGGGAGAATCCCCGCAGGGAGGGCTTAAAGAAGACTCCTGAGCGGGTGGAGCGGTCCCTCAAGTTTCTCACCAGCGGCTACCATAAAGATGTCCAGCAGATGGTCCATGGGGCGGTGTTCAAGGAGCAGTACGACCAGATGGTGCTTTTGCGGGACATCGATATTTTTAGCCTGTGCGAACATCACCTTCTGCCCTTCTTCGGCAAATGCCACATTGCCTATATCCCCAATGGAAAGGTCATCGGGCTTTCCAAACTGCCCCGGATCATTGAGGCCTTCAGCAGGCGCCTGCAGGTGCAAGAGAGACTCACGACACAGATCGCGGACTGCCTGATGGAAAATCTCCAGCCGCTGGGGGTGGCCGTTGTCATCGAAGCACTGCACCTGTGCATGGCCATGCGCGGGGTGGAGAAGCACCGGTCGTTTGCGGTGACCAGCGCCATGCTGGGGGTGTTCCGGAAAGACCGCGCAACCCGAATGGAATTTTTAGACCTCATCCGCCACGCCAGACCCACCTGACGGTTTTTTTACCATCACATCATCCAACCACAGTAACGCAGCAGTCTTTGAGCCCGACTGTTGTGTTGCAAATTTTAGAACCAGTGGCGGCGTCTGAAGTAATAGATCGACCCTGCCACCAGCAATGCCATGGCCGTCAGCACCAGAAGGTGTCCGTATTCCCAGTGCAGTTCCGGCATGTGCACAAAGTTCATGCCGTAAAAGCTGGTGATCAGCGACAACGGCAGGATGATGGTGGTGATGATGGTGAGAGTCTTGATGATTTCGTTGTTCTTGTTGGCGACGAGAGAGAGATGCATTTCCTGCGCGCTTGTGGCCAAGTCCTTGAATGTGTCCAGAAGCATGGCAACGCGGAAAAGTTGTTCGTAGGTGTCCCGGAAATAGAGCCGGACTTTGGGGTTCAACAGGGGGATGTCGTCGCGGGTCAGGCGGTTGATGGTATCGCGCATCGGACCGACCACTTGGCGCAGGTTGATGAGTTCCTTCTTGATGTTGAAAATCTCTTGCAACAGTTCGTTGGTCGTCTTGGCGGCCATCGACTGTTCCACTTTGTCCAGCTGGGCATTCAACCGCTCGACCACCGGCATATAGTCTTCCACCAGCGTATCCAGAATATAGTGCATGAGGAACGCCGATCCCAACTCAAAGATCTTTTGGCCCATGGCGCGGGCCTGCTGCAGACACGCAATGTCTCCCTTGTGGATTGTGATGACGTAGTTGGGCCCTAAAAACAAATCCAGCTCCAGGACGCCGGCCTTCTTGGTCTTGAACACCATGGCATAAGCGACCATGAAAAGATGGTCGCCAAAGAGATTGATTTTGGGCGAATGCTGGGCGGTCATGCTGTCGCTGATGGCCAAAGGATGAAAATGAAAAACCTCGTCCAGAAGGATCCATTCATCGGCCGTGGAATTGTTGAAGTCCAGCCAGAGTACCCCTTGCGGGTCTTTCAGACAGTCGAGAAACTGCTGTTCCTCGGAAACGGTTTGCAGCTGCCCGTTGGAATAGTACAGGCCCTGGATCATCCGCCCCCCTGTTTTTCCGCCGGTTCCGGTGCCGCTGCGGGCTGCGGCTCGACGGCAACGCCACCCAGACCGCGATTTTTCAAGATGTGGCTGGTCAGCGTTTCGATGATTTGATTCATGATGACATCCGGGACGCCGTCGGCGTGGATGGATTTCGGCCGCATGTCACAGGGGTCGTTGACGTAATCCACGGTGATGAATTGCTGGTTGGGCGTGAGACATATCTCCGTGGAGAAGAAGTCCAGGCGGCACACCTGTGCAATGTCCCTGGGAATTTTGAAGAGAGCCTCCAGTTTGAATTTTTCGCATTCTTCCTCGGTGACGATGTCGTAGATGTGTGTGCGGTCGTCCCACCAGCAGGGATAGACAATGCCGCAGCAATACAGGACGCGGAACCACGCGCGGTGGCCGTTGGTCAAAACGGGGACCACCTTTTCCTGCAATAGATATTTGTCCGAACCATACTGTTTCCGGGCCTCGATGATGTCGTAGAGCGTTTCCGCTCCCACCACGACGCCTGTGCCGCCGCCGCCCGTGGCGGGCTTGATGATGAAGGGTCTGCCCAGCCTCTCCAATTCAGTGATCTTGAGCCCCGGATCCGCGTTGTAGGGCGACAAAATGACCGTGTAGGGCACGAGGATGCCCTTGGTTAGAAATTCCAGATGCATGGTGGCCTTGTCCAGGGCGCGCAGGGTGTTGGAATATTCGTTGATGAAAAAACTTTTCATCTTTTTGGTGTAATGGACCAGCGGCAGAAACCGCGCGTCGGTGTCGGAGGCGCGGTCGTAGAAGACGCGGAAACACAGTTGGTTCTGCTCCAGCTTGGAAATGGTTTCCAGGATATTTCCGGGGTGCATCAGATAGGTGCTGATGCCTTTGGCAAGGCAGGCGCTGTTCAGCCAATTGATATAAGGACGATCGGGTTCCCACTCCCAGGCGATCGCACAGTCAAAAATTTCCATGGGCGATAGTATAGCGCAGGATCGGCAAAACAGAAACTGTCAAAAATCAGCGTTTGGCGGCCAGGACGGATTCGTCCGCCTTTGGCAGGGCAGTGGTCCCGGAGGTGTCCGCGGCAGGTTCCACGTATTCGAATGTCTTGCCTTGGTAGTTGCGCAGTACGACACGGTTCCTGGACTGTTTGACGATGCAGTCGGGTGCCACGGCGATCTTTCCGCCGCCGCCGGGGGCATCCACCACGAACGTGGGCACGGCGTAGCCGCTGGTGTGCCCCCGCAATTTTTCGATGATGGAGATTCCGTCACCGACCGGCGTGCGGAAGTGCTCTGTTCCGGCCACGGGATCGGCCTGATAAATGTAATAGGGCCGCACGCGGATCATCAGCAGTTCGTGAAACATTTTTTTCATCACGTATGCGCTGTCGTTGATCCCCCGCAACAGGACGCTTTGACTTCCCAGGGGCACGCCGTGATCGGCCAGGAGATTGCAGGCCCGGCGCACGTCGGGAGTGATTTCTTTGAAGTGATTAAAGTGCAGGCTCATCCAGACCGGTCCATTCTTTTTGAGCATGGCCGCGAACGCCTCGTCCACCCGCTGGGGAAGTGTCACAGGAACCCGCGATCCGATCCGGATGAATTCGATGTGCGGAATCTGCCGCAGCCTCTGAAGGATGTATTCCAGGCGGTGGTTGGAGAGCATGAGAGGGTCTCCGCCCGAAATCAGGACGTCGCGCACCTTTTTGTTGGAGGCCAGATAGGCAAAGGCGCCATCCAGATCGGCCGTACTCGTCGGCCGCTCCTTTGCGCCCACCAGCCTTCCCCGCGTGCAAAATCGGCAATACATGGCGCACATGTCGGTCACCAGCAAGAGCACACGGTCTGGATAGCGGTGCACCAGATTGGGAACGGGACTATGTCCGTCTTCCCCGCAGGGATCGACATAGTCGTGCGGGGCAACATGGGTCTCGTGGATCAGCGGGATCGTCTGCCTCCGGATGGGGCAATTGGGATTTTTCGGATTGATCAGGGTGGACCAATACGGCGTGATGCGCAGGGGTAAGCGCGATCCCGCGCTTCGGATTCCCGCGATCTCGTCTGCGGTCAGGGGGATGAAAGCCTGGAGTGCTTTTAAGGTTCTGAAACTATTTCGAACTTGCCAATGCCAATCGCTCCACTGTTCGTTGGTTGCATCTGTCCAGTATCCACGACATCTGCGATCAGTGTCCTCCATTGGTTTTTCAGTCTCCTTTCGTACAAACTATAGAATTTAGCATAAACGATCTTGGCGTCGTTCTCGGCGTAAAAATCCGGAATGCGCGACACTTCGACAAAGCCGTTCTTCAGATAAAAGGACCGGGTTTTGCTGTAGGAAATTTTTGACGCCGTTTCCACCAGCAGCATGCGGGCGTTTTTTGCCAGGAGAAGATCGTCCAGATGGCCGAGCAGGGCCTTGCCCACGCCGCGATTCTGCGCGG
>CAZGMX010000021.1:8175-9606 GCA_964526865.1 uncultured Actinomycetota bacterium | reverse complement strand
GCAGGGCCGCAGGGCTTTGCACCGCGGTGGAGACGGCGTCGGTGAGCGGGGTTTTTCCGTAGCACACATATCCCAGCAGCCGGTCCTGGGAATCCACACAGCAAAAAAAGAAATAATCTTTTTGTGCGGGATTGGACAGAAAGACGTCAAGGAGTTCCAGCGCGCAAGCAATTTCTTCGCCGGTAAAGAGGCGAACCTGGCTCAACAATTCCACGATGCGGGGACGGTCCGCCGCCGTGACATTTCGCGTTTTTATGGGTGATTGCATTCTTTCCACCATCGGTAATGGGTCTACAATAACAAGTCTCGATCAAATGTCAATCGGTGGTTTTGTGCCGGTCCACTCATCCGCAGCACGCTCGCAGGGGTCAGGCGGACCGGGTGCCGGAGAGAAGGGCGCGCCGATGGGCGTGTACGCGCTGGCACGCGATGTCCAGCACGGACAGGATCAACTCGTCGTAGGCAATGTTTGCGGTCCTCGCCGCCATGGGCAGACAAGAATTCTCCCGGGGATCCGGCAGAATGCCCGGCAGGGGATTGACCTCTAGGACGTGGACGTTTCCCTCCAAGTCGGTTCGAAGGTCTATCCGGCCCCAGTCCCTGCATTCCAGGACCTGGAACGTCTTTTTTGCCACATCCCGGAGGGTGCGCCCAAGCGGCGCATCAACAGCGGCAGGACACCCCAAAATCGGCAGAGGATTTTCCGGCTTGTCCCACACCCACTTTGCCTCGTAGGAAAAGATACGGTGCGCCTGGGGCGGCAGGCAGTCCAGCATGATTTCCACGATTGGCAACACCTCGAGATTCTCGCCGTTTCCCAGCAGGGCGGCGGTGAATTCTCGTCCCTGCAAAAACTCCTCAACGATGGCGCCCTGATTGTAGTTGCTCCAGATGCGGCGTATCTCGTTGAGCAGTTCGTCCCGATTGGTTACCACGGACGAATTCATGATGCCTTTGCTGGAACCTTCCCAGTTGGGTTTGACGATGGCCGGAAAAATATTCCAGGCGCAGTCTTGCGCGATGTCGATGAGCGCGCACCGCGGCACGGGAATGCCACTCGATCGCAGCCGTTCGTGCGTTTTGAACTTGTCCAGGCACAGAGACAGGGTATCGGGCCCGGATCCCGTGTAGGGAATTTGTAGAGATTCCAAGACAGAGGGGACCTCCGATTCCCGGTGGATGCCGCTTTTTCCCTCGGCGAGGTTGAAGACAAATTCGGGACGGTTTTTTGCCAATTCAATGCGGACGTTCTCATCCGCCTGCAGACACAATACGTGATGGCGTTTTTCGAGAGCGGCTTTTACGGCGGCAATGGCACTATCGACCGTAGGGTTCGCCGTCAGGACGATGATGGACAGATCAGGACGTATTTGCCGGGCTTGACGAAGGACCTCGATCCCGCTCATTCCCGGCATAATCATGTCAAGTGTC
>CAZGMX010000021.1:0-8165 GCA_964526865.1 uncultured Actinomycetota bacterium | reverse complement strand
CAATACGTGATGGCGTTTTTCGAGAGCCGCTTTTACGGCGGCAATGGTGGAAGGGGAGTCCCATTCCGCGTACTGATCGGAAGAGACCGCAGAATCTCCCTCAGCGGAATGAGGCTTGAGGTTGTATAAAAGGCCGACAAACATTCCGCTGAGAGAGCAGTTGTTCGTGCCGTACGCCGTTATTCAACCGGCTTTTCGGCAGGTTTTTCTTTTGCGGCTTCCTGAGATTCTTCCAGAGGAGGTAATTCCGCCTCTTCATCCAACACGATCTCCAGATAGGTCGCTGTCATCGAACCATTGGGATTCAGTTTGTATTCCCCGGCCACTTTCGTGCCCGCGGCCAAATCCGTGAGTTTGATTTCGTCGTATTCACCCCAGATGGTGGTTGTTTTTGGGTCGATGACAAGCGTCTTGGTTGCCGTTGCCGGATCTTTGACGTTCGGATCTTTGATCGCGACGGTGTTTGCCTTCGCATCGACGGCGGTTACTTCACCCTGGATCGAAACCAAATTGGCAATATCCGCTTCGTCATCCAGCATGGCATCTTCTGTTACCGCGGGTGCTGGCGTGGCACCCTGCCCTTTGGCCTCCTGGGCCAGAACGGCAGAATGACTGATCCACAGCCCCCACGCGCCGATTGCCACAACAATCAAAACCAGTTTTTTCCAATCAGCCATGAGATTCCTCCTTGTTGACTATCGAGAACCTGCTTTGCCTGCTACACACCTATAGACGTACCATGCGTAATAATAGTTCACTACACCCACCCATATGGCGAAACACAGAATCAAGCACGGCGTGAATTGTAAGTTCTCAACTATCAATGTCAAGCAAAAAACAAGACACGATCCTTTCTATTCCCTTGCATCATCGGAACAAAACACTTGATTTTTTTCGCGATCAAAATTATTCTCCTTACGCCATGGCTCAAATTCGAATACTTGTTGTGGATGATGAAATTGATCTGGTTGAGACTCTCAAGTTTCGGCTGGAGATGGCGGGATACGAGGTGATCACGGCGCACGACGGGCAGGAAGGTCTCAAGAAGGCCCGCTCGGAAAATCCTGCGTTGATCATCCTCGATTTGATGTTGCCCAAGTTGGATGGATACCGCGTCTGCCGCATGCTCAAGTTTGATGAAAAATACAAGGGCATTCCCATCATTCTTTTCTCCGCGCGCGTTCAGGAGGCGGATATCAAGATGGGGGAGGAGCAGGGGGCGGACGCCTATATCACCAAGCCCTTCGATCCAAAAGTTCTTCTCGCCAGGATCGACGAACTGCTGGTCAAGTACAATAAAAAAGTTTGATTTGACCTGTCGCTTAAACAATGATGCGGACGGACGGATCCAAACGGGAGCATGAGTTTGAAATCCTGCGTCAGCGGATGGTGGAAGATCAGATTGTCCGCCGCGGCGTCAAAGACGAAAGAGTATTAAGGGCGCTTCGGGAAATTCCTCGGCACCGCTTTGTGCCTGAGGATCAGGTGCCTTTTGCCTACAACGATTATCCCCTTTCCATCGGACACGGGCAGACTATTTCCCAGCCGTATGTCGTGGCCCTGATGACGGAACTGCTGTCGATCGCCCCCACGGACGCTGTTTTGGAAATCGGAACCGGATCGGGATACCAGACGGCGGTACTCTGTGCGCTTGCCAGGGAAGTCTATAGCGTGGAAATCAGGGAGCCGCTGGCGGTCCAGGCGCAAGCGTGCATGAGAGAGTTGGGGATCGCCAGCGCGCATATTGTGTGCGCAGACGGCCACGGGGGATGGCCGCAGCATGCGCCATACGACAAAATCATTTTGACCGCGGCGCCTGGACAGATTCCGCAAACCCTGGTGGATCAACTGAAACAGGGAGGGCGGCTGGTGGCGCCCGTGGGGGATTGTGTTCAGGATTTGGTTGTACTCACAAGGACATTGCAGGGGATGGAGCAAAAGATTTCCATTCCCGTGCGGTTTGTCCCGATGGTAGGACATAAGGAGTGAGGATTGTGCAGGCGCCGCTGGGGAACGATTTATTGAAGTGGTACGCCAGCCATCAGCGAAAACTGCCCTGGCGCAGAACCCGGGATCCATACAAGATATGGATCAGTGAGATCATGCTTCAGCAGACGCAGGTACAGACGGTCTTGACATATTATTCCGGCTGGCTGCGCCGGTTTCCCAGTGTCCACACGCTGGCATGCGCAGACCTGGATCAGGTGATGAAGGCGTGGCAGGGACTGGGATATTATCAACGGGCCAAAAATCTTCATCGTGCCGCTCAGCAGATTGTGGGAGAGCATGGCGGAATATTCCCGCGAAACATAGAGCAGATCCGCCGCCTGCCGGGGATCGGTGATTATACGGCGGGGGCGGTTGCCAGCATCGCGTTTGACCTGCCGGTGTGCGCGCTGGACGTCAACGTCCTGCGTGTGGGGGCGCGGCTTCTTGGGCTGAAAAGAAGACAGGCGGACAAGTTTGTTGTCCGGCGCGTTCGGCAAAAGGTGTTGGAATGGATGCCCGCGGGGCGCGCGCGCTGGTTCAATCAGGCCCTCATGGAACTGGGAGCGCTGGTTTGTTTTGCGGCAAAACCTCATTGTGATGCCTGTCCCCTCCGGCCGTACTGCGCGGCGAACCGGCGCGGCATACAGGATGATATTCCTCAGAAACCCAGGGCCAAACAAAAAACCCGGTTGAATGTGGTGGCCGGAGTGGCACAAGATGACTGCGGCAAAGTGCTGATTCAAAAGCGGCCGGCCCACGGTCTGATGGCAAATTTATGGGAATTTCCCGGCGGAAAGGTCATGCCTGGCGAGGCGCGTGGCGATGCCCTGATTCGGGAGTGGAAGGAGGAGTTGGGGGTCGCGGTCCAGCCGCAAAGAAAGATCATGACGATCCGGCACTCCTACACCCAATTTGACGTGCAGCTGCATGTCTTTTTGTGCCGGATCACCCGGGGGATTCCCAGGGCGCTGTGGGCCGAGCAAATCCGCTGGGTGAGGACCGGCGAATTGGACCGGTTTGCCTATCCCAGCGCCAATCTCAAGATCGTGCGGTGGCTCACGGCGGGTGGCTCCCAGGAAAAGAATTGAGAAAGTGGCGGGGTGCAGTACAATGGGACAGGCTTGGGAGGCTGTCGGAGTAATGCTTTCTACTGCGAAAAACGATATGCGGCCTGCGACTGCGTCAGACTCGCAAAAAGTGCTCAACGTAGTGCAGAGACTACGCTTCCGCGCTTTTTGTTCGTCTTCCTTGTCTCGGCTCGCATCTCGTTTTTCTCGTGACGAAACCATTTCTCCGACAGTCTCCTAGCGGGCATCGCAGCGGGTCCTGTCGTGTGGCAGCCCAGTGTAATAAGTTCACAACATCAGGAGAGACCCATGAAACTGGTTAAACAGTTGTCGATTTTCTTGGAGAACAAGCCGGGGACGTTGTCGAAGGTCTGCCGGGCGCTGGCCCATGAAGGGATCAATCTGCACGCGATGATGGTGTCCGACACGATCGACCATGCCGTCATCCGGATGGTGGTGTCGGATCCTGACAGGGCCGTGCAGATGTTTGAATCCGGCGGCGTGCTCGTCATCGAAAACGATGTCGTCCAAATCGACTTGAAGAACGAACCGGGGCAGTTGGCAAAACTGTCCGACAAGCTGTCCCTGGGCAACGTGAATATTGACTACGCCTATTGCGCGGCGGACGAAGAGCAGAAAAAAGGGGTCTTGATTTTGCGCGTCGGCGACGTCAAGAAGGCGATGAAGCTGCTGCGCGGCGCGTATTGACGGGCGGCAGAAACGGCGGGGTCGTGCCTGCCCCGGGAAGGCACGGGCGCATTCACACGCGCTGGGTTCTCCAGAACAAGATGATTCCAATCACCCCCAGGATCACGTCGGGGGCGTAGACGATCCATTCGGGGTGCAGAGCGCTCATTTCCTCCATCGCCTTGGCGACCAGGATAAACATGTAGTGGAAGGCGACGAGCCCCAGCGCGATGGCCGCGCCGATCGACCGCTCCTGCCGGTGTGTTTGGATCCCCAGAGGAATGCCCAACAATGCGTAGGCAATGCACGAGAGCGCCAGGGAAACGCGTTTGTGGATTTCCGTTTTCAAGACAGAGGCGCGTGAGAGCAGAAATTTGGCGCGCTGGGGCGTGGAAAATTTTGCCTGGGCTTCCAGCAGGTCCTTTTCCTGGTTCAATTCGCAGATGTATTTGTCCTTGGTCCCTTTTTCCATCTTCTTTTGTGCCTTCTCCTCCAGGATGGTGATGGTATAGACATTGAAATTTCCATGGAGGGACTGATTGGGATGGTTTGGATCGGGCTCGTCCAGGCTCCCCTGATACATCTTCAGAACGCGTTCTCCCGCGCAAGCCCCCTTGAGCAGTTCTCCTCGTGCCGCCTTGATGAAGGCGTAGGAACCGTTGCTCTTGATCTCGTGGATCGTGAGATTGGAGAAGTTCAGCCCGTCTTTTTCCGCGATAAAGATGAGATAGGGTGGGAAATTGTCGATGAACGTCCCGGTCTTCAACAGCACCGCCGCATCCTCCGCAATAAATTTTGCCTTGAGTTTCCGGAACGCAAAGTGGCTGTCGGCGATGATCGTGTTGTTAAGATAGACGCAAAAGATGCTCAACCCAATGGCCAGGACCATGGGGGTGAAGCAAATTCGGAACAGATCGATGCCGCTGGTCCGCATGGCCGTGAGTTCGTTGTCCGCCGACATCCTGCCAAACACGATCAGGATGGAGGTGAGCAGGGCCATCGGGATTGAAAAAGAAAAAAGAAAGGGAAAAATATACGCGATGAATCTCAGGATGAAGTAGGCGTTGACCCCCTGGGCGAGAAAGTCGGCAATCTTGAGCATGTTGCCCAAAAACAGGACGAAGGAGAACAGCGCCAGCGCGCCCAGAAAGGTCAGGACGATCTGCTTGCCGATATAGAAGTGCAGTGTTTTCATGGAGAAAGGCAGAATTGTATCACACCTTATGTTCGCCCGCATTTCTCATCGGACAAAAGAAGGGGGGGTGAGCGGGGATAAGGCATATTGTTCTCAGGGGACGCGGTTCATCCGCTCCAGCGGCGGATGACCGCTACCGCTCGGCGCGCAGATTGTCCCGAAGCATTCGGGACAAACCAAGCTCTACGCGCCTGCGCGAGTCCCCTTCAAACAATATGCCTTACCCCCGCTATTGAATATTTGCGTAAACAGCCGCAGCCATCAGAGTATTTGACTCAAGCGGTTTAATCGGATAATCTTACACATCTCTGGAAGGCCAAGCCGTTTTGCACTTATCGACGATCAAAAAGTAATTTATAGCCATCGAACAACATGCGAGGAGAGTTATGACAAAAATTGCTTGTATCAAGGCGCGGGAAATTTTGGATTCGCGGGGCAATCCCACCGTGGAAGTGGACGTGACACTGGAGTGCGGCGCAATGGGTTCTGCGGCGGTGCCGTCAGGGGCCTCAACGGGGGAACACGAGGCGGTGGAGCTGCGCGACGGCGACAAAAAACGCTATGGCGGGAAAGGCGTTTTGAAGGCCGTCTCCAATGTGACGGAAAAAATCGCGCCGGCGGTGCTGGGGATGGATGCCATCGACCAGCGGAAATTGGATCAAGCGATGATCGATTTGGACGGGACTCCGAACAAGGGCAAGCTGGGGGCCAACGCGATTCTGGGCGTGTCTCTGGCGGCTGCCAAGGCGGCGGCCGCCGCGTGCGGATTGCCCCTCTTCAAATATCTGGGCGGTCCCAATGCCTGCACACTTCCCGTGCCCATGATGAACATCTTGAACGGCGGGCTTCATGCCGACAACAACGTGGATCTGCAGGAATTCATGATCATGCCCAAGGGCGCCTGTTGTTTCCGGGAAGGCCTGCGCATGGGGGCGGAGGTTTTTCACAGCCTGAAGTCGGTTCTCAAGTCCAAGGGACTTGACACGGCCGTGGGAGACGAGGGCGGTTTTGCCCCCAACGTCCGCTCCAACGAAGAGGCCGTCGAAGTGATCCTGCAGGCCGTCGAAAAGGCTGGCTACAAGGCGGGCAAGGACATCTTTTTGGCCCTGGACCCCGCGGCCAGTTCCTTTTTTGAAAAGGACCACTATGTGCTGGAGGCGGAGGCCAAGCCCAACAAGTCCAGCGAGGAGATGGTGGACTTCTACGCCGGCTGGGTGAAAAAGTATCCCATCATCTCGATCGAAGACGGCCTGGCGGAGGACGACTGGGCCGGATGGAAGAAACTCACCGAACGGCTAGGTCAGAAGATTCAACTGGTGGGGGACGATTTGTTTGTGACCAATACCCAGCGCCTGTCCCGGGGAATCGCCGAGGGCATCGCCAATTCCATCCTGATCAAAGTCAATCAGATCGGGACGTTGACGGAGACGCTGTGCGCCATCGAGATGGCCAAGAAGGCGGGCTACACGGCGGTCATCAGCCACCGTTCAGGAGAGACCGAAGACACGACCATCGCCGACATCGCGGTGGCAACCAACACGGGACAGATCAAGACGGGCTCGCTGTGCCGCACCGACAGGACCGCAAAATACAACCAGCTTCTGCGCCTCGAGGAAATGCTGGGCGCGAGTGCGTTGTATGGAGACGGACGGGCGAAAACCGGCGTTGAGGTGATGAAGACGGGAAAAATTTTGCTTTTTATTTGCCTGGGGCTGGCCGGAGCGGTGGGGTTCTATCATCTGTTCTGGCCCGACGTGGGGAAGTATGCCCAGATGCGCCGTCAGCAGAGATTTTTACACGAGCGGATCGCGGAGGAAGAAAATAAGAACCGGCACCTGAAAAAAGAACAGGAAGGGCTCGGACGGGATCCTGTCCAGATAGAAAAGGTGGCCCGGGAGAAGTTGGGGCTGTCCCGCCCCGGCGAACTCGTTTATAAATTTGAGGAAGAAGAAGCGGCCAAAAAGGCGTCCGTGCCCGCGGCCGGTGATAAGAACAAGACAAAAAATCAAAGCCGTTAAGGCAGGGTTGTGCGAAGCACACTGAAACATTCCTGGCGGGAAGCCCTCACGGGGTATCTCTTTGTCATGCCCAATTTTCTGGGGTTCATGATCTTTACCCTCCTTCCCATTCTCGCCTCTTTCGGTCTGGCCTTCATGGACTGGGACCTGATCACCGCTCCACACTTTGTGGGGCTTAAGAATTTCATCCAACTGCTTGGATTTCACACCGAGGGCGGCCGCCTTGCCGCCAACGATCCGGACTTTTGGAAGTTTTTGGGCAACACGGGATTTTTGATGCTGGGCATCCCCTTGAACATGGCCGCGTCGCTCATCCTGGCGATGATCATGAACAAAAAACTCCGGGGGATCGTCGTTTTTCGGACCATCTATTTTCTGCCGTCGATCTGCGCCGGCGTTGCCATCTTCATGCTCTGGCAGTGGATCTACAATCCGGATTTCGGCCTGCTCAACACCATCCTGCGAAAAATTTCAGGAGGCTTGATCACGGGGCCGCACTGGCTGACCAGCCCCGCGTGGGCCAAACCGGCCCTCATCCTCATGGGGGTGTGGACGGAAATGGGCGGCTACAACATGATCCTGTATCTGGCGGGCCTGCAGGGTATTCCCAGGGAATTGTACGAGGCGGCGGACATCGATGGCGCCAGTTCCTGGCAAAAGTTTTGGCACATCACCTGGCCGATGCTGACGCCCACGACATTCTTTATCTTTGTCATGAGCATGATCGGCGGGTTTCAGGGCGGATTCCAGCAAGCCTACATCATGACGGGGGGCGGTCCGGCCGGCTCCACGACGACCATCGAATATTATATCTTCAACAACGTCTACGTGTGGCAGCACATGGGGTACGCCGCCGCCATCGCCTGGGTGTTGTTCGCCATGATTTTTGTTGTGAACCTGGCGACGTGGCGTTTTGGCGGCCGCGTTGTACACTACACATGACGATGAACCCTGCCGACACGAGATTGCCGCTGGTCGCTGCGTTGTACAAATCTTCTTTCATTGGCAAGGTCCCCGTTCCCACCGGAAACATCCTGCGAAAGATCACCACCTACATTTTGTTGAGCCTGTTTGGCATCACCATGCTGATCCCTTTTCTCTGGATGGTTTCCACCAGCCTCAAGGATCCGGGATCTATCTTTACCTTCCCGCCCCAGTGGATTCCCGGCGAGACAAAATATTTTGTCCGGTGCGAGGGCCGGGATTGTC
>CAZGMX010000020.1:15960-26449 GCA_964526865.1 uncultured Actinomycetota bacterium | reverse complement strand
GCATCTGGGCCTGCCAAACAGAGAGGACGTGAAGGCGGGGGTCATCACCTACAAACTGGCTGCCCACGCGGCAGACCTGGCCAAGGGCCATTCGCTCGCCCAGGTTCGCGATGATGCCTTGAGCAAGGCCCGCATCGAATTCCGCTGGGAGGACCAGTTCAATCTGTCTCTGGATCCCGAGACGGCCAGGGCCTATCACTCAGCGCGCCCCGCCGGGGAAAATGCCCGGCAGGAACAATATTGCTCCATGTGCGGCCCTCAATTCTGCAGTATGAGACTCACCCAAGACGTGCGCGATTACTGCGCGAAACTTGAAAAATAGACGCGGCAACGTCACTCCGTATCGGATGCATCCTCGCGAAACAACAACGCCAGTTTCTCTTCAACATTGTTCAAGACGATGGATGCGTCCGGTAGTTCCGTGATTTGACTGGCGAGTCTCACATTCCACCGGTCTTTGTAGAGCTGGTTATCCAGGTGCGGGAGTAAAACCGACAACGTCGGGGGAAAGCCGTAATGTTGTTTGAATGTTTTTCGCAATGATGGCATGTCAAATTTGAACTGATCAAGCCGGTTCAGAAGAAACCAGATATCGTAGAGATCTCTCGGCTCCTTTCTCGTGGTACTCATCAAAAGTCCCAGCTTACCGGCCAGAATCGTATTGAGCGTCATGACGGGAAACATTCCATTTCTGCCCTCAAGATCACTGTAGGATTCCAGGAGTCTTCCTTCTTCTGTATCGCCGTATAAATTCATGCCCATCGCGAAGTCCAGGCGGACTTCTTTGACGGCGCCCGTGATCTCTTCAAAACCGGAATATTCGACAAAAATTTGTGTTCGTGTGCCCGCCGATAATATCCGGCCGGGGTGGGCGTCCAGGGAAAGATTGGCAAGGTCTTCTGCCCTGCGCAGGTGGTTCGATAATTCCGAGACCAGTATCTCCTGCGAAAACGTCTTCGTGCTGATCAAGTCAATGTCTTCCGAAAACCGGTGATCCTCAAAATGCATTCTTTTGATTGCCGTGCCGCCGTAAAAAATAAAATCTTCTTTGAGATTGCTGTGAGACAGGCATTCCAAAATCCAGCAAATCACATAATCTTTTTCGATCGTTTCCGCCGGCACCCTGTATTTTTCTGCGGCTTTGTTTATCTCGGTGGATGGAATCATCCCCAAATGCCCGCCTTTAATTCGCCCGTGTTGATATTTTCGCGGATCCGCCAGCGCTTTCTGCGCCGGCCTTCTTTTCCGGCTTGCGGATCAAGAAGTACATAATCTTTGGCGCCTGCGATGAGGCTGCCAAGAGCCGGTATCGCATCGACTGCACAGTCAAGCACTTCCAGGGCAAATCCCAGCCGCTTGACGACCGCTTTCGTTCGGAATTGCCTCGCGTAACGTACGAGTCTTTCGGTGTTGATTTTTTTCTGAACGGCCCACAGTCCACGTACAACATCGGTGATGCCGCCGCAAAGTTCTGGCCGGTCAAATGCGTCCAGAATCGTGCGTTCCAGATCAGACACTTGCACCTGGTCGTGCTTGGTAGCCCAATGGGTCATTGTGCCCCAGAAATGTTCCTTTTTGGAATAAACAAAATGATAGGCGATGCTGCGAATCACTTTGTCGGTTTTTCTTTTGGGTGTTGTCAGATAGACCTGGAGTGCCGGATGAGAAGTCATGCCGTGAATACGCATGGCGCTGTAATAAGAAATAAAATAGGGGTCTTTTCCTGCGAGTTCTCGGGCAATAACCGGCCAATTGCTCAGTTGTGTATTCTCATTGCCGGTTTGCAGGATCAGGAAGGTTCCGGACTTGATTCGTGCCAGAATTCCCCGCTCAACGAGATCTCGCAACAAATCAACTACAGCCGCACGATGTTTTCCGGAAATTTCCTGAGCCTCATCGAGATGGAAAATGGTTTTTCCATTGTTCTGAAGAGTCGCGATGAATTTTGCGCTCACCGGCCCCATTGTTTTTGCAGAACATCGTTTGCTTTCCATTGTGGTGATATTATATATAATAAAAATGGGCTGTCAACCCATATTATATACACAAAGCATCATATCGTTTTGCGAATAAACGCGAACAAATAGAACTGTCCCCATTTTAAGTAACGATGTGCAATCTTGTTAGACATTATTCACGGCAATCGCCGGCAATTCGCCCCCTTGACAAAATGTAAATCATTGGCTATAATTAAGTTAAGTACGGAAGGAGAACGTGCAAACACGACGGTTTATCACAGGGTTGTGTGGTGCGGTATTGTGCGGGGTCTTGTGTATTGAGATCCCGTTGACAAGGAGTGTTTGTGCGTCCTCCGATGCTTTCCGGCCTGATTGTCTGGCCCCGGAGTCCGCATTCAGTTCGCATGATCGTGAAATTGTGGTGGAGATGATCAACAGCAAAAGGGCTATGGATGAGGTGTTTGATTTTCTGACAGGGCTGCCGAACCAAAGCGCCGCCTTTCTCCAAAGCCTTCGGCAACCTCTGTCGCGTGATCCAGATGGCTGGTTTGCACAGACGAGAGTCTTTGTCGCCCGTGAAAAAATGGCCGGCGTCATTCGCGGCGTGATACTCGTAAATGTATTTGCCTCAAAACCCCTCCTGATGGCCTCTCTCAGCATGCCCGCGGACTACCCGGATCCGATCGGCTATTTGAATGCCGTTGGATTTACGGTGACACAGGATGAAAAGAGCATCGGCGCACGGCTATTGGAGGAAGTGGAAACCTATCTTGCGCAAACACATCCGAGACACTCCGTCATTGTTGCACTGATTGACCCCATGGATCGGGCAATGCAGGCATTTATGACCGCGCAGGGCTATGTTCGGGACAGGCGCACAGGGTTGATGCCCGTGTATGCAAAACAGATTTCTCGTGCGGAGAGACAGGTTTCCGCCGCTATCCGTGAAGAGAGCGATCCGCTGGAGATATTGGGGTTGATTCACTCACAGAGCGGGGTGCGCGCGCTTGTCAACCCGCCGGAGGGCGCGCTCAAAGGGCTGGAGAGGAAAATGCGGGAAAACCCCCGAAAGGCCGCCGGCCTTCTCAGGAATGCAATTCCCGGCATCCAGACACATTTCCCCAGGCTCGGCATGGCCGGCGATGTTCGCGCGGGAGGACAGCCGGCGGCCGGCACTCCGCAGAAAATACCTGAAAAGGCAGAAATCCCCCTGAAGGGTTTTGTAAACGAGTACGAAATCGCCGCAGAAGAAATGGAAGAAAAAGCGCGGTTGTTGGCGGATGTTTTCAATCTGAGAGATTTGGAGGTTCTGAAGCTCTATCTTCTGGTCGTGCTGCTCAGAGGAGAAAAACCAATAATACGGGATACAGTTCTTTCTAATATGACCAGCAAAAATGTTTTGGCAGAGCCGGAAGCGGATGTGGTTCGAGGATTGGGAATGGCGACACCCCATGAGGCGCTCACGGCGCTTGTGCGTTGCAAGCCGTCTGCGACGCTTGCGGGTGTCGAAAATCTTTATGTCTGTTGGATGGACGCATACTTCATAAGAGGGAAGATGCAGGGGTCCGCGATGGAAGACATGGTATCTGCCCTAAAGGAGGCAAAGATATGTTTCACACACAAGGGCATTCGGATTCCTCTGGCCATCATGCTGGCCCATCCGGCGCTGGGCTGGCAGAGGCGTCTGGAGCGTTTGTATCTGGAGAGAAACGAACCCCTGCGGCTGGAGGGGGAAACATCCGAGGTGGTGCGTATCGCTGCAACGAAGGACTTGTTGGACGCGTTGGATGCCGTGTTCCAAGAAAGTGGAACACAGGTCTGGAACAGACGCATGATGGACGCACAATCCAGAATTGATGCCAGGGAGGCTCTCAAACACATTGAATCGCCTGCCGGCGATGCCGTGTCTCTGGATGTTGGCACGTTTGACGGCGCATTCCTGCGGGAATTGTTTCGCAGGGACGGCGCGCACAGCACAGGCGGGCGTTTCATTGGGATAGACAAGGACGAAGACGGCCTGGAAGCCGCGGCTCAATTGATAAAAGAGGCCGGCATGACACGGCTTGAGTTTTACAAGAAGGATTGCGCGAAGATAGATGTTCTGGGAGATGAGTCCGTGGACCGGGTGTATGCCAAGCAGTTGATGAATGATCTCCATGCGGACGATTTGACCGAACAGATGCTAGGGACCGTGAAAGAAATGGACCGTTTGTTGAAACCAGGGGGAGAGGCTTATTTCATAGACGACGGCAACACCCCTGTTGTGACGTACAGACTGCTGAGCAATCTGGGATATGAGCTGTTCAAGAAGAAGGCGGTGCCAAACTTTTTTGGGCATGGAGATTTCCTGCTGTTGGGATTTAGAAAAATTGAGACACACAAGAAGAATATGGAACGCTGGCGTTTGCCGCAGGCCTCAATGTCATTTCCAAAGTGTATCCGGCCCAGTTCGGTGGATGTGAATATGCTGGCTGAACAGAAAAGGCTCGTCCGGGAGGCGTGGGCAACAATTCCGGAGCCGGGAGCCACTGCTGTCTCGCCCGCTCTGGATGGGGTGCTGGGAGCCGGCGTGCAAGCAGAGCAAAATGTTTTGGCCCCCAGGCACCGGCCGATCAGTCCCAGGGTTTTGGCGGCGGCCGCCGGCCTCAAGCCGTTCACGGACAAATATGGTTTTGACGGCGCCGAACTACTGGCCCAGCAGTTCACGGATGAGGGACTGTTCGAGGAGGTCGGCAAGGCGGCGTCCCGATGGGTTTATCTCGTGGAGATTTTTGGATACAAACGTTTTAGGGGGTGGGTGAAGATGTATTCCCAGGACAGGTTGTACAGTATCCTGATGAGTCTTCCCAATTTGCGTCCCTTTACCCGGCAGGATTGGCAGGTTTCCTCGGCTGTTTCCATGATCGTGTTCTTGCACCAAATGGGTCTGTCGAGGCAGGAGATTGATCAATGGACCCGGGTGATTGCCCAACAGCCTCAGATTGCGAGACGCGCGGGTTTGGAGCCCTACTGGGATTTTGCAATGACACACCGGAGAGACGGGATTTTGGCGCTTTCCGCGGTGCCCTGTATGGGGATGCCGATTCAGAATGGCCGGGATTTGCTGCGTTGTGCGGTTTGCGTTCATCGATTGATAGGGCAAGACATGCCGCTGAAGAACTATCTTTCCAGATGTTTGGATGACGGCACAGTCCTGAATCCCGCGGACGACTCGTCCGACCGGCGGATCATCCAAGAATCGCTTGAGTCTCTGGCCTTGAGCGCCCAGTCCAGAAGGGAATCAGAGGAACAGAGGATCGTCAAGTGTCAGGAAAAATTTCCCCTGACATGGGTGGATGCCATGAACGGAATTTTTTCCAGGCTCGGAGTGGATCCGTTTGTCGAATGGCAGGTCATGGAGTTTGCGTTCAAAAGTGTTCAGGTGGCCGTTCCGGATCCGGAGGTCTTGTATGAAATGGTACTCCAGGAGGCGTGGTTGTGCCGGAACGCTCAGGAGTACTATGAGAGAATCGGGAGGATCGAACTGACGGTGCTCAACAGACTCCAAGTGGTCAAATACCTGAGCAGCTTTCAGCACGATCTCCAGCGGTCTGCCGAGACACTCAACGTTGCCTGCCACCGCCTCGGTCTTATCGTCTCACGGAGAAGATTGCCCGCGGTGACCACGGAATCCCTGCGGCAATTGGGCGCTCGAAGGCTGGCATGGAACGGCATATTCAAAGAACTGAACGCAGTGTTGGACACGGGGATGGTGCAGGCGCGGGCGGGACGATTGAATCGCCAGAGCGAGACCCTCGTGCCCGGCGGGATCCAGTGCCTGCGGGAACTGATCCAGCATGCCCAGGAAGTCCAAAGAGATATCTCTGGTTTGTTGGAATCATCGGCAGGAGGGAAAAGGCAAGCGCTCCGGCGGGCCCTGCAAGATGCCGGACAAATTTGTATCGGTGCTCAAAAGCTGGTCACGGTGCTAGAGTCCTATCGCATCGGGAACCGGCAGATGGGGGAGGTGGAGCTGGAGCCTCTCGTTTTAGAGGCGCTCCGCCGCCAGGATATAGGCAGTACCATCCGTGTCGACTTGGGTGACTTGGGTCTGATGCCCCCCGTCAGGACTGTAGAATTGAGAATTCAGCTGTTGCTGTCGACGATTTTGGAGAATGCCGTCGAATCGATGCCAGACGGCGGCACGCTGACGTTTCGAGCAAGACAGGAGGGCCGTGCTGTGATTTTGGAAGTGGAAGATACGGGATTTGGGATGCCCCTGGGAAATCTGGAATCCCTTTTTCAAATCGGCTGGCCCTACCGGCGGGATGTCTCGAAGGGGAGAACGGGCAAGGGCCTGGCAATCGGCCGGCGTTGGATAGAGGCGATGGGCGGACAAATGGATGTGCGGGCAAAGATCCGGAATGGCAACGGCGGCGAAACGAGAACCACTTTTCGCCTGCGCCTGCCCGCAGCCGCCATCTCAGCAGGGGAGTTGCCGCTGGCGCAAATGCTGGATTGGCTGGACAAGAAAGGCAGAAGGATGCTCTCGACGGCGGACATTCAGCGGCTTGCAGGATACATCCGGCCCGAAAACCACGAAGAACTTTTGGCGAATGAGGTCCGGATCAGAGCTGTGCTGGGACCCTATACCGTGATCGGGGATGACGAGGTGAAACGGCAGGCCCAGGCGGCGCTGGCAAGTCTGCAAACCGTATTGGGGCCGGCGAGGCAGGGAATCAGGGCCAAGGCGGGAAAGCCAAAAACCTTGGCCGAATATTTGCAAATTTTGGGGACTCCCGGGCAGTCCGAGAGCAATTGCATGGAGGCTGTTGATCATTTGACCGGAGAGGCGTCCGCAGAAATGGTGTCGGAACTCATCAATATCATTTTGCCGGAACAATTGTCGGTACAATCTCCTAATGTCAGACGCTTGCTTCTTCATAGAATTTTATATTTGGCGGAAGAATTGAAAAAGACCATGCCGGGAGCGTTGCCCGATGCTCTGCGCCTGCGCTATGTCCGGCTGGTGGCCCTCCTGCACAATCCCGACACACTAAAGGAAGAAGAACGGGATGTGCTGGTGGATTTTCTCTCACGGGTTGATGGCGTTGCCGTCTTCAAAAATCTGGCAAGACATCTGGCGGTGCCAAAACTATCCCAGCGGGAGGTGTCGTGGAACTTGACGATGTTGAATAGTTTATATCACGCCAAGAAAAATCCGATGGATTCGCTCACGCCGGAAGAAAGCGAGGTCATGGCAGGGAATTTTGTGAACTGTGCCCTCGGGGCGCAGCGGTCCAGGCTGGAGCGGCTGCGGCTGATCGACGTGATCGTGGATTGTCTTGCCCCCTCAAGAAATCCGACGGAGCCGATGTGGGAGGAATACGCCAAACTGGATGAACTGGCGAATCTGGGGTATCCCCCCGGTTCCGCGGACGCGGATGCGCCGGAGGACAAGATTTTGGAAAGGGAAATGCTCTCCGAATTCAAGGTATGGATGGCACAGCGGGTCGGGAGTGTGGATCATCCCACTTCGATAAAAATTCTTTGCAGTCTGCTGGCGGATGAAGTTCCCGACGTCCAGCTTGCGGCGATTGGTGAACTCCAAAATCAGTCCGGCGAAGAAGCTGTCGATGCGCTGTGTGCGGTGGTCATGGATGCTGCGTTGTCGATGGAAGTCAGGGAGCAAGCCGCAGAGGTGCTGGAAGTGGTGCTCCGATCACCCCGGACGAAATTTGCCTCACTCTCCGGAAGTTCCAGGATTTACCTCCGGTCATTGATCGGCATCATGGAGGAAGACAATGTCTCGGATCACCTCATGGATGTGACGTCGTGAATCCTGTCGGAAATGCGCGATCTGCTCACGCTTCGCGCGGTGTGGTCCGCCGCTATGACCAGCCGCCGCCCGGCAGTGTTGAAAGAGGCAATCGCGAATATCGAGGCGCAAATTTCTCCGGTTGACAAATCGCACGCGCAGGCGTTTCGCAGGGTCTACGAAGCCATCGAGTCAAGGGATGCGAAGGGGGCGCTGGACGGACTGCTCTGGGGTGTGGAAAAGGCAATGGATCCGCTGGACGTGGATTTCCTTCTTCATGAGATTCGTCAGGCCAAGCTCTTGGGCTCAAGAACGCCCGTTCATCTCCACATTCTGGCCGCTGCGGCCAAGGCCCACTATGTCTCGTACCCAGATCAGCCGGTGGACAAAAATATGAGGCGCTATGACTATATTCACGATGTGTATGGGAGCAGAGGGAGGGGACAACGGACTCTCGTCGTGCGTCAGCCGAATTGGACATTTGCGCCGAAGGGCGGTGACCAGCCGTTGTCGGGTCGTCTCGATGCGGCGCGAAAAATAGCGATGAGTCTGTGATCATGCATACACTCTTGCGATTCAAATTGTTTTTCGCATTGTCCCTGGCCGCTGTATTGGTGTGTCCGCAATTTGGCGTGGCGCTTGCTCCACCCTCGCGTTTTGCCGATGACGGCCGGAAAAAGAGTCTCGCGGAAACTCTGCAGTGTGCCCTGGACGACATATTCTTGTTTCCTGATGCGCGGCTTCAACGGGCGAAGAAAATATATGGAACAAATCCTGAAAGGGTGGACGATCTTGTGCTTTGTCTTCGAAGCGCCGGCGCCCAAAAACTTGGCCTTGCCCAGGATGCCCTCGGCAGGGTGACCGCATTGGTGGAAAGCCTGCGGGATTCAAAGATCGTTTCGAGGAAGGCCCTTGAGCAGGCTGCAGGAATCTCAGACAGGGAACTCTTCCTGTTTGCGCTCGATCATGCGCTCAATCCGGATCCCTATCATCCCGTACGAAGCAGAGCTTATTATAGGGAAAGAGAGGACAGATGGATTTTTGCCCCCTGGCTTCACGCTGTCGGTATGCGTGCCGAGGATAATCCGGCTGCAGTATTGCAGGCACAAATCAGTAAACGCGAGGGATTGCCCGGGACGAAGGGGATTTGGGTTCACCTGGAATACCCCGGTGATATTTACCAGTTGCTCGTGGTCGCTGCCCCCAATCCTCTGTGGGTCGATCTCGTCAATCTTTTGTTGAATGATGACAAACAGCAGCACAAATATTTTACCAAAAAGTTTTTTCAACGGCACCGCGGCCATTCTGCGGTTAGGGGAGTTTTGGAGATCATCGACAAATACGCGTATTCCCACATACCGTACACGTTGACACGGCGTGATATGGAGGAGATCAGATCAAACGGCAGTCTCGCCGGTGTCCGGGCATCTCCATATTTGGCCGGTCTTGTGCAGAATTTTCTTGAACTTCCCCAGTTAGAGGGTCTCGTACTCGAACCCGCGGGATATGATCTGTATTCAGAATTGAATCTGGCTCTTGCAACCTACCTGGATGAACCTCGATTTGCCCGCCTGCACCTGTCGCGCAGGACAGATGAACTTGTCCTTTCCCGATACCGGGGAGAATTATTCTATTCCTCTATCATCGTGGATCGAGATGATCGCACGTTGGACACCATTGCCGAAATCGCCGATGCCCATCCCGACTCCTGTGTTGCCGTAATCCGAGGGGAAGGGCATTGGCCCCTGGGATATTGGCTGCGATCGGACTATGACCCGGCGGATATATTTGAGAAGGAACCGTCGTACGAGGAGTTGAGTGCGCCGTTGTTTTTGGGACGAAACGCATACAGGGAATATCGGGACAGGGATATCCCTCTTGCCGATATCTTAAGTGAAATAGACATATCTTTTTCCTGGCACGCCGTGCATGGCACCCAGGATGCTATGGAACATCTCAAAAAATCCTTGCCGCGTCTGGATACGGGAACATTGCAGGACCTGCAAAAAATCAGGTGGAGATACCCCTATGATTCGGGGGTAAGACTCATGCAGGCCCTCTATGAGAAGGGTATTTTTTTGGACGAGGATCAACATCCGTGCTGGCGGACCCTGTCCGAATTCCGGTATAAGCAGTTTGTCGAGGTGATGGAGCGTCTTCGCCGTTATTCGCATCTCCGGGTTGTCCTTCAGGACAGACTTGGTTTCTCACTTGTTTTTCGTTCGGTGATCAACTCCCTGGGCCAGGGATTGAGCGGGGATGAGAAAACTCAGCTCGCACGCAAAATTTATGACCGCGTCCAGCAGAATGTCTTGCCCGATTTGGAGGCAGAACCTCAACGAGTGTGGAAGGAGATGCGATGTGCAATCCAGATGTATTTTCCTCCAGGGCATAGTCTCGAAGAATGGATGCGGCGATTTTTTAACGACGTGCATGAGAATCTGCTTCACCCAAGAGCCGTTGATTTTTCACGTCCTGTGCGTCCCGTGGATACCAGGACGATGCCGGTAGAAACCGCTGTGTGAGTAAAACGATGACGAAAAAATTTATAAAGACATTATTGATGATTTTCTGCGGCGTGGTCCTTTGCGCGGTACTGCCGGCGCCGATTGTCTTTTGTGCGCCGGAGGATCTGGACGTGGAGGAGGCTGTTGTGGAGGCTGCGCAGGACGAGGAACCGGCACAATCCGATACGAAAATCGACGGAAAAAGCGAGGCCGTGGAATCGCTGATC
>CAZGMX010000020.1:11296-15950 GCA_964526865.1 uncultured Actinomycetota bacterium | reverse complement strand
CCCTGTATATTCTGGCCGCGGAGGTGTTGAATTATTTCAGAGACGTGGGCGGGGATCCGGATCTGCTGGCGCAAAAATATTCCAAGCACCCCGGATGGATTCCCGCGTTTGGCAAGGCGGTCTATGACGCGGAAGAAGACGCCGTCTATGTCCCCCTGGGACAGTGCATGTGGAAAATCCACCCCAGCCGGGAGGGGGGACTGGATTTCAGCCTGCTGCTGCCTACGGACACGGAACTCGACGAGGCCGACAAGAACGTTCTGGTGACGCACCTGTTTCATCTGGCCAACGAGGCGGACATGCAGAAAGACCGCGATCGCGCGGCGGAGAACACCCACCTGGCCCTGTCCCTGCTCAATCCCTGTCTCCACGTGTCCCTGTCTCAGTTGAAGCAGTTCAAAAAATCTTCCCTCAAAAAAGAAATCGACGTCGAGCAGAGGATGTGAGCCCGAGTATGTCCCGGAAAAGCGCTTTCATTCACAATCTGTTGCAAATAATTTTGGCGGCGGCATTCATTTTTTGCAGCTCTGTTCCCGCCTTCGCATTGGCCCCGGAATCCGAATTTGTGAAAAAGCCTGCGGGCGGGTCCCATGGGGCGCCGCTGCCGGATCCAGGCCGTCCATCTGCCGGCGCCGGCGAGGATACTTCAGTCCGCGTCGAGGAGGTCACCGACCCCGGGCAGGTGAACCGGGTTTTTGAATTTTTAGCCGGTTGTGGTGTTTCCATGTTTTCCCTTCCCGTGGCCGTGGAGTTCTTTCACAAGGACCCCGCTGCGACGATGAAAATAATGAAAACCTTTGTGGCGCGGAACGGCGTTACGGGCGCGATGGTCGGCGCAGTCATGATGGATATTCATACCAACAAACTTCTTCTCACCCATAGTTTTGATCTGCCCTATGATGCGCCGGAGCCTGTTGCCTTTATCCAATTTATTGGTGTTGCCCGCGGGGTTGATTTCTCACGGGTGTCCAACATCCTTTTAGACCGCGCGGAGAACTATCTGCGCCAAACCACTCCCCAGCACGCAACGGCAATGATGATCAACGATATCCCGGGGATGCTTCCGATTGTTAAGGGGCGCGGCTACCGGCAGGGACGGGATAATCCGATGCTCTCTCTGAAATCTCTGGCCGGCGTTCCCGCCGCCGTGGATTTGCCGCAGGTATTCCAGGAATCGGACCCCTTTAAGATACTCGATTCGCTGCACAACCCGGAGGTGCGCGGGCGCGTTGCCCTGCCGGATGGCGCGCTGAAGGGACTGCGCAAAAAAATGACACAAAAGCCAGGCAAGGCCGGCCAGATATTGGTCAAGGCGCTGCCTGGGATTGGGAATTACTTTCCGAATCTGGCGCGGCGGGGAGCTCCTGGGGCAGTAAAATCCCAGGCAGCGTTTCCGTCTGCCGCCGATCAACCGGAAAATGCCCTGGAAAAGGAACTGGCAGATTTTCCCAAAGCGTATGCCGCGATGTGCGATGAGATGGTGGCGATGATTCAGACGGGTCCCATGATGGGGTCGTGGCCGGATTTGGAGGCATTCAAACTGTATTTGCTGCGCATGATCTTGAACGATTACAAGAAGGTCGCAAGAAGTGCCGCCCTATCCGTTCTTCGCAAACGGGGGATGCTCACAGACTCGGATGTCTCTGCTGTTGCGGCATCGCTGTCCCAGCCTCCTTATGGGGCCGTTCAAACACTTGCGGGTGCGCGGCCGGGGGCTCGCGCAGAGGGCGTGGAAAATCACTATGTCCAGTACATGCGCGCTTCGGTGTATGGCGTCGGCATCGCTGTGCAAATAGCAAAAGACTTGGAGGAGGCTTTCCGCGAGGGGAAAATCTGTTTTTCGGTCGAGGACCGCAGGGTGCCGTTGGCGGTTTGCCTCTGCATTCCCGCGGAGTCGTGGGATCGGTGGATCGTAAGGCTGGTTTTGTCGGACGAACCCCTGCGGAGAAAACACTGGGAATCGCCGGGAGCCATCCAGGCGGCTTTGCGGGATTGCCGGGAGGCGCTGGAAACCTTCAAGAGGGAAGGAAAAGCGGTGATGGTCAACCGGCATTTCCTGGATTATCGAGCTGCCCTGGAAGCGGAAGAGATACTCCAGCAAGTGGATTTGCCCAGGGGCCCGAACACGACGCTGCTGGAGCTGGGTGCCCGCCACGGCGGATTTCTGCGGTACGCTCTGCGGCGTCAGCGCGAGGCCTCAGAACAGGCCGGTCATTACATCGGCGTGGACAGGGATGCGCAGGCAGTCGAATTGGCCAAGCGGGTGAGCGAGCCGGGCGATCTGGCCCACATCGATTTTCGGGCGGCGGATGCGGAAAATTTGGATTTTCTTTCCGAGGCATCCGTGGATGCGGTTTTTATGAAACAGTTCATGAACGATGTCCACGCGCACAGCGATGGTGGAACGATGGCAGGGATCGTGAGGGAAATAGATCGTGTGCTGAAAGTCGGCGGGAAAGTGCATGTATTAGACGATGGCAACACGCCGCTGGCGACGTATCTTTTGTTTGACGCCATGGGCTACAGGCTCTTGAAAAAATCGGCCGTCAAAAATGTTCTGGGATTTGGGGATTATACGTATCTGTCCTTTGAAAAGACAGCGGCCCATTCTGAAAATCTAAAACGCCCTGTACCGGTGAATATCCTGCCGGTGTGTGTCCGCGCCAGTTCTGCGGACGAGAAGACGTGCAGGCAGGAAGAGGCAGAAATCCAGAAACAAATCTCCCGGATTCCTCAACCCGGTGAGCAGGCGCCTTCGATTGAACCGGGGCCGCCGCCAGTCCCCGCGGCTGCGGCCGTTCATGAGCCGGCTGCGGACATTTCTCTGGAAACGCTCTGTTCAAAAAAGCTCAAAGCAATGATCGACCAGGGGCACGATCCATTCCTGGCACAGCGGCTTGTGAAAAGCCAGGTCCGAACGGCGCAGCGCTCAGCACTGCTCTTGTCCAGGGCTCTGGACGATAGGGCCTATCTTGTCGAATTTCCCGCATCGCTCACGTATCTGCAAAAAAGCGCGGAGTTTTTCAGCATCCCGCGTGACGATCTGGCCAGGATTGCCGGGGTTCCATTGGACCCTAATCATATGCTCTATGCCGCGAGGGCTTCCTGGGATGTGCAGAGGGCTCATGATAAAGAACTGCGCGAGAGGGGTGGAAGGGCTTTGATCGGGGAGGAGTTGGGAGAAAAACCCACGCGAGATACGCTTGCGGATTTTCTGACGCGCCAAATCGAATTTTATAAAGGCATGGATTTTAGTCTTGCCCAGCGCACGAAGCGCTGGCTGGAGGGTGTCGGCAGGAGCCGGGAGCAGGTCCTGGATGAGCTGGCCCGTGTCTTGGAAGACTTTATATGTTCGGAGCGCTATGCGATGGTCCTCTATGGCTATTTTTCGGCCCTGCAGGGGCACTGGAAGATTCCTGTTGCGGAGGTGATCGCGCATTGGCGCAACACGCGGTCGCAGACTCAACAGGAGGTTCTTGACCGGGTGGCGCAGGCGGGAAAACTGACGTATGCGCAATACATGGAATTGGTCGTCTATGACCCGGAATTGGGCTATTACACGAGGCCGCGCACCGATTCCATCATCGGCAAAGAATTCGACACAATGCCCCAGCTCACCCCCCGGTTTGGAGAGGCCGTGGCCGTGGATCTTCTGATGCGATGGAAGTACCTGGGCAAACCCAAGCACTTTGATGCGATAGAAATGGGGGCTGGGGAAGGCCACCTGGCAAAGCATATTCTCAACTATGTCTTCGAGAAGGCCCAGCAGGGCGATCCCAGCTGGCGCGGCCTTGCGGAGGCGCTGAAATACACCATCGTGGAAATCAGCCCTTCGCTCATGGAAAAACAGAAGGCGATGTTGAAGGAATTTTTGCCCAGCGTGACGTGGAAACAGGGAAGCGCCATCGATATCGCCGCGCTTTTTCCGCCCCATTCCGTCTGCGGCGTTTTTCTCAGCAACGAATTGCCGGATGCGTTTCCCGTCCATAAAGTGAGGCAGAGCGGCGGCCGTCTGCAGGAAGTTTTTGTCCGCGCCGAAAACGGGCTTTTGGTGGAGGAACTCGGTGAACCCTCCACGCCGGAATTGGAACAGTATCTGCGGCGCCGCGGAATCGAGTTGGCGGAAGGGGAGGGATGGATCGTCAATCTCAATGCCCAGCGCTGGATGCAGGGAATGGCCTCGGCGCTGACCCGCGGGGCCATTTTGACGTACGATTACGGACACCATTCCGATCATTATCGTTCGCGCCTCATCGCGTTTTCTCCCACCCGCTCGTATGGCGCAATCGCCTGGCAAAATATGCTGGGGTACATGGGGATATCGGTTGGGCGGGATCAGGCAAGGGCCCGATATTTTGAGGAGGCAAAAAAGACCAGGGGCAAGGATGCCTTTTTTGAAGGAAGACAGATGTCTTTTGAGAGCGCCAGTCATCTATTGTCGCATGCGGGGGAAATGGATTTGACGACGGATTTGGATTTTGAAGGCATGTTTTACGATGCGGACCGGGCCGGATTCCGGGAGGAAGATTTCGGCACACAGGATGAGTACATCACGACGATGCTTGCGGGAGACCAGGAAAAGCTGGGCAGAGTCAGCAAGGAGGCATTGGGCGCCGCAAGCTTTTTTAAGTATCAAATCCTGGTGAAGAATCAA
>CAZGMX010000020.1:0-11286 GCA_964526865.1 uncultured Actinomycetota bacterium | reverse complement strand
AAAAGGCCCGGCGTTTAGGGAGACCGGGCTGGAGCCGGGGAAATTTGATTTGCTCTTGCGCAGGGGCTCCGTGTTCAACGCCCAGGACGTTCGGACATTTTTGGACTTTCTGGAGCAGTACGACATTGCGGGGCTGGCGAAAACGGCGAGGGCGCTGAAGGCGGCCGCGCAAGCGGCGGGCTGCAAGTCCGCCGACGCTTCAGTGGCGGACAGGCCCCTTGCCGGTATTTCGGACGATTGCCTCATTCAGATTACGGAAAAGGCGGACCGCTCACCAGCATTTTGCAGGGGGAAAGGCTTTCTGGAGAGAACCGCTTTTCCTGCGACAATTTTCGTTAAAGAGGGGACGCCGCTGGATGAGGTGTTGGTGATATTGGCAAATTGTCTTCCGGCGGGTGCGCTGCCCGGCAATTATCAAGACATCGCAAGGGAGGTGGAGCCGGTTGAGCAGGGGATGCCTTTTCGAAAGGCATACAACGCCCTCGTGAAAAGAAAAGAGATAGAAAAAGCGATGGGCGTCAAGATGCAGGCCGAATTTGCCCTGGGGCTTGTCCGATTGGGATATTCCCTGGAGCGCTACGGCTTGATGAAAGACGAGATCGAAAGGGCGGCCCATCAGCAGTGGCACAATTTGCGCAAGCGCGCGGCGACGGGCGAACCCGAACAAAGCATGATACGGCTGGAAGCCCTTCTGATGACGCTGCAAGTATATTGCGGCGCGGATGGAGATGCCCTTTTCACCAACGTGAAAGATTTTCTCGATGTGCAGGGAATAGATTTCAGGGTGGATTGGAATCGAATGAGTCAATTCGTTACGGGAATATCCGGCCGGCTGCTTCCCGGAGTTGATTCCGCGTGGATTCTGAAAGAGGCGCTTGCGCGTCTCTCGGGAAGGGACCGCCAAACCGAAGAGGCCATTCTGTCCGGAAGTCAAAACAGAGAGTCCGCAGAAACGCGTGTTGCCATGGCGACGGCGGTTGTTCAGGTACTCGACGTAAAGTTTCCACCCCTTGGCCCCGTTCAAGAAGAGGGCCTGGAAGCCCAGACGCAGCGCTCGGCCGCAATGGATGCGGCCGCCTAGACAGTCCAATCCGATCCTCCGCCAAGCCCCGTCCTCGTTTTGTTCCAAATTGTATTGACAGAGCACTTTCATGATGTAATATATACAACATGTGATGTAAATAATACAACGTGGGTATCGGGTTGTTTCTAGTTACCACTCTATATTGTACTCGCCGTAAAGCAGTGGCTCCTTCCCCCCTTGTGGGGGAAGGCTGGGATGGGGGGAAATACCTGATGTGTAAGTACCCCCCACCTAACCTCCCCCGCAAGGGGGGAGGAAGTCTTTGCACAATATGTTGTGGTCACTAGAGCCAATCCGATACCCACGTAATACAAATATGGCACGAGGTGAAAATGTCCATTCTGCTGGGCGCAAAAACGAGGAGAAAGGTTCTGGTGTATTTGTTCACCCATCCCGATGAGAATTATTACGTCAGAGAACTGGCGGGCATGATAGACGAAGACGCCGGGAATCTGTCGAGGGAACTCAGGATTCTGGAAAAGGAGGGCTTGTTCTGTTCGTTCACCAGAGGAAGGTTGAAGATTTATTCTCTCAATAAACAATACCCCCTGTACGACGAATTAAAAAATATTGTATTCAAGACGGAAGGCGTCGAAGGCAGTCTGAGGGGTTTGGCTGCAAAATATGACGGTATCTCGTGTGCCTTTCTCTACGGGTCCTATGCGGGAAGGATCGAAAAAAAGAACTCTGATGTTGACATGGTGGTGATCGGAACTTTTCAACAAAATATATTTGTTCGGGAAATCCGGGCGCTGGAATCGAAATTGAACAGGGAAATCAATTTTACGTCCTACACACGGGAAGAATTTCTCAAGGAGAAAAGAGATCGGGGCGGATTTCTCAACATGATACTCAAGGGGAAAACAGTGGTTTTGAAAGGGAAATTGTCTCATGGATAGGCTTGTGCAAAGATTGCAGAGGGAGGGGAGGATCCGGAAAATCAAGGTTGGATTTGTGCAAATTGAAAATCTATTGAAAGAGGCGATTTTGGATTTGCAGGAGGCCAAGAAGATAGCACAGATCGCCCAAAGGGCGGCCTATGTGATGACATACATGGCGATGTTGAAAGCGGGCAGGGCATTGCTGCTTCTTGAAGGATACATTCCCGATGATGGGGCGCAGCACTGGACGGTGGTTGAAGTGACCAGCATGGTTTTGGGCAAAAAATATAGCGATATTACAGAGCGATTTGAAATCATGCGCCGCAAACGGAATGAAATGACATACGAAGCTGGGGGATTGTTTTCTATGTCCGATGCGCAAAAAGCTCTCACGGACGCCATTGCTCTGGTCTGCAAAATACTGGAGAAAGTAAAATCCAGGAATCCGCAGCTGGAATTGAAATTTGAATTGCATTAGAATTGACTCCTAACTCACGATTTTCATATAATTTAGAGATTCAAAGCGGCCTTTCGCGATGCGCGATAAGATGGTGGTGGTGTGCGTTGCGAAAGGCAAAGTGTTTTGTTTTGGACTTGTAAGCCTTCACAGGAAAGCATTGAGTGCTAGTCTTAGGGAGGAGTTCCGGCGCATGATTTTTGCCGTGATGATTTTATTTTTTCTTTTGGCCGTGACGGTGCACGAGTACGCGCACGGATGGGTGGCCTACAAGCTGGGCGATCCGACGGCGTATCAGGCGGGCCGGCTCACGCTGAACCCTCTGGCCCACATCGATCTGTTCGGAACGATCGTCCTGCCGGTGGCGCTCTATCTGATGCGGCTTCCTCCGTTTGGATGGGCCAAGCCGGTGCCGGTGACATTTTATCTCTTGCGCAATCCCAAGAGAGACATGATCTGGGTGGGTCTTGCCG
Organism: uncultured Actinomycetota bacterium; assembly: GCA_964526865.1. Taxonomy (GTDB): domain Bacteria; phylum Auribacterota; class Ancaeobacteria; order Ancaeobacterales; family CAZGMX01; genus CAZGMX01. Next base: position 8,391 of record CAZGMX010000020.1, on the reverse strand, counting down.
GTCCGGCGGCCAATATCGCCATTGCGGTTTTTCTGGCGGTTTTAAAAATTGGTTTTCAAGCCATCCACTTCAATGTGGCGGTAGTTTTTCTGGTCTATGGGGCCCTGATCAATTTGTATCTGGCGGTGTTCAATCTGATACCGATCCCGCCGTTGGACGGTTCGCGCGTGATGACGGGGCTATTGCCGCGCGCGCAGGCCATTGCCTACAGCCGCCTGGAGCCGTATGGATTTGTCATCGTGCTGGCGCTCTTCTATTTTGGATTGATCACGCGGGTGCTGACTCCGGTCGTCTTTTGGATGGCGCGCCTGCTGGGGCTGGGATCGTTGGGCGCGTTTTAAGGTTTTACGGTCAAGAGAGAGGGGAACATGGCAAAATCGATCGTCTTGAGCGGGGTGCGGCCTACAGACCGCCTGCACTTGGGCAATCTGCTGGGCGCTCTGGAAAACTGGAAAAAACTGCAGGAAGAACACACGTGTTTTTTTATGATCGCCGACTGGCACGCGCTGACGACGGAATACGCAGACCCCAAGGCATTGAAAGACAATGTTCGGCAGGTGGCCATCGACTTTTTGTCGGCGGGACTGGACTCGGAGAAGAGCACAATCTTTGTTCAGTCGGCCGTGCCCCAGCACGCGCAGCTGCACCTGGCCCTGTCGATGATCGTGCCCATTGGGTGGCTGGAGCGCAACCCGACATACAAGGAACAATTGGAGGAAATCAAGGGGCGGGACTTGAAGACCTACGGTTTCTTGGGATATCCCGTCTTGCAGGCGGCGGATATCCTGCTCTACAAGTCCGATTTGGTGCCCGTGGGCGTGGATCAACTGCCGCATCTGGAGATCACGAGGGAAATCGCGCGGCGGTTCAACAGCATGTACCGGCCGGTTTTTCCGGAACCGAAGGCAAAATTGACGCAGTTCGCGAAATTGCCCGGGACCGATGGGCGCAAGATGAGCAAGAGCTATGGCAATGCGATCTATCTCTCAGATGCCCCGGCAGACATCCGCAAGAAATTGTCGTTGATGCTGACGGATCCGGCCCGCGTGCGGCGCGACGACAAGGGCCATCCCGAGGTGTGTCCCGTGTACGTCCTCCAGCAGATATTCAACGCGGGGCGCAAGGATCAGATCGCCCGGGATTGCGCGTCGGCGGCCGTGGGATGTGTGGACTGCAAAAAGATGCTCTGCGAAGGCCTGTTGACATTTTTGGAGCCGATCATGGAAAGGCGCCGGGAGCTGGAGGCCGCGCCCAAACGGGTGGACGAGATTCTGGCAGAGGGAAATGTCCGGGCGGCCAGGGCGGCCCAGGTGACGATGGATGAGGTGATGCACGTGATGGGATTGGCATGACGGCAATGGGGGAAGAATTGCAGACGGCGAGGGACATGTGGTAGCGGAAAAATACAAAGTCCAATTGGAAATTTTTGAGGGGCCGCTGGACCTCCTGTTGTATCTGATCAAAAAGGAGGAGGTCAACATTTACGACATCCCCATCGAGCGGGTCACGCAACAGTACCTGCAGTATTTGGAGATCATGCAGATGCTGGATCTGGACATCGCCGGAGAGTTCGTGCTGATGGCGGCCACGCTGATGTACATCAAATCCCGGATGCTGTTGCCGCCGGATGAACAGCCGCCCATGGAGCAGGAGGAGATGGAGGACCCGCGGCTGGACTTGGTGCGCCAGCTTTTGGAGTACAAGAAATTCAAGGACGTCGCCCACGAACTGTCTCAAAAGGAGCTGTTTCAGAACCAGTTGTTCAGCCGCGTGGCGGCGCACAGCACCATCGGGGCCGACCAGCGCCAGCTGGATGTCTCCATCTTTGATTTGATCAATGCGTTTTCGACGGTGTTGAAAAAGATCGAAGCGGCCGGCCTGCGGGAGGTCTATGAAGACGTCTATACCGTGGCGGACAAGATTCTGGCGATCAAAGAAATGCTGACAGAAAAGCCGTCGATCGCATTCGTGGATCTGTTTGCAGCCGCCGCGTGCAGGGAAGAGGTGATCGCGACCTTTTTGGCCGTTTTGGAATTGATTCGATTGCGGGAAATTCGCGGATTTCAGGAACAGCCGTTTGGCCCGATCCTGGTGGAGGCGAGGAGATCCAACCCATGAGCAATGCGACGCTGCAGACGATTGTGGAGTCTTTGTTGTTTGTGTCGGACAAGCCCGTGAGCCTGACGGAACTTCAGGCGGTCTTGAAGACACGCAAGCCGGACATCGGCGCTCAAGACGTCAAGGACATCATCGCGGAACTGCGGGCGTATTATGAAAGTTCGGCCCGGAGTTTTCAGATTTATGAAGTGGCGGCGGGATACCAGATCAAGACCCTGCCCCAGTATGCGGAATTCATCGGCCGGCTGTTGAAGGACGAGCTGAAGGACCGGCTGTCGATCCCGTCGCTGGAGACGCTGGCCATCATCGCCTACAAACAGCCTGTGACGCGGGCGGAAGTGGAGGAAATCCGCGGCGTGAACATCGACGGGGTGATCGTGACCCTGTTGGAGAAGAATTTGATCCGTATCACGGGAAAAAAAGAAAGCCCCGGCCGGCCGTTTTTGTTCGGCACGACCAGGGAATTTCTCCTGCATTTTGGACTGAAGGATTTGCAGGAGCTGCCCAACATGGAAGAGTTCAAGGCGGCTCTGGTGGCGCGGGAGAGACAACTGGAACAGCAGAGGGCGGCCGCCGGCAAGGATGTCGGGGAGCTCGAGACTGCCGCGGCCGTCGAGATGGAAGGAGCGGCTGGGACGGTCCTCTCGGCCGGGACTGCCGGAGCGGCCGAGGATGCGAGAGTGCCGTCGGACACCGGGCAGGATGACGGGCGGGTCCTCGATGGGGAGCCGGTTCCCGCCGCACCGGGATCTTCGGGGACAAAACCGGCGGGGCAGCCGGAACAGCCATAAGGATGGGCGTATGAAAAAAATCGAGATCCTCCGGGAAAAAATCAACGCGATCGATGAGAGGCTCGTCGATCTCATCAATCAACGGACGTCGGTGGCGCTGGAGATCGGCAAAGTGAAGGCCGGACTGCGCCAGCCAATCTATAGCCCCCAGCGCGAGCGCGAAGTCTATGGGCGCCTCCTGAAAAACAGCAAGGGGCCGATGCGTCCCGATTCTTTGAAGGCGGTCTTCCGTGAAATCATGTCCGGCGCCCTGTCGCTGGAAAAAGAACTGCTTGTTTCGTATCTGGGACCGCAGGCGACGTTCACGCACCAGGCGGCGCTGGCGAAGTTCGGATCGTCCGTTCAGTATCTGGCGATGAAGAGCATCCACGATGTCTTCAACGAGGTGGAGAAGGGCTATGCGGACTACGGAGTTGTGCCCATTGAAAATTCCATCGAGGGGGCGGTGAACCACACGCTGGACATGTTCATCGATTCGAATCTAAAAATCTATTCGGAGATATACCTGGACATCGCCCAGCACTTGATGGGCTTGGGCTGTCCCCCAAAATCCAAGGGGGGGAACCGCTTCAGCGGCATCAAGAAAATCTATTCTATTTCGCAGGCCATCGGTCAGTGCCGGCAGTGGATCCAGGCCAATGTGCCGCAGGCGGAGGTGGTCGAGGTGTCCAGCACGTCACGGGCCGCGGAGATCGCGGCAAAGGAAAAGGGGGAGGTCGCGATTGCCAGCGAACTGGCCGCGCAGCTCTACGGGCTGACGATCCTGGCGCGCTCCATTCAGGACAGCACGGACAACATCACGCGGTTTTTTGTGATCGCCAAGACATTTGGGCCGGCATCGGGACACGACAAGACCTCCATCATGTTTGCCGCCAAGGACCGGGTGGGGGCCTTGTACCACGTGCTGGGTATTTTTGCGGCGCACAACATCAATCTGACCAAGATTGAGTCGCGCCCGTCGAAAAAGAAGCCGTGGCAGTACTACTTCTTTGTGGATTTCAAGGGGCACTGCGACGAGGCGCCGGTCCGGTCGGCCATGAAGAAGCTGGCCAAGAAGTGTGAGTTTCTGAAAGTGCTGGGTTCGTATCCCCGGGCCGAGGAATGAAAGGGACGAAGGGCGGAAATAAATCGACGACAATGAAAACCATATTGCGCCCGCGTACAGCAGTGCAGCGGCTCAAGCCGTACCAACCGGGCAAGCCCATCGAGGAGACGGCTCGCGAGCTGGGCCTGGAGGACATCATCAAGATGGCCTCCAACGAGAGTCCCATCGGGTCCTCGCCGCGCGCCGTGGTTGCGGCGCAGAAGGCCCTGCGCAACATCCATCTGTATCCGGACGGCGCCGGATTCGCGCTCAAATCGAAATTGTCCGAGAAATTCGGGCTGGACCGTTCGTGTTTTACGCTGGGCAACGGCTCCAGCGACATCCTGACCTTTGTGCTTTGGGCCTTCGTGGAGGAGGGCGACCAGGTGCTGACGGCAGTGCCGACATTTGTCATGTATCCCATCTGGACGGCCGTGGCGCACGGCACATTGGTGGAGGTGCCGCTGAAAAATTGGAAGTTCGATCTGAAGGCTATGGCCAAAAAGATTGGGCCGCGCACACGGGTTATCTTTTTGTGCAATCCCAACAATCCGACGGGGACCATCGTGACGCAGCCGGAATTTGATGCCTTCATGAAACATGTTCCGCCGCGATGCGTGGTGGTGGTGGACGAGGCCTACGTGGAATTTGTCGAGGATCCCGTGTTTCCGGATTCTCTGGCGTGCGTGCGCGAGGGAAAAAATGTGGTGGTCCTGCGCACGTTTTCCAAGATCGTCGGGCTGGCGGGGCTTCGCATCGGCTACGGAATCAGCACGCCGCAGATCGCCGACTGGCTCAACCGTGTGCGGCCGCCGTTCAACACCAGCACCTTGGCGCAGGCGGCAGCGGCGGCGGCGCTGGATGACGAGGAGCACATCGCCAGGACAAAACGCATCGTGCGGAAAGGGCGGGAGTATCTGCGCACGCAGTGCGAGGCGATGGGGCTTTTCTGCGTGCCCTCCTGGACCAATTTTATGGTCGTGCACCTGATGGGAAAAGACCGGGCTGGTGCTCCCTGGACAGGTGAAGGTGTCTTTAAGGCGTTGTTGAAAAAAGGCGTGATCGTCCGCTCGCTGAACGCCTATGGATTGAAAGACTGCATCCGGGTGAGCGTGGGGACAGACGATCAGAATCGAAGATTCGTGGAGGAGTTGAAGCGGATTGTGTCGACGGAAAAGAAGACCAGGGAGCCGTCATGATCATTGTTCTTAAGCCCGAAGCAACCAAACACGAAAAAGAACACATTCTATTAAAGATGCGCGAACTGGGCCTGCGGACCATGGTGTCCGAAGGCGTGGAGCGGACCATCATCGGCCTCATCGGCGAGGAGCGGATTCTTCAGAGCATTCCGCTGGAGGCGTTCCCCGGCGTTGAAAAGGTGATGCAGGTTCTCAAACCCTTCAAGCTGGTAAGCCGGGATTTTCACCCCACAGACAGTGTCGTGTCGGTGGGAAAAGTGGACATCGGGGGCAAGCGCATTGTGGTGGCCGCCGGTCCCTGCGCGGTGGAAAACCGCGAGAGCCTGCTGCATATCGCCAGAGAGGTCCGTGGATCGGGCGCGCGCATTCTGCGCGGCGGGGCCTTCAAGCCCAGGACGTCGCCCTACGCATTCCAGGGCCTGGGCGAAGAGGGGCTCAAATTGTTGGCCGAAGCGCGGGAGAAATACCGCCTGCCGGTCGTGACCGAGGTGATGGACACGCGGGACGTGGAACTGGTGGATCAGTACGCGGATTTTCTTCAAATCGGCGCGCGCAACATGCAGAATTTTAACTTACTCAAACAGGTGGGGCGCTCCAAAAAACCGGTGCTGTTGAAACGGGGATTGAGCAGTACGGTCAAGGAGCTGCTGATGAGCGCCGAATACATCTGCTCGGAGGGCAACATGAACGTGGTCCTGTGCGAGCGGGGGATACGGACATTTGAAGACTCGACGCGCAATACGCTGGACGTGAGCGCCGTTCCAGTGATCAAGTCGCAGTCCCATCTGCCCGTTTTTGTCGATCCCAGCCACGCGGCCGGCAAATGGGAGTATGTTGCGCCCCTGGCCAAGGCCGCCATTGCGGCGGGCGCCGACGGACTTATCATCGAGGTGCATCACAAGCCGGAGGCGGCGTTGTCGGACGGGGCGCAGTCCATGCTGCCAAAGAAATTTGCCAAATTGCTGGAGGAATTGGGGCCGCTGGCGAAGGCGGTTGGGCGGACGATGTAGCGGGGACGGGAGGTGGACCATGGCACTTTTTAATAGGATCGTGATCGTGGGGATGGGGCTTATCGGCGGCTCGATCGGCATGGCGGCCAGGGAGCGCGGCCTGGCTCAGGAAGTGGTGGGATTGATCCGGAACAAAAACCGGCGCAAAGCGATTCTCAAGGCCAAGGCGGCGGACGAGGTTTCGACGGCCTGCTCCAGAGCTCTTCGCGGCGCGGATTTGGTCGTCCTGGGTGTTCCCATCTCGGCCATGGAACACTGTGCGAAGCAGATTGCGCAGCACATCGATCCATCGGCCGTGGTGATCGACGTGGGCAGTGTCAAAGGGCAGGTGGTGGAGGCCATGGAGAAGGTTTTCGCGCACGGGGGGAAGTTTGTCGGCTCTCATCCCATGGCGGGGTCGGAGAAAAGTGGAGTCGACGCGGCGCGCGCCGATCTGTTTGACAAGGCCTTGTGCGTTGTGACCCCCACGGGCAACACCGATCCCGAGGCGTTGGATCGGGTCGGAAAATTCTGGGAGGCCTTGGGCGCCAGAACGTGCCTGTGCAGTGCGCAGGATCACGACCGGGTGATCGCAGCCGTCAGCCATTTGCCGCATGTTTTGGCCGCCGCCCTCATGCACCTGACGTTGAAGGTGGGTGAGGGATTTGAGGATCCGATCAAATTCATCGGACCGGCATTCAAGGACATGACGCGCATTGCCGCCAGTCCCGCGGAACTGTGGGCGGATATTTTGCTGGGAAACCGCAGTGCGGTTCTGCGGTCGACCACGCTCTATGTGGAAAAATTGGAGGAGATCAAAGAGGCGTTGCTGCGGCGTGACAGGGCTGAACTGCTGGCATTTTTCGACAGAGCCCGTTTGATGCGGGAGGGGATATGAGGGAGTGGTGTACGTAGAAAAATGGTAATAGTCTAGCTCCTTCCCCCCTTGTGGGGGAAGGCTGGGATGGGGGGATGTGTGGCTTTACAACCCCACCCAAACCCTCCCCCATCAAGGGGGAGGGAGTTAAATTAATGACCTTATTCTGTTAAGCTGTTTTTTTTTGTAAAAAGTGGATCTAATGCAATCAACAAGCTAATTCCAGCCAATACGTATGTCCACCACAACAATACAACCCGTGCGCAAAGTGGTCGGAACGGTATCCGTTCCCGGCGACAAGTCCATTTCCCACCGCGCCGCAATTTTTGCCGCCCTGGCCAAGGGCGATTCCACGATCGATAATTTTTTGACCAGCGCCGACTGCCTGGCGACACTGCAGGCCGTCCGGGACATGGGAGTGTACGTGGATCAAAAGGGGCCGGCCAGTTTTGTCGTCCACGGCAGGGGGCGGGACGCTCTGAAGAGTCCGGCGCAAACGCTGGACCTTGGAAATTCCGGGACGGGGATCCGCCTGTTGTGCGGCCTGATTTCAGGGCAGTTCATCCGCGCCACGCTCACGGGGGATGCCTCGCTGAGAAGACGGCCCATGGGGCGCGTGATCGAACCCCTGCGCCAGATGGGGGCGCGCATCACGGCGCAGTCCGGGAATGTGGCGCCGCTTGTCCTCCACGGCGGCAATCTCACGGGAATCCACTACGCGATGGACGTGGCCAGCGCGCAGGTCAAGTCGGCGATCCTGATCGCGGGGCTGCAGGCGCAGGGGACGACCACGGTGGAGGAGCCCTATCCGTCGCGGGACCACACGGAACGGCTCATCCGGTATCTGGGCGGAGAGGTTACCCTTGGGAAAAATTTTGTTCAGGTCGCAGGGCCGCAGGACTTGCAGGGCCGGAAAATCGAGGTTCCGGGCGATATTTCTTCCGCGGCGTTTCTGATTGCTGCCGCCCTGCTTTTGCCCGGGTCGGACCTCACTATTCGCGGCGTTTGTTTAAATCCCTCCCGGACGGGTTTTTTGGAGGTGGTCAAAAGGATGGGGGCTGCCATCCAGGTTGAGGACGCGCGGGAGGGTTTTGAGCCGGTGGGCGACGTGCGGGTGCGGCACGGTGCGCTCAAAGGTGTGATCCTGGATGATCCCAAACTGATTCCAAACATCATCGATGAAATTCCCATCCTGTCCATTCTGGCGGCGCGGGCCGCGGGGGCGACGGAAATCCGCCGCGCCAAAGAATTGCGGGTCAAGGAGTCAGACCGGATCAAAGCGGTTTGCGACAATCTCAAGGCCGTGGGGGCGGATGTCCAGGAATTTCCCGAT
>CAZGMX010000019.1:24167-26750 GCA_964526865.1 uncultured Actinomycetota bacterium | reverse complement strand
ATCACTATAAACACTACACGTAGTGGTAAGTGGAGTCAATCGGATAAGCACATGATTTTTTATTTGAGACGTCATTGCGAGGAGTCCGCCACTGCTTCAATGGCGGACGACGAAGCAATCTCGATATTGAGATGAAAGTGCTTTGTTGCTTTGCTCCTAGACGCGGCGGGGCAGAAGAAATGCCGCCGCCAGGACGACCGTGCCTGTGATCGCCGTGGTGGCGCAAAGACCGGCCAGCGGAATGAGAAAGGCGCTGGTGAATACGGCGCCCAGCGCGGCCCCCCATAAATCGGCGGCGTAGAGTGTGCCGGCTGTTTTTGCCGCGCCGGTCGTTCCGGCAGACGTATTTGCGCGTGCCGTCATGGGAAAAGCGATACCCAGCCAGATTCCCGTGACAGCCAGAAGAATTCCAAACGGCACGAACCAGGGGACCGCGGGGGAGGATTTTTGAAACCAGGGCAGAATCCAGGTCAGTGCGATTCCCTGGAGTCCCGTTGCGGCCAGCAGAATTCTCAGGCGCAAGACCGTCCTCTTCGCGTTTCCAGCCGGAGGCCGGCGCAATCCCATTGCACTGCCGGCCGCCAGCCCCAGCATGAAGGCCGCGAAAAGTCCGCCCAACTGCCAATAGACATAGCCGTGGATCGATTGAAACGCCAGGATCAGGACCGTTTCATAGACCATACCCGCGCATCCAAGGGCAAAGAGGGCCGTAGGGCCGGAAAGAAGAGTCAACTGGGCGCGGTGCCGCCACAACATCCGGAGGGAAATAATGAGCAAACCAATCAGACCGAGTATCCCCGCGAAGTACAGCGGCGAAGCAAATTTTGACAGCCAGAGCCGGTAAGTATATGCATAACACAGAGGGACGTAGTCCCGGTTGAGCAGTGCCCATCGCACAGAGTTCAGCTGACCGGCCAAATATTCACGCCGGCGTGCGTCCAGTTTGATGGGGAAGTAACTCGGAACCACCGCTTGCGTGGAGAGATTTCTTTGACGATAACGGTCGGACAGTTCTGCCGCGTCCAGCGGCATAAAATGGTTGGATGCCAGAAGCAGCATGGGATTTCCAGCCACGATTTCTACGGCTGGAAAAACGGCCTTCAATGTCTGATAGATGCAAGAATTAAAATAAACGGTCTGGCCTGACAGGTAGTTTTCCGACGAGGGAATGGCAAAACAGAATATCCCATCGGGTTTGAGCCGGTTGTGGATCGCGCGAAATGCCTCCAGCGTGTAGAACCGGTTGATCTGCGCATTGGTAGGTTCCGGCAACTGCAGGAGGATGACGTCGAATCGATCTACCTGTGTCGTTGCCTGGGAAAGCCATCTGCGTCCGTCGCAATGGAGGATATGAACGCGGCGGTCGTCCAGGGCCTTGATATCCGGCGCGCTCAGAGCTGGGCGCAGTATGTTGATGACCGCGGGGTCCAGCTCGATGTAATCCACGCGCGTGACGGGGTGTTTGAGAATTTCCGACAGGGATCCTCCCGCCGCGCCGCCGATGATGCAGATATTTTTTGGGTCCGGGTGCAGTAAAAGCGGCCAGTGGACGAGTTCCTCGTAGGCGGCGGGGTCTGGAAAATGACATTCCAGGGTACCGTTGCCAAATAGGTTTGTGAGACTGCCGATTTGGCCCAGCAGAAGATGGCTGTAACGGGATGCCTTTTCATCCAGAATGGTGTATCCGCGCCACTGACAAGACCGCGTCCATCGCGGTAAAAAAGAAGCGGGGATAAGTATGCCCAGGGACAGGATGGCCATGAGCACAGCGAACAGCAGACGATTCTTTTGTGGAAGCACCAGGATGCCCAGGGTGAAAGCCAAGACCGCCGCCGTCAAGACAATGCCTGCCGGAGAGATATTTCCGGCAAGGACCAGACAGCTGATCAGGCCGCCCGCAGCGGAGCCCAGTGTGTCCCAAAGATAGGCGGCACCCAGGGAAAATCCGAAGCGTTGAGATGCCCATGCACATCCGCGCGTGAAGAGAATGCCCGTGATGAAACCCAGAGGCGCCAGTAGAATGGCCGTGAGAATCAGCATGGGGAACAGGCCGATCATCATGCCAAATCCAAAGAGACACTTGGAGAGCCGGATGATCACAACATCGAGGATGAGCACCGGCGTCAGGCAGGCGACGGCCATTTGCAGGGATGGAGAAGAACGGTTTCTGGCATACCAACTGCCAGTGCCGACCCAGCCCATCCATGCCGCCAGCGAAAATCCCAAAAAAAGTTCATGGCCGCCGAAGACGATGAGGAGTTCCTGCAGGCACAGAAGCTGTGCGACAATTGCACAAAAACCATAAAGAAAGAAAACTGCCGCTGGTATGATAAAATTGGGGTTCATCAATTGATAATTTTGGCATAATTTCGTGTTCGTGTAACGCGGGGAAAATAAAGATGTCATACGAGGAGGCGTTAGCCGACGAAGCTGTAAGTCCACCGACGCTTCAGTGGCGGGTAATCTTGTTATGTTCTCGTCATTGCGAGGAGCGAAGCGACGAAGCAATCCCGTTGGATTGTGTGCCTCCTCTGAGATCGCCATGCCCCTTTGGGGCTCACGATGACGATAACCCTCCGAGAT
>CAZGMX010000019.1:21303-24157 GCA_964526865.1 uncultured Actinomycetota bacterium | reverse complement strand
TGCTTCGTCGGTCCGGCATAAAACATGCCGGGCCTCCTCGCAATGACGGTGCAACAGAGTATGCAATGACTGTATCCTTTTCAAAATGACGGTTTAATAATGGAATATCCTCTATCAAGAAAATGGAGTCTCGTGCTGGCCTCCTCGCTGGGGCTCCCGCTGGCATGGTTTTCCACGTTTCAAAATCCGGGGACCGCGCTCTTGCTGTTTCGCCTGCTGTGGGCGGGGTGCACCGGTGTCCTGGCCTACTGGTCTTTTGCCACGGGCAGGGTGAGCAGGTGGCGCAGTGTGTTTTTTATCGTGCTGGCCTGCGCGTTTATCGTCGAGTTCAAGGCCAATCTTATCGGTCTCACGGGCAGTGCCTTCATCACGCCAGCCCAGCAGGAAGTTCCCTATTGCCACATCGCAATCGTCTCTTCCTTTTTTAATCAGCTCTACCAGCAGTATCTCGCCTTCATGAGCGGGTCGTGGCAACAGTGGTCTGTCCTGGGGTGGGGAGCTCTTGTGTGGATTGCCGTGACGCTGGTGCTGGGGCAGGCGTGGTGTTCGTGGGCCTGTTTCTACGGGGGATTGGACACTGGTTTTTCACGGATTTTAAAACGGCCGATGATCCGCTGGACGCGAGTCCCAGGCATTGTGAGGGATTTTCCCGCGGCGGTTTTGGTGGCCGCACTGCTTCTGTCCCTGGTCTGCGCCAAGCCGGTATTTTGTCTGTGGGGATGCCCCCTCAAACTGGGAACGGGATTTCTGGATCCCGTTCCTTATATACACCGGATACAGCTGGTGGTTTTTGCTCTGGTGGGCATTGTGTTTCTTATCGCCCTGCCTTTGCTCACAAAAAAAAGAACGTTCTGCTCCCTGATCTGCCCGTTTGGCGCGTGGCAGGCCTTCTTTGGAAAGGTCAATCCTTACCGCGTGACGATCCAAGAAGATCGCTGTACGCATTGCCTCACGTGCGTGCGCATTTGTCCCTCATTTGCCATTGATGCAATAAAACGTGTGTCCACGACTGAAAGACCTGAGAGTGCGTGTCTGCAAGTTCCATCCGGCAATTCATCTTTTGTCTCTTCCCCCTCCTTCAGGAGGGGAGATGAAAGGGGGGAGGAGACAGGCGTGCCCATCATCAACGCCTATTGCACCCGTTGTGGAGAGTGCATGGATGCGTGCCCCGCCGGCGCGATCGATTACACGGTGGGGTGGACTCGGCCGGCCGAGTCCATGCGCACGCTGGCCCGGCCGCTCTTCCTTTTATCAGCCTGGCTGGTTGCCGGTTCCGTGTCCCTGTGTTTTGTGCCTGCCGCCATGCTTCGCCTGTGGCACTGGATCGAGCAATATGTTTGCGCGCTGGTTTCTTGAGGGATGGCTGTTGGGCCTTGCGACGGGACCGTTTTGTCTGGGGATTTGCGCCCCTGTCCTCATTCCGTATTTTTTGGCGGAAGGGAAAACGGGGTGGTGGGACAACGTCAAGATTGTGGGCGAATTTCTTTTGGGCCGGTTTGCTGCCTACCTCTGTGTGGGCGCGCTGATCGGATGGGCGGGTGGACTGGTTCAACTGCACCTGAATTTCCGCGTTCTGCCGGGGGCCGTCGGTCTATGTTCCATTCTCATGCTCGTGTATGCCTTGTCCAAAGTGCCCTTCCCCGGAAATTTCTGCCGAGTTTTTCAAGGCCGCTGGCGCGTATTGCGGATGCCGCTGCTGTTGGGGTTCTTGATGGGGATCAACATCTGTCCGCCGTTTCTCGTCGCGCTGTCGCGTGTGCTGGAACTGGGACGGGTTGCCGAGGGGACGGTGTTTTTTACGGGATTTTTCGCGGGGACAAGCCTTTTTGTCCTGCCCGTCCTCGGAATGAGCCCTTTTACGCGCAGTGCGCGCGTTCAACGCGTGGGGGTACTCGTCACGGTTCTGGTTGCCCTGTGGTTTCTCCTGCACGCCGTGAAGGATTTGTTTTAACGTCACCGTGAGGAGTCCGCCATTGTTTCAATGGCGGATGACGCTGCTATCTCGAGGGTTTAACGTCATTGCGAGGAGGGCGTAGCCCGACGTGGCAATCTCGAGGGACAATCAGGAAATCCCGTCGAGATCGCCACGTCGCCCGCCACCAATACATCGGCGGGCTCCTCGCGATGACGTGGCATCGTGGCATGTGTTTTGACTTTTTGTTTCGGAGCGTCTAAGATGAACCGATGAAAAAAATATTTCTCTTCAATCGGTATTGGGCTGCTGGTGTTTTGCTTTTTCTTTGCGCCGGACTCTTTTCCTGCACGCGTTCGATACCGCCTGTTCAACAGATTTTGCCGGTGCCGGCTTTAGTGGCGGACGATCAACCCAAGAATGATGAAATTGCTTTTGCGCGCACGGACGACGGGTGGAATCTGGCCCTGCACCATTTTCCGGCGCAAGGAAAAAAAAGATGTTCTATTCCCGTTGTGCTGTGCCATGGAATGGGATCGAACAGCCGGATTTGGGACATCGATTCCCAAAAAAGTCTGGCCCGGTATTTGAGCCGGGAAGGGTTTGATGTTTGGAGCGCGGATTTGCGGGGATGCGGCTTGAGTACCAAGAAGGGGTGGCGCTCTCGCGAACAAATGCGCTCGGGGAAGGTCGATGCTGCGCGGCAGTTTGAAAATGAGAACTGGACGATGGACGACATGATCCATCTGGATATTCCCGCCATTGTTAAATTTGTGACAGCCCGGACGCACCAGGATAAGATCAGTTGGATCGGGCACGATTTTGGGGCTTCCATTATGGCGGGCTATTTGGTGACGAGAGAAGACGCGGGCGCGATCAAAAATTTTGTTGCGATTGGTATGCCGCTGACATTTCCTGCCCCGCACAATAATATTTTAGCAA
>CAZGMX010000019.1:0-21293 GCA_964526865.1 uncultured Actinomycetota bacterium | reverse complement strand
ATGGCCCTGGCCGCCATTTTTAATGGCCGATGGCGCAGTGGTAACAATAAGGAAGCCAACGCCGAAATATCTTTAGATGAGCTATATTATTGTGGGTCCAATATGGAGAATTTCGTCCGAGATCAGGTGCTCCAAAATGCAACAGAGGATGTTCCTCCGGGGGTCCTGGAGCAATTCTTGATAATGATAAAAGCGGGGGAGTTCCTATCTTTGGATAAACAAAATGCCTACTGCAAGGGGTTGGAAAAGATCACGGTTTCCACTCTTTTTGCCGCGGGGCTTGTGGATAATTTTTCAGGGATTGTCAATATGGATGAAGCTTATCGCCGATTTTCCAGTGTAGATAAGACCCGTCTGATATTTCTAGAGGCCAACGGCTATTCCACCGAATACGGCCACATGGATTTGATTTTGGGCAAGGCCGCCCCGGCCGAAGTCTATCCCGAAATCGCCCGCTGGCTCAAAGAACGCAGCCAGCGGCCTGCTGGCGCTTCAGTGGCGGACTATATCCGCTCCTGAATCCAGGCCGGCGGACAAGGCTGCCCCGTACCGCCGCGCGCCTCATTTTACCCCATTTTAAAAAAAATCTTGCCCAACCCTTGACAAAAGTGAATTTATAGTTTATACTCTAGGCAGAATGACGCCTGTATCAGAGGCGGTGAGGAATTTGGAATGATGAAAATAAACAGGAGGAATAAAATGAAAACAATCTCTTTCACCAAGTATGTTGCGGCCCTCGCGGCCATAGTTGGCTTGATGTTTCAGGCGACGATCGCCGGAGCAGCCGACGACAAAACAGAAAAAAATTCCATCGACATTTCCAAGGTGCGCGTCCCTGAAATTTACGGAACCATCAAGGAAGTGCATAAGGGAAACGACAATGTCATCTTCTATCTGCAAGATGCCCATTGCAACGTGGAGGCCCAGCAAAACAACTCCCGGATTGTGCAGGATCTGATGGCACAATTTGGGGTCGATACCGTGTGTGTCGAGGGGTTTGCGGGCCCGAGCAAGACAAAAGAGCTTGCCGCGTTTCCCGACAAACAATCCATGGCGGATGTCGCCACCTATTTCATGAACGAGGGGCGTATCTCCGGCATCGAGCATTTGGCGATCACGGGCGACCGGCCATTCACCCTGATTGGATTGGAGGATGAATCCCTCTACAATCAGAACAGGGAGAGTCTGCGAGAGTGCGCCGCCTTCCAAAAGACGGCAGCAGGCGAAATCCGTGAACTCGAAAAATGCCTCAATCAGATTGCCGACAAGACCTATTCCGACGATCTGAAGGCATTGTGCGCAAAAGTGGCGGATTACCGCGCCGGCAAAATCAAATTCACCGAATTTGCCCAGGCGATGCGGGATGCCGCTGCCAAGCACGGAGTGGATATCAGCGCCTCCGCGAATTTTGCCCTCCAGGGAAAGAGTTTTGAGATGGAAGGCAAAATCAATTTTGATGCCGTGGAGGATGAACGGGCGGCTGTGGTGGACGAGGTGAGCAAGAAGCTCTCCAAGGAGGATGCTTCCAGTCTCGTGGTGCAGAGCCTCTCCTTCCGTTTGGGCCGTCTGAATGCCGCGGAATACTATGACATCCTCAAAGGACATTGCGACAAGTCCGGGGTCGATCTAAAGAGCAAGGCCAACCTGGCCCAGTACATCGACTACATCAAGGTGTTCGATCAAATCAACAAGGACGCCCTGGTGGACGAGGCCAATGCTGTCGAGGCGGCCATCAAGGACAAGCTCTTCACGAGCGATGCCCAGCGCAAACTGGACAAGATGGGCCGGCAGTTGGACATGATTGCCCGGATGTTTGACGTCAAGCTGGGAATCCGCGACTACAAGGTGTTTGTCAAGTCCGCGCCGGAGCATACGGTTGCTGCCATCGTGAAATTTATTCAGGACACGGCGCCGGGCTACGGGATTGCCGTGCCTTCGATTGGCGTGCCTGCGTTGGAAAAGGAAGTTGCGGCCATCGAGAAGTTCTATTCCATCGCCGTTCAACGCGATGACGTCCTGGCGAAGAACGCGGTCGCCTGGCTGAAAGACAACAAACTCGACAAGATGATCCTGGTGACCGGCGGTTTCCATACGTCCGCCATCACGGATCAACTGGTGAAGGCGGGATTTTCTGTCGTGGTCATCACGCCGCGCATCACGGACTTCAACGTCAAGAGCCCCTACATGGATGTGATCATGGGAGCGCCGACGCCTCTGGAAAAGGCATTCCGCGGCGAAGCCGTCGGAAGCCAGACCCTGACGGGTGGCAGCGCGAATGATCAGAATGTGCGGGGTGCGATGACGAGGATGGCGACTCGGCTTCAAGGGATGAGAACGGCCTTGCCTGCAACAGCGCCGGATACTGATAAAAATGCAAAAATGGCACAAATTCAAAGTGACATGAGCGCGGGGTTACCGGCCGGTGTTGCTGTGGAAGTGACGTCGCCGGTCACAGGTGTTTATATTGCAACATATAAAGATGCCGCTGGGGTAGCGAAGAGGGCTATGGTTCTCAATGACAGCGGCACGGCTTTGCCTGCGGCAGTTGCCGGGGGAACGGTTGTGCCTTCTACTCTGGCGCAAGAGGTGCGCGTCATTGATTTGGATCAACCGACCGCAGCTGCCATCGCGGCATTGCCTAAGATTCCGTCCGCTCTGACCGCCAAAGTCATTGGCGCGACGATTACGGATGTGGCGCAAATCGCGGCTGTTGAAGCGGCAATTCGTGCCGGCACGGTCGTTCCGACGCCTGGGATTCCAGGTTTGCCGACGGTGGATCCACGTATCGAATTCAGGCGTGTTGCTGATCCTACAATTGATGTTCCTGTAGATCCAAGCAATCCGACGGCCGGAACACGACTGTTCGATGTTCTGACTGGCGATGGAAAAGCTTTTGAATTTGTGACAACGAAGGCGCACGCCAACATCGTGTTAGATGGCGGCCGTGCCATCATTGGTGTTCCCGCTGCCCTTTTGGACAGTATGGACGCCATGGACAGAGATACGCTAAAACTGGCTTTGCTCAAGGACATTGCTAAGGCGACGGGGTTGTTGAATAACGGATACGTAGTAGGGGACACCTCGCCAATCAATCTTGCGAAACTCCGTGCGGAAAATCTCCGCGGTTTGCAGGCGCAGGGGACAGATGCTATGACATTGTCCGATCTGGGGTACTATTTCAATAAGGGCCAGCCCGGGATCGAGGAGCTTCTGAGGATGGCCAGCGATGCCAAAACAAGTGAAAAAATAGCGGAGATCGAGGCTGTCACGAAAAATACCACCGACAGAACCGACAATTGGTATTTGACTGCCGATGAAAGCACTCGAGCGATAGCTTTGGCGAGAAAGGTGAAGGATGCAATCGAGTTCAATCTTCTGCAGAATTACCTGCTGGGTATTAAATCTGCAGAGATCGAAGCTGCGCTGGGTGTTGTGGCAAATGTGGCTATCGGTGAAGCCATCAATCAAGTTAAGAATCAATTGCCTGATGTGATTAGACGTGATGCGCCGATGACTCCGCAAGATCTGAATTCATCTGCCACTAAGTTTGTATTGGCGCAGGGAATTTTGGACAAAAATGGAGCGGATAAAGGCGCGATCAATCCGCTATTAAAGGCTGTCTTGGGCGCGGATCACAATTTCCTCGGATATGCCTTCCGTAGCTCAAGTACTTCTGTTGCTTCGGCACAAGCACAAGTCGCCCAAGCCATGAAGGAGTTGATGTACCTGAGTGACTTGGCCAAAGCCGACAGGGCTGTTACTACACAAATGCTGGAAGACATTGCCGCAGGGAGGTATCCTGATATCAAGGAATTTGCGGCAAACGTGCGGTGTTTAGTTGATTATGATGTTGTCAATGGCATCGCAACTAATTTCCGCGCGAAAACACCAAATGCCCAAAAAATCATTGAAGCACTGCTTCTAAAGAAAATCAACGTTACCTTATATAGCAATGATTTGGATGAGAATGGTATAAGGGACTTGTTGATCAGGGCTTTTGGTATGGATGTTCCATCCTATGAGGGTACTCACAACTTTCATATGGTACAGGCAGGACCTAAATTGGCAGACGTGCCTACACGCAGAGACAGAACAAGTGTTATTGTGGCGCACGCAAGCGATGCCCTTACTGCGCCAGAGATAGTTGCCATGAGAGGGCAAGGCTGTAAGATCGCCGTAGGAGATGGTCAAAATTCGTTTGACCGGTTGTTGACGCTGGCGATGAGTGACGCGGCCAGGGCCGCAGAAATACTTGATGCGGCTGGAGTCAGTGGGGACGAGAAAGCCGCGATGCTTGCCGCTGTACGGAATGGCGAAATATTACCGCCGTCCGAACAAACAGCAAGTCCGTTGGCAAATCTCTACAACAATCCGAGGTCGTTCGAAGTATCCGCGTAACGATACGCGGGGTGGAGGAGAACAAACCCTCTGGGGGGCTGCGCCCCCCAGAGGGTTTTGTTTTGCGCGCATTCCGGTTATAATACGTCATCAGTGAACACGTCATTGCGAGGCCGCCATAGGCGGCCGAAGCAATCTCGAAGGGTGAATAGACCCAACGAGATCGCCACGCCCGCCACTAATGCGTCGGCGGGCTCGCGATGACGGTGCAACAGGACTCACATTGCACATGCGTGGGGGACTTCAGCGTTTTTATATAATCAATGACGAAATAACAATGACAGCATCATATTACGACTCCCTCTGGGACCAAAAACTTCAAGCGGACTACAAGGCCGGGCGGCGGGGGCTTGCGGCCAATCGCCAGCCTTGCTCGGTGTCTTGCCCCTCGGATGACGATTTTCTCGTGATGCCTGCGTCCACAGCCGCGGCGGACAAAAAATATGGCGCATTCCTTCAAAAGGGCGCCGCCCTGCTGTCCCAGGGCAAGTTGGGTGTGATCCACCTCAACGGCGGCCTGGCCACGCGCTTTGGCCAGATCAAGGCCACGCACGAGGCGGTGGAAATGTCCGGTCGGCCCCGCACTTTTTTGGAATTAAAAATCGGTCACGTCCGCTGGGTGTGCAAGACCTACGGCGGAAAAATTATCTACGGCCTCATGAACAGTCCCATGACACTGCCCGTGACGGAGGAATTTCTCAAACACAACAGGGGATTTGGTCTGGACGAGAAATCATTTTTGCCCTACGTTCAGAGTGTCCTGCGAAGGAAAGTCCCGCGCAGAGAAGACATCGAAGAGTTTTACTCCGGCAAAACAAGAGACGAAACCTATGTCCAAAGCCTAAACTATATCCAGGGCAGGGAGGGAGAGTTTTTTAATCCGTCCGATGCTGCGCATCAGGATTTGCAGTGGGCTCCCGCCGGCCATTTTGATGCGGTGGCGTCTTTGGTACTCACCCGGGCCCTGGCCGGATTTCTTGAGGCCGGCGTGGAGTATCTGCAGATATCCAATATTGACAATCTCGCCGCGACCATAGAGCCGGCCATCCTGGGAATTTTGGCGGACAGTCAGGAAGATGTGATGGTGGAAGTCGCGTTGAAAAAGCCTGGGGATCGCGGCGGCGTGCCTGTCAGAGTGGACGGCAGAGGCATTGTCCTGGTGGAAGAGTTTGCCCTGCCCAAATCGTTTGACGGGGATCGCGCGCGGCAGTTCAATACCGGCACGTATTGGGTGAAGATTGCGCGGGTGTTAAATCTTCTTGGTATTTCCGCGCGAGATGTCGTGACAATGTCCCAGGAATATCTGGCCCGGCGCGTGAGAGACGTGCGCGAAAAAATCCCCGTCTATGCGATATTAAAAAAAGTGGATATGCCTCATGTGGGAGAGATTCTCCTGGTCCAGGACGAACAGTTGCTGGGGGACATGACGCGGCTGTATCTGGAGAGCACAGGCCGGTCCGCGTTGTACTTGTTGATCGACACGGCAAAACGTTTCATCCCCGTGAAGACGAAGGAAGACTTGGTCCGCGAGGGGCCCCGCATTAGGGAAGTACTGCGGCACAAAGTGTTGTTGGATTAAATACCCCCCATCCCAGCCTTCCCCCACAAGGGGGGAAGGGGCAATTTATGAATTGGTTCAGAGATCACTGGGTTTCTTTTTGCCCTGACAGATGTACATCAACTCTTTTCCCTCCCCCTTGATGGGGGGAAGGGGCAATTTATGAATTGGTTTGGAGATCACCGGGTTTCTTTTTTCCTGACAGATGTACATCAACTCTTTTCCCTCCCCCTTGATGGGGGGAAGGGGCAATTTATGAATTGGTTCAGAGATCACTGGGTTTCTTTTCCCCTGACAGATGTACATCAACTCTTTTCCCTCCCCCTTGATGGGGGAGGGTTGGGGTGGGGGTGATGCCACTCCTCCTTGGGCCGGTTGAAACAGCCGACTGCCATATCTGAAATTCCGGATAACTGTTTGATCAATGCCGCGATCCCCATACATTCTGACGAGTGCAGATATGGAAACAAGTCCAGATACAGCTCCGGATCGATGTTGAGATTTCGCAATTGGAGCAGGTTGGGTTTCACCTGCCGGCACAATTGTACGATCTCCTGGGCCTCTCGGGTCTCATCGCTGATCCCCGGAAAGAGCAAGAGATTGATGGACAAACAAGTGCCATTCTTTTTTGCGATTTTCATCGAGCGGATCACATCGTCAAATCCAAATCCCTTCGGCCGGAAATATTTTGCGTATGTTTCGGGCGCCGCGGAATTGGCGCTGATCCGCACGCTGTCCAAACCGGCTTGAATCAGGCGCTCCAGGGCACTGGGCAGGGCGCCGTTGGTGTTCATGTGGATGGTTCCCCTGGATGTTTTTTTCCTGATTTGACGAATGGCCTTTTCCACCAGGTCCGATTGCAAGAGCGGTTCGCCCTCACAGCCTTGGCCGAAGCTCACGATTCTTTTTGGGCCGCCTTCCAGGTGAGGGACGGCGATTGCAACAATTTCATCCACTGTAGGGACAAAGGAGATTCTGTTGTGGGAACTTGTGTGGGTATCAGGTGCCTGCCAGGAGAGACATCCGATGCAGGAGGCGTTGCAGGCCGGTGAAACGGGCAGGGCCGCCTCGTGCCGTTCCAAAACAAAATTTCGCGCCGTCATACAGCCGTATTGGACGGCGCAGGTTCGCAGCTGTTCCACGATCCGGTTTTTCGGCATCTGTTTGAGTTTTTGGTCCGCGCGTTTTTTTATCACGCCGGGATCAATGGTAGTGGGATCCCAAAAGGGGCTCTCATCGATTTTGATGGCGGCGGTTACGACGCGGCCGTGTTCAAAGCCGCAGGCGGTGTAGGCCCATTGGGGGAGAGTCTTTCCCCCTTTTTGACGCACGGATGCGGGCAGATAGGTGCGTATATAGCCGGGAGGAAGAAGGACGGCCACGGGAGTTCTGTTTGTTATCTGGGGTTGTTTTGTTCGGGAATCCCATCCCACCATGCGGTCGTCGGGCATGAAAAAGAAGTCACTGCCCGCGGGAACGTCGATCAAGTCCCGGGGAGACAATCGGATTAAGTGCCTGCCCAGCCGGCCCATAAGGTCCAGACTGGTGTCTTCGTAGATGTTGCCGCCGCAGTCCGAAAAAATCGCATAAACCATTGATGGAGACCCTTATAAAGAGTTTACAATACAATACTTTATAATCAGGGTATAATAACACATCTTGATTGTGCAGAAAAAACGGGATTATGTGGTACGGATTACGGATTATGTGATTACATAAAAAAAGTGTGTCCTGCTTAATCCGTATAAGGTAGTTTTTTTGATGCGCCTATAGCTCAGTTGGATAGAGCACCGGCCTCCGGAGCCGGTTGCGGGGGTTCGACTCCCTCTAGGCGCAAAGAATTGGACTCGAATAAATTTTAATAGCGCTGGACACGAAGCTGCAGTTGCAAGAAGCAGGAGTCGAAAGGAGGCGCGGTTTATGAGCCGCGAGTTGGCGAGCGGCGAATGCGCCGGATGGCCGACCCGAAGCGAAGCGGCGGGCGCCGACTCCCTCTAGGCGCAAAGAATTCGAGACGTAATCACACCCCCACCCTGGCCCTCCCCCGTCAAGGGGGAGGGGACGAAAATGGTGTTCCCTCGTCAAGGGGGAGGCAGTAGGGATGAAGATGAGTATTGAGGGTGTTGAAGATTCTTGATGCAGGATAAATCATTGTTGAAACACATTCCTTCCCCCCTTGCGGGGGAAGGCTAGGATGGGGGGATGAATACTGCCAGAGCAATTGAATTAAGAAAAAATCCTACTGAAGCTGAGAAGTTGTTGTGGAGACATTTACGACTTCGCCAGATAGAAGGCTTCAAGTTTCGAAGGCAGGCCATCCTCGAAAATTATATTGCCGATTTCGTCTGTTTTGAAAAACGGTTGATTATTGAAGTTGATGGGGGACAACACGCATTTTATCAAGAAGCGTATGATCGGAAACGGGATCAATGGTTGAAAGATAACGGATTCAAGATTTTAAGATTTTGGAATAATCAAGTGTTGGAAGAAATTGATGGGGTTGTCGGGGTGATTAGAGAAGTACTTTTACAGGATGGCGAATGATTTCACCCCCACCCTGGCCCTCCCCCGTCAAGGGGGAGGGGACGAAAATGGTGCTCCCCCGTCGAGGGGGAGGGAAAAAGATTCGTTTTCATTTTCTCTGATAAGAAGGGCAGGAGATTAGATCGTTCCGTTAAAAGATGACACACTTTTGCGGAGAAGTTTTGGTTGCGGCCAAAGGCCGCCTTAGGCCGTTTGAAGAAAAGAGGACCCAGGATGAAGCGCATCGATGGCAGGAAGGCAGATCAGATACGGTCTGTGACAATTGTCAGGCATTATCTCAAATACCCGGCCGGATCGGTGCTCATCGAAATGGGAAATACCCGGGTTCTGTGTGTCGCCAGCATCGAAGAAAAAGTTCCGCGATGGCTCAAAGAGGGGGGCGAGACGGGCGGGTGGATCACCGCAGAATATTCCATGCTGCCGGCGGCGTCGGGCCAGCGCAAGCCCCGGGAATCCACCGCAGGAAAGGTGGGAGGCCGGACCCACGAAATACAGCGGCTGATTGGACGCTCCCTGCGTGCCGTGGTGGATTTGGACAAATTGGGACAGCGCACCATCTGGGTGGACTGCGATGTCCTTCAGGCCGACGGCGGGACACGGACAGCGGCGGTTACCGGGGGTTTTGTGGCTCTGCATCTCGCGGTGGAAAAAATGCTCACAGAAAAGAAGATTGCAGAAAATCCTATTCTGGAACCGGTTGCAGCCGTCAGTGTGGGGATTCTCGACAAAACGGTCCTGCTCGATTTGTGTTACGAAGAGGATGTGAAGGCGGACGTGGACATGAATGTCGTGATGACAAAGAGCGGCCGCTTTGTGGAAGTCCAGGGGATGGCGGAGTCCAAGCCTTTTTCGGATGCGCAGTTGAAGACGATGCTGCGCTTGGCCAAAAAGGGAATTGGTCAGTTGATGGAGATGCAGGATAAATCTTAGGGACTCCTCGCAATGACGTGTTGCCAACAGGATCGCAAGGTCCCTCTGGAACGGGTCCGTTACTCAAGATTCATGGAGAGATTTAAAAACGATGCCGCGAAAAATTGATTTGGTTTTGGCCACAAGAAACAAGGGCAAAAAGAGAGAGATGGTCAGCCTGTTGTCTGATCTGCCGGTTCGCATTCTTTCTCTGGACGACCTGCCGGACGTGCCGGAGGTGGTGGAGGATGGCTCCAGCTTCCGGGCCAACGCCGTCAAGAAGGCCGTGGAGATTGCCGTGCACACGGGCCGTCTCACGATGGCCGACGATTCCGGAATCGAAGTGGATGCCCTGGGAGGCGCTCCGGGAATCCGTTCCGCGCGATTTGCATCGGAAAAGGCCACCGACAAGGAAAACAACAAGAAACTGCTGGAGATGATTCGGACGGTTCCACCAGAGCGCCGCGGCGCGTCCTATCGCTGTGCCATCGCGATTGCCACTGCCGGGGGGTTGGTGGATGTGGTGGAAGGTGCATGCGAGGGGTGCATCGGATTTGAAGAAAAAGGATTTCACGGCTTTGGCTACGACCCTCTCTTTGTGCGGTTGGATTACGGCAAGACGTTTGCCGAGCTGGATCCGTCGATCAAGAACCGCATCAGCCACCGCGCCCGCGCCCTGGAAAAAGCAATACTGATTTTGGAAAAGATATTGTTTGCCCCCTCGGAAAAGATGTGATGCGGTATGAATAAGAATTTTCTCAATGCCGTTGCGGTGTCTCTTGCCGTTCATGCCTCTGCATTCTCCATGGAAAAAGAGGGAAAATTCTTTCAGATTCTCATGCCCGTGGATGAAATTGCCCATTATCAGGAAAAGCAATCAGCGGTGGGTTTCACGTTTGTGGAGAGTCCCGCCAACCAGCTCGCGGACGAACAGCCTTCGCAGAAGACCAATCTGATTTCGGACAAATCAACCGCCGCGAAGAGTCCTGTCAAGGGTGCCTCAAGCAGCCCCGTGGAAGCGCCGTATGTCGATAAAGTTTCAGCCGGTAAACAAGTCGGGCAGCTTGTGGGGACGCCGCCTGTCCCCGCGCCATCGCGCGCGCCAAGTCCCCAGCCCGTTGCAAAGAGTTCCAGGCCCATGGCGAAGCCGGCGATCATGAAGGCGCAAAAAGTGGAGGAGACGCCCGACGCAAAGATGGCGGAGAAAGCCGGCGAGATTGCTTCGTCGCCGCCTTCGGCGGATCGCAATGACAAGGTCCCCCCGAGCGATGACGAGGCAGCGTCGGACCAGCAAGACGAGAAACTCAAGGATCAATACATGGTTCGGATCAAGGAGCTCCAAGAGAAGATGGAAAAGACATCTCAGCAGATAAAGGAGAACGAAAAAATCCTGGAGGCCCAAAAACAGCAAAGGGAGCGAGCACAGCCGGAAGAGGAAAAGCCGCCGCAAGATCGGTCGCAGGATCAGGAGGGCGGCGATGCTGGTGCGTCCCGAGGCATCGTTGGGTTGGGCGGGGCAAGCCTGCACCAAACCACATCGGATGTCCAGGGAGACGTGGAGCGATTTGGCGAGATTTGTTTCAATGCCAACCGGTACGAACTGGGCGCATATTTTAAAAAATTAAAAACCAAGGTGGAGGAATATTGGCTTCCGTATCTGGCTTTTACCTACAGCGGGAATAACCTTTTTGGCAATAAGACGGTAGTTTTTTTTAAGATCATGCCGGATGGTAAGGTTGCCGATGTCAAGGTCTTAGAGCACGAAGGCGACGAACTGCTGCGGGATTTTTGCATTTCATCCGTCCAAAACACATCTCCTTTTGATCCCCTTCCGGAAAGCTTTTTGAATAAGACGGGATATCCTTATCTTCCGATTGTTTTCACCTTCAATTATTGATACAATCAACGCGTTAGCGTCGCGCCTCTCGCTGGCATAATAAGGCAGGAAGTTGAGACGTAGGTATCCCAAAAAGAGGGCTGCTTATGGCAGACACAGTTGCGGCACTTGTCCATCCGAAGGCTCTCCACACAGCGAGTTTGATGGAAGCGCTTTTGTCCAAGACTCCCTCCGGCGTTGTTGTCCTGGACGCCGATTTCCGCATCCTTCGGGCAAATCAAAATTTCTTTGATCAACTGCGCTTCAAGGCCGATCAGGCCGTCTCCAAGAATATTTTTGACGTTCTACCCAGCACTTTGCTGATCGATAGCGGTGTTGCCCAAGCACTGCAGAAGGTAAAGCGCTCGGGGCAGGCCATCAAATTGACGGATGTTAGCTACAACTTGGGTCCCAGTTCCCTCAAGACGCTGAATGTTTTCATCCAGGCCATTCCCGACAGTGACGAAGGCGGTTTTCTGATGGTGTGGGACGACATTTCGGACCGCGTTGAAAAAATATTTGAATTGTCGATGTTGCGGCAGATCAACGAAGCCATCATGGAAAAGAAACTGCACCTGGACCGTCTCCTGCATTTGATTCTGACGTGCGTGACGGCCGGGTCCGCGCTGGCGTTCAACCGCGCCTTCTTGTTTTTGGTCAGCAAGGACGGGCGCCGGGTGCATGGCAAGCTGGGCGTGGGTCCGCAAAGCAAAGAAGACGCCTATCGGATTTGGTCCGCCCTGGGAGCGGACTGGAGGACGTTGAAGGATTTCTTGGACACATTCAACCACGAACCCCAGGATCGGGAGGCCCCGCTCACTCACGCGGTGCGCGCGATGGAGTGCTCTCTGCGGCGCTCAAAAAACGCGGTGGTGTGGGCGATCCAAAATAAAAGGGCATGCCATGTGACGGATGTGGAAAATGATCCCCGTGTCGGGTCGGATTTTTGCCGGTTTGATTCGGCCCGGGAGTTTGTGATCGTGCCCTTGATCGGCCGGCACCGGGTTTTGGGGGCGATTGCCGCGGACAACATCTACAGCGGCGAGCCCATCCGGGAAGAGCAGGTGCAGCTGCTGACGATGTTTTCCAACCAGGCCGGTTTGGCAATCGAAACGGCCCAGATGTACCGAGATCTCCAGCGGGACCGCAACAAACTTCATCAGGCGTACCAGGCGCTGAAAAATACTCAGAACAGGCTGATGAATGCGGAGAAGCTGGCGGCGGTGGGAAAGATGGCGGCGCACGTGTCCCATGAAATCCGGAATCCCCTGGTGACGATCGGAGGTTTCGCCAGGACGATTCTGCGGAATGTTTCTGATGGAGACGTGAATCAGGCAGCGCAGATCATCGTGGAGGAAGTCACGCGGCTGGAGAAGATTCTGTGGGATGTCCTGGATTTTTCCCGGCCGGTTACGCCCGAATTCAAAATGGACGACGTGAACGATGTGATCCGGGAGAGCTGTGTCCTGATCTCGGGGGACGTCAAGGACCGGAACATCGAATTGCTCCTGCATCTGGACAAAATGCTTCCGCGCATTGTCATGGATCCCCGGCAATGGAAGCAGGCCATTTTGAATGTGGTCAAGAACGCCATCATGGCCATGCCCTCCGGAGGGATTCTGTCCATCAAGACGTCGCGTGTGGACCGGTTCGTCCAGACGGAGATCATCGACACGGGTGTCGGCATCCCGCCGGACGCGATTTCCCGTTTGTTTGTGCCGTTCTTTACTACACGCCAGAGCGGTTCCGGCCTTGGGCTGGCACTCACCCGGCAAATTGTGGAAGAACACGATGGAACGATCGAAATCCGCAGTGAGGAAGGGAAAGGAACGGTTTGTACGATCTGTCTGCCTGTCGAAAGAAAAACAAAAGAAATCTCCCCGAAGGAATTTATACGGTGGCGCGGGGAGAAGGAACCGGAAAGGGGTGTGTCATGGAAACAATCTTGATTGTGGAGGACGACAAGAATCAGCGCCTGCTCTACGAGAAAGAATTCACTCACGAGGGATATGCCGTGATATCCGCTGTCGACGGCAGGGACGCCATGGAGAAGGTGAAGAAAAGCAATCTTGACCTGGTCATTCTGGATATCCGCATGCCCGGCATGGACGGGATCGAGGCCCTGGGTAGGATTCTGGCGGCGGACCGAAAGATTCCCGTGATTCTAAACACGGCATACACCAGCTACAAAGAGAATTTTATGACGTGGGCGGCGGACGCGTACATCGTGAAGTCTTCGGATTTGACGCCGCTGAAAAATACCGTTCGCAATCTATTGGCCAAACGCAGAAAAGACGTTGCCACAGCAAAAATCTAGTGAACGGCTAGGCCTGCGCCGGGACGCTTTCCTTCAGGCTCCAAATCTGCGATTGATATTCTCGCACCATGCGGTGCGTATTGAAGAATCCTGCGTCAGCAATGCAGTGGATCATGGTGTTGATCCAGGAATTGTCCGGGTGTTTTGGCCCCAGGGCGTGGGCCTGGGCGTATAGGTGTCCCATCTCTTCCAGAGCGCTGTAGAGGGCTTTTGAGTCTGCGTCCATCCGAATGTCCGCTTCACTGCCGATTTCACCGGCCTTCGGCCGCCATCCAAAAATCTTCCCAATGCCGTGATTGGCGGCCTCTACGACCCATCCGTCCAATGTGCTGATTTGGGGGACGCCGTTTGCGATGGCCTTCATGCCGCTGGTGCCGGATGCCTCAAACGGCGGCAGCGGGTTGTTGAGCCAGATGTCCACGGAACTGGCCAGCCGCTTCGCCCAAAACGTGTCGTAGTTGTCCAGCATGATGATGCGGATGATGTCCTTATAGTTTTCGAGATCGTTGATGCGGTTCAAGATGTCGTTCACAAAGCCAAAGCCGATGTTGTCGTTGGGGTGGGCTTTGCCGGCATAGATGATCTGTATTTGTCCGATGGATTTTGCCATGCTGACCAGCCGGTCCAGGTCGTGGAGAAGGAGCAAAGGGCGCTTGTATCCGGCAAACCGGCGTGCCCAGCAGATGGTGAGGACATCCTCCTTGAATCGCCATTTCGTGAAGATGCTGCACAGGTTACGTTTGTTTTCCTGATGGGCGTTCCAAAGACCTTCCCGGAATTGCCCATTGTCCTTGAGTTTGAGGAAGGCCTTGAGGCACGTGGGGTCTTTGTCCCACGGGCCGATTTGTTTGGAAAAATCGGTCAACAGTTTCTGGATGGATTCGCTCATCCAGGTGAAATGGTGGATGCCGTTTGTCACTGCCTGAATCCTTTCCTGAAAGGAGGGGAATTGGATCCGCATGACTTCGCCGTGCTTTTGCGCCACGGCATTGACCCTCCGGCACCCATTGATGCAAAGCTGCGTGAGGGTGACAGTCCCGGGTTCGTGCGGGGGGACGGCGTACTGCTGCAGAATGTTGATTTCCGGTGCGGGCAGAATCTGGGACGCGAGATTCAGGTCGAACCGGTCGTGACCCGCGGTGACCGGCGTGTGGCAGGTATAGACAAATTTAGACTGGATGGACTGTGTCTGATCGCTGTTCAACCCCTTGGCCATTTCCACAAAGGCGAATGCGGCATGCCCCTCGTTGAGGTGGTAGCAATCGATGGAATAGCCCAGGGCCCTGAGCGCCAAAATGCCGCCCACGCCCAAAACAACCCGCTGAAGAATTTTTAGCCAGATGTCGTCACTGCGGTACAGCTGGGCCGTCAGCATCTGTTCTTTGGGCGAATTCTCTGAGACGTTGGCGTCCAATAGAATCAGCGGCACCACGTGGGACTTGTCCGCACTATAGACATAATATTTCCACAGCTTCAAATGGACGACGTCTTTCAACAGGTGGATGGTGATGCGGGTCTTGAGCGGGACCAGGCCCGGAAATTGTTCCGGGTTCCATTCCACTGGCTCCGGCACTTGTCCGTATCGAAACCAAAGACTCTGCTTGAAATACCCCTGCCGCCACAGCACGCCGACGGCCGCCATGGAGATTCCCAGGTCCGCGGCGCTTTTTACCGTGTCACCGGCCAGCACGCCCAGGCCGCCGCCGTAGATGGGCAGGTCCGGCCGTTTCTCGACTTGCAGGGGAACGAAGTAGTCCACATTTCGCATATTGGAGAAGAGGTCGTGTTCCAACGGGGCGGTTGGATGCTGCATTTTTGATTTTTCATAGCCCAGGTAAATATTGGGTGCCAGTCCGTATTCCATCGAAAAATAGGCGACGGAGGGATGGGTACTGTCCCGAAGTTTTTCCTCCGCACGGATCAAACTGGACATGGGATATCCGAAGAAAGACTTCTCCGTGATGTCGTCCTTATAACGTTTGTTGAGGTCTTCGATCAGGGATATTGATCCATTGTTGTCTTTCAACGATGCCTCCAAAAAAAATATTCTATCTCAAGGGTTTGCGGATGTCCAATGAAGGGTACGGGAAATTATTCTGAGGACTGAGGGGCCTCAATCTCATTCCATTGAAAACCCAGCATGTCTGTTTCCGCCCAGATTTGGTCGCCAGGTTTCAAGTAAGGAATGGTGTTGGCGAGGGATTGATACAGGGTGTAGACAAATTCCTTGGGGATCAAATTGGCCAGGTCGCTGGATTTGAAGATGGTGCCGCCGGGTGTGCCGATCAAAATGACATCGCCTGGCTCCAGTGCCTGTATGTCCAGATATGGATCTTCCAGGGCGGTCTTGATCAGGTGCAGGGGGTTGTGGAGAAAATTGATGACCAAGCCATTTTGCTTGCGCTCAAAAATAGCGTTTTGTTTACCCCCTTGTTTTCTCCACAGTTCCAGGGAACCGGCATAGATTTCGCTGTATTTTTCGGGCCCGACCAGGAAGGGTCCCAGGACTGCGAATGTGGGCTGAGATTTTGCCTCGATGAAATAATCAAAGGATTGGCGGTTCCACAGGCGGGAGATTCCCGTCAGAGGCCAGTGTGCCGTGCCCTCGTCGCTTTGCCCGGGATTGGTGCGGGACCAAATTTGCGGCTCGCGGTCGGAGATGTCGTTTGCTAAAACGATGCCCGCCAGGATGTCTTGAAGTTTTGTCTGATCTGTGATCTGCCCCTTTTCGGTCGTTTTGCCGATCACCAGGCCCAGCTCCACTTCGTAGTCCAGATAGACGGCATTGGACCGGTGTGGCGTGAAAGTGTTTTTTACCGGATACTGGATCGTGTCGAACGGTCCGACTGGATCCGTTTTTTTCCAGAAAAACCGCGGGGGATCCTTCTTGAATTTTTCAATGTCCTTGTCTGAGAGTCCAAAATCCCGCATGTGGTCCGTGTGGTTGAATGCCACGCATATGATTCTCTTTGCAGGGAAAGGAACCCCCAGAAGTTTTTGCGAGACGATGTCCGACACGGGAATCTTTTTCGCGGTCTTGATATTCTTTTCTATGTCGTCGGTTTCGGCAGACCTCTGGATATTGATTTGATCGTAGACACGCACAATTTTCTCGTATCCCTGCCAGTCGTTTGGCGTCGGGAAATCCCGCTTACCCAGCGGCAGAACGACACCCACGGGCCGGCCCGAGGACTTTTCCGTCCCCAGCCAAAGGCCAGCCTGCCACGGTGCCGTCGCGCTTTCCTTAAAACGGACAAGCCGCGGATAACTTGCGTTTTCCATCTGTCCGTATCGGGGCGGACCGTATCTCGACGAGACCGGAGTTTCAGCACAGCCTGCCATGAGAATTCCTATCCCTATGATTGTTATTGTGGAGAAAAAAATACGCTTCATGTTGTGGAATCATAATATAGATGCCGTGCGAAGGGAACAAAATAACATCAAAATATTCCCAACCACTTGACAAGTGCTTCGTTAGCGTGTAGAATACAGGCGTGAAGCCGAGAGCTTTTGCCTTCAAGGTGTGTGCAATGGCTTTGGCAGGGATTCTTGTGTTATCTCCCGCCGTGAGCCCCTCTATTTCTTCGCAAAATTCCAGTCATAAATTAGCGCCGCCCAGTGCGTTGGAGGGGCATGGCAAGTCCTACCGGAGCAATTGGCTGAAAATCGAAGACGCCCTGAAAAAGGCGCAACTTTACGAGCAGGCTGGAAACTATCGCGATGGCGCGCAGTCTTATTCACAAGCTGCATCGCATTACCGCCAACTGATACGCAGGATGATGGATAAGCGCGAGAATCCAGCGCTCATCGAAAGAATACACCGGGAGATGGAACAGGCAGAGGCATCGGCGGACCGGCTCAGGCTCACGATCTATTCCCGGCAGGAATTGCAGCGGTATCAGCATATCACTGAATTGGACGCAAAGGTCTATGCGAGAATCATCTCTGTTATGACACTGATCCTTCAACAAGTCCGGCGAAATGGGATACAACAGCTTCCGCGGACATTCTTGGATCGAAGTTTTTATCCCCACAATCCCGCGTGGCCCATTCACTGCGGCCGTACATTTTCTGTCCTCATGAAGACAGAGCCAAAAATTGCCAGAGAGATTTTTCTCTTGTCTCTCTCGGGTGACGATTGGCCGGCTTTTCGCTTGATGTACCGGATGATGCCGGACAAGGAGAATCTCAGGCAATACTTGGCTTCTATGCCGGACATCCGCAAACGCCGCATCTTGCGGGAAGTGTTCAATGAAGGAATGCCCAGGGACACGCAAATGGATATCCACTTGGAGAAGGTTTGTTCGCGCCTCAACGGCAACGGGAGGCTTGCTTCCACAAACGACCTTGTGAAGGCGGCAAAAGGCAGGGATTTTCGACAGCAAGAATGCATTGCGCAAGTTCCTCAGATCGATCTAAAAAAGATCACTGCGTCTATCACGAGACTCAACCGGGTCTATCACGAGGGTATTGTCTGCTCGGACCGCGCATGGGGATATTCTCCCGAAAGAATCCGGATGGTCCGAAAGGCTGTGTGGCTGACCCAGAAGGAATTGGCTGAGCGCGTAAAAATACCGGCCGCTACCATGAGCGCGATTGAACGGGGGACGCGGCCACCGGCGACCCGGGTGATTGTCCAGATTGCAGATGAATTGGGGATCAATCCTTTGTTCTTGTTTCACAGCGATAAGGTGCCGTTCCAACCTCCCCGTTTTGACCGGGACCGTTTCATCGCGGCCAGAAAAAATATGGGTTTGACCCAGGAGCAGCTGGCGGATAAGGCGCAGTGTGATTTTTACACGCTTGCCAGCTGGGAGAGGGGAGACCGCCTGCCCAGCGCCGCGCAAAAAGGAGCCCTCATCAGAATTGCCCGGGTTCTGGGTGTCACCTTCAAGTACCTCATGGGGTTGGAAGAAGTGCCTTTGCCCGTGCGATTTGTTCCGGAGAGGTTTGTGAGGGTGCGGAAATACTTGGGCTGGACGAAACTTCAGGCGGCGAGGGCGCTGGGCGTCGAGGACGATACGATTCGAAAGTGGGAGCGGGGTGAAATTGTTCCCGCCAACGAGCAGCTGGAGTTGATGACGCAAAAAATGGGTGTCACGTTGGAATTTCTCAGCGGAAAAGAGGACATGCACTTGGAAAGGCCGCAGTTCAAGCCCGACCGGTTGATGTGTGCCCGGATCAAACTGGGATTGACGCAGGACGAATTGGAGAGTGTCTTGCTGGCCTTGGGAGAGGGCGGGGTGGCGGTGTCTTTTTGGGAGAATGGCGGTGGCATCACCGAAAAGAGCATGGCCGCTCTGGCCAAGGTCCTGGGGGTGACCACAGATTATCTGCTGGGACTGGAAGGGGAAGATGAGCCGATGCCAGGGCTGGTGCCAGAACGCGTTGCGGAATGCAGGAGCAGGGCGGGTCTGAGCCTGCGGGCGGTGTCAGAGCGCGCAGTTGTGGCAACGCAGACGATTGTGGATGCGGAAAAAGGAAGGCGTCCCGTCAAAGTTCCGACGGTGCGAAAACTTGCCCAGGCCCTGGATGTCTCCTATGGATATTTGATGGGATTCGAAAACGTCCCGGGCACATACGAAGTGCCGTACGCAAGCGTCCAGGAGCGCCTGCCAGGGATCGATGTGTTGGGAGTGTGGTCAGGCTGGGAGTATGACCCGCTGAAGGATGTTTATCGAAAAAAAGGTGTGGATAACGTTGTTGCCGTACGCATGAGCGATGGAAAATTCGGCGTGCCGGGCGGAGGCATCATCATCAGGGATCAAGTACTCGCGACGGGAGTCAAAGAGTACGGCCTGACGGTTGAAGATATTCGTTACCACCGGGGAGGTTTCTGGGGCAACATCATACGGCTGGTGACGACCCCCCGCGGCGTGGTCGCCATCAAACGGATCGAAGTGCGGATGCGGGAGATCGCGAGATTTGTGGTGGATTATCAACACTATCTGCAGCAGATGGGAGAGCCAGTCCCGATCTTGTGCAAGAGCGGGACAAATGGAGACGTCCCAGAGGATCTGTATTTTCCATCTCTTGATGAGGGGACACAGAAGGAAAGATTTTTTCAGGCGGACAATTGGGTTTCGGGCAGGGAAATCCGGCGCAGTGAAGCATCCGCCATGCCCGAGACTCTCCGGGTTGTAGGGCGGGAGCTGGGGAAAATTCATGAGTTGTCCAAAGGGTACAGGGGCAAGCGGGGACTCAAGGCGCGGCGCTATCCCTATTCAGCAATCATCCGATACATTTCTGATCGCAAGGCCCTGTGGTGGGAGAATCTTCGATATTCCCTTACCCCGGACGAGCGGGCCGTTCTCGAAATTTCCATGGCCGAAATCAAGGCCTATTGGTCAGCCCACCGCCTAAAACGCCTGCCCCAACAGCCGATCGTGGGAGATCTCAATTTTGCAAACATGATATTTGACAAGAGAGGGAAGAAAATACGCGCCATTTTCGATTGGGAAGATGCCCGGATCGGCTGCCCGTTGGAGGATTTTTTCCCCGTGCTTGTGCACACTGGCCGGAGGGGCGAAACAGCGAGCGATTTCTACATCGGTCCTCTGAAGCGGGATTTGGACCTGATTTTGGAGGGTTACAGGGAAGTCTGTCCCCTGAGTGAAGAGCAGTATCAGATGCTCCCGGCATTTTTTGCGGGTCAAATGATGATCCATGTCAGCAACCATGCCCGCCGTTTGATGAAGGCGAAAGGCGATGAAGAAGAACGTGCACGCATCATCGTAAAAATCAAGCAACTCATCGCGTTGTTGAAGGATATCAGAAAACAACTGGGGCCCATACCGGTAGAGCCCGCGATGCTCTTCCGGACCGGCGGCACACAAAAAATGCTGCTTCGCCACATGGTGGAGACGGGTGATTTTGAACCAATGGGGAAAGAAGACATGACCGTAGAGGTTTTTCGAGAACGGCGTTCGGGACTGACGGTGAAAGTGCCGTGCAATCCGGTTGGATTCAGAAGGATTGGGTACCACATGTCCCTAAAGAATCTCGGAGGGCTTGCCGCGAAAACGGAAATTCTCAAGGGGGTGTCATTTTCATGTAAAGGAGAGCGCCGGCATGTTCCCTTCATGATTGTGCAGGAGGCCGTGACGCCACTGCCCGATTTGTTCAAACACCTTGCGGGCGAAGCAAAGCGTTTTTCCCTGGCTGGCAATGCGTCGGAAGTCGCCATGCTGTTGGATAAGGCCAGGAGTGTCATCGATCAGTTTGTTTTTTTGCAGCAGGAGATGTGGGCGCGGGGAGTAATGGATGTGCATTTCAGTTTAGATCATTACGGTTTGAGTGAGAATGGAGATGTCGTCTTAATGAATTTAGGGAATGTACGGGCCGTAAAGAGGGGGCGCAATCAGGAGTTTAGACACTTGCACAAGGTCAACTGGATAGCCCTGGCGGGAAGCGGCCTGGACACTAAAATTGTCGCATATTACGAAAACAGGGCCTATGCCGAATTGATGCGCGAGCGCAGGGACTTGTTGTGGGGGGCGAATCTCGGCCAGCGGCGGCCCCTGGAAAAACTGCCGATCATTAACAAATTGATTCAGCAGGGAATGCCCATGTTTGGAAACGGCCCGGAGAATGGATTGCGGGCGCGAAATCTTTCCGAACAGGCGGCGTGATGTTTGCGAAAAAAATGGGACAGGTTCATTTATTTTATCTTCTGTTTAAGATGATAAAAT
>CAZGMX010000018.1:23117-27070 GCA_964526865.1 uncultured Actinomycetota bacterium | reverse complement strand
GAGCCGCCCCATCCGGCGCCGGCATTGTCTTCATTTCCGCCAGGGCCTCCCCTTCGATATAAGGTTTGGCCATGATGAAGAAATGGTTGCCAATTTTTGTTTCGCCCGTTTGTACCGCACCATACAACACGCGCTCGCTGGAGCCTCTTGCCCTCAGTTCCGCATCTAACGCTTTGAGACGTTCCACAGACGAATCATACCGGCTTTTTTCAGCCGCATTTTCTTCTGTTGTTGTACGTCCTGTCTTTTCGCTCGCAAACGAGCTAGGCGTCGCAATTGTTATATTGAATTGCACACCGTCCATGGTTACCAAATAAACGACATTGTCTCCGCCTATCCCCAGCTGTTTGATATCAATGTTTGCAGGATTTACCGGCAACGACGGTAATTTTTCCCGGACTTGGTTTAACAGGTTTTCTACAGCAGAGGGCGTTAGATATTTTCGCGATTGATCTATCTCATGTTCGGACAATTTGTCCAGCAGAGGGGTTAACCCGTTAAACAGCCGCTCGTGCGCGGGTGCGCGCGGTTCTGCGCGTACCTGTGCTGTGGAGGCGGTAACAGTAACGCCAGCGGAACGTGCAATGGCAGAAACAAGCTCATCTATGCGGGATAACTCCTCAGAGGCTACAGCAGAACTAATATTTGGCTGAGCAAGTCTACCTTGTATAAATTCAAACAAAGTCTTGATGTCTTCATTTTTAATGGTGATAGTTTCCGAACTGGCATCCCTCACAGCACTCTTTAGGGCGGGAAAAACTTCACAGGAATTTAAATTGACGGCGCTAGCTTTTGCGTCAGATGTTCCATGCAGGTTCTCAATAGGACGCCTTACAGAGTCAACACGTAAATCATGTTGCCCTTCCACATCTGACATCATCGCAAGCGTTTCTGCCACGGTCTTCAAGGTATTAGTGCGATACATTTCGGCCAATCCTCGTTCGCGATCGGCTTGGCTGGCAATCGTCGCTGACGCAGCAGGTTGCGCGAAAGCAGCGAGGCGGGAGGCGGACATTGTGTTGATGGCTCCGGACATTGACACAGCGTAGTCTCTAAGGCCCGTGCCCTCCAGGACAGGATTTGTGTCCGCGCCGGAAAGACCAGGAGTATCACGGCGCGATTCCAACAATGCGCGTCCGGCGTCAGTCGCATTGACAGAAGCCAGGAATTGTCGGTTGCGAAAGTAAGATGTTTCCCGCCCCTGTAATGCCGCCTGCAGAACAGGGCTTGCTTCCAACAGCCCTTTTAGCAGATCCTCCTCCGCCCGCAGAGCCGTCAGATGCCCGTACTGACGCACATTGGGATCTTTCTCTGAGACTCCCTTTTCCCCGGCCACCGCCGCAACAGCATTCGCTTCCGCCGCCTCATGATAAAGCCCCAGGACCATTTCAAGGAATTGCGAGGTTTGTTCAGGCCGGAGTGTTTCCCCTCTCTGTGCCGCCTGGAAAACAGCGCCCAACACGGCGGGAATTGCCGCTCTGACCTTGCCCTCTCCCATGTCCACAAGCACTGCCGTCGCGGGTTTGTCCCCGCCCAGGAAGAAATAGTGTCTTGCATCGGTAACTTGCGCAGAGTCATGCATGCCCTCTTTCATCGCTGTAAAATCCAAACCGGTCATTGCATCAACCAAAAGTTTGCCCGCGGCACTACCTGGATCAACGCCCAGGGATTTCAGAATGCCCTTGACGGCCTCTGATCCCTGAACGACATCTATATCCAATGCCTCTCGCGCGGCTGTTTCGATTTCGGCCATGGCTTCGACTCCGACTCCGTCCGCATCCAACTCCCCCGCCACGCCGGCGGCGCGGGCACGGGGGGCGGCCATTTGTTGCCTGAGCTCGGCAAGCGCGGCAACCTTGTCAAAAGCCATCTGAGGCTGAGGTAAACTAAGCGCCCGACGAATCTGTCTCTGCAGGGTCACATTTTGTATGCCTATGCCTGCTAGGACCACCTCCATATCTTCTGGATTGACTTTGATAATAGTAGTGCCATCTTTTATTTCCAACGTTGGCATTCCGGGATCGCGTGACAACTCTATCTTCCCCTTTCCATCCTTTGTTGTGATGAATACCAGAGTGTCCACAACTTTTGTATTAGACAATTGTCCCTCTCCTACCCGAGTTTTCAGCTTTAGAAGCTGATTTCTGAGCTCATCTTCGGAAAGCCCGGAAACGTGAACGAGGGCCCCAGCACGATTCTTCAGCGGAGCTACCGCATCAAGATTGGGCATCAGGCTTCGCGCAGTACCGGTTTGATCGTCCAATGCACGAAGTCTTGCCTCCGCCATTTGGGTTACAGCTCGCGACATGGCGTAGGCAAACCCGTCCGCACCACCCTCGCGCAATAAACCATTTGCTTGGATAGCGTCGTGGGCGTCCTTTTCCCCAGCAATCCTGGCACGCAATTGGGCAATAGCTTTGGGCGTATTCTTAAGGGCCTGTATGTATCTGTGATTGCGATAATAATTGGCATCCAACTGTGCTTCCGCCAGGAGTTTTTTGATATCCGGACTTGCGTTAATTAAACTTTGGAGCAACGCGGCCTCAGCATCCAGCCCGGAAAGATGCCCGAGTTGTTGTACATTGCTCTTCATTTTATCCATCGACTCTGGAGGTATCTTCGTCATGACCGTAGCAACCATTCTTCCTTCCACGCCCTCATGAAAAAGCGCCAGCATCAAATCCGGCAGCTGGAGTTTTTCGCCTTCATTCAACAGCGCACCAGCTTGCGCACGTTTTAGCACTTGACCCAAAGCAAAAGGAATGGCCGCGCGAACACTACCGTCTTTTTCCGCAGGCAACAAAACAGCAGAAGCAGCTTTGTCCTTCCCTAAAAAGAAATAGTGCTTGGCATACGATAAATCGTCATCCGAGTCGTACGTGCCCGCACCGAGGTCAACAAACCCCACTCTTCCCAAGAGACCCGCAAGAACCTGTCCGTTTTCAACCTTCCCTACGTCCTGTATTCCAAAAACACTCAAAAACGTCTGCAGTGAGACTGATTGCAGTTTACGTTCCTGAATCTTCGCTTGGGCCTGCCTTTCAATCGCTTCCATCGCAGCTGTTTCGTCCTTATCCAACTGCCCCGCCACGCCGGCGGCGCGGGCGCGGGGGGCGGCAGCTTTTTCCGTAGCTTCGGCGGCAGGGATAGCCGCTTCAGCTGGCGCGGCAGCGGGAAGCAGGGCAATCTGCAGTGTGCCATCGTCTGATCTGAAAAAAATCTGGGCGCTTGGCGCTGGGGTTGTGCCGGTGTAGGCTTGCACGGTATGCGCCGCACCTGTTGCTGTATTGGTGAGAATCAGTGCGTTGCCGGTTTCTCCCAGGGCGAGGGTGTAGCCGACTGCGTTTCGTTCCAGTGCTCCTTTTAACGCCGAGATTGCTTCGGTCGCTGCGCTCCCTCGCAATGACGGAGTTGACGACAACTTGAGCATTGCAAGAATCGCCGCAACTTCTGCACTGTACGCCGCTGCAGCTGCCCTTGACTCTGGACTGATCAGGACACTCGGATCAACATTCTTGTCCTCGATCGCCAGCCGGTTGCCTTTGCGGGCCAGGAGGCGCTGGAAGGGGGTCAGTTCGTTCATCATGCGGGAAACATAAATCGTCTCGTCGGTGGACTGGGCGACGCGCGGGGTCATGACCATGTAGGTGACTCCCTTTTCGCGCAGTTTCCTGGAGACACCCTTGGTGTGAAAACCGCCGGTCACCAGAAAAACGGCCTTCTTCTTTTCTTTTTTGAGCAGCGCCAGGGTGTTGTCCAGGATGGCGTCGTCGCGCTCAACGGCCTTTTGGTAGAAGCCCTCCATCTCATCCAGCTTGCCGGTGACGCCCGCCCACGCGGGATCCACGCGGTAGGCACTGCCGGTATTGGCCGTCCACTTTTCCAGCTGGGCGACGTATTTGGCACCGTCCATCTCGGCCAGGTTATGTTCTTCCACCATATCCGGGTCGATC
>CAZGMX010000018.1:21428-23107 GCA_964526865.1 uncultured Actinomycetota bacterium | reverse complement strand
CCGTCCATCTCGGCCTTGTGCTCTTTGAAGTATTCCAGCTCCGGCCGGGAGAGCTCCAGGTTGCTGAGTTTATCCAGGATGGTCAGTTGGGCAATCATCTGGTCCATCTGGCGCTGGTCGTCGTTTTTGTAGAGGCCGTCTTTGATCTTTTGGACCAACTGCTGGCATTCCACAAACAAATCGTCCATGTTGATCTGGTCATAGATCGTCACCATCTCGATGTAGCGGGACAACTGGGGAAACTTGGAGATTTCGACTTGATACTTGGCGCCGGTGATGACCAGATATCCATAAAATTCCTTGCTGGAGATCCTGCCCAGGCGGAAATAAAGGCTCTTGGCGACCAGGTCGGCCATTTCTTCCTTGACCACTTTTTTCTGGAGGTCCTCGATGAAGGCGGTGCGCTCGGCATTCACCTTGTCCTGCTGGACCTGCTTTTCAATTTCCAGCGCCTGGATGACGCGGTAAAAATTGGCGTAGGCCCTGGAATTGACGCCGTATGTTTTGGCCTGGTCTTGGAGAAAGAGGCAGTAGTCGGTGAATTTGACCACGCTCTTTTCGTATTCCTGCTCCTTGTTGACCACCGCGATCAGCTCATCGGTCATGACTTTTTTCTTGAGATTGTCCAGGAGGGCCGTCATGGCCTGGATGTCTTTCTGCATGTCTTTCTTCACGCCCTGGGTGTTGCGGAAATAGGCAAGATTTTCGCGGTAGAGTTCGGGGGTCTCGATCCCGACGGCCTTGGCCTTGTCCTTGGTGTTGATGATGAAGAAGTCGGCGCCGGAGACAAATCCCTCTTTCATGAAGTGGTCGGCAACCATTTCGCGGATTTTGTCGTCGTCCATGGCGCGATAGATAAAGGGATCGATTTCACTGGCGGCCCCTTCGACGGCGACCAGATTGAGGTTGCCGCGGGTCTTGCCCTTCTGTAAAAAGTCCAGGATGTTGGCCAGATTTTTTTGCGCCTCGTAGTTGGCGTGGGCGTCCTGGGAGATGATGACCATGCGCTCGCCGGAACCGTGAAAGCGCTCTTTGATCGCTCCAAAGCTTTCTGGGATGGTAATGTTGAGGAGATCGTCGATGGTCAGGTCTTTGATTTGCTCTTCGCCTTGGTTCTGGGCGCCGGCTAGGACGGAGCGGTGGCCTCTTGTTGTGGTAATGGGCCCTTTGACGTATGGCCAAACAACATTCGTGGGCAAGAATGTCAGAATGATCGCCCAGGAAATAAGTTTTATCAACAGCGCATGGCGCTTTTGAATCATTGTAACGCCCTCTCGTTTCCGCAGTCATTATATATCATAAAAAGTGCTTTGTCAAGGGGGGGGCGCCTTGATTTCATAGATTCGTATGTTACGAGTTTTTAATAACTTATATCCACCCCCTTCCCCCTGCCCTCTACCCCATGACTTCTCCCCCTGCCCCCCCACGAACCAGCGCGCGGCGAAACCCACCACCGGCAGCCGGCCCTCGCGTACGGCGGTTTCACCTATACGAAAAAGACCTCCAGGGCGCAGGTCGGTCCCGTCGAGCTGACCGTCAAGGACCGGGAAACCGTCACCATACCGGTGTGGGCCGGCGTGGCGGCGCTGGTCGCAGGCGGCGGCTTGCTGATTGTCGGACCCCGCAAGAGCTAGCCGATTGATCGGCCCCCAGCCGCCACCGCCCGACGTCGACACCGT